>NZ_WHIW01000003.1 GCF_009295635.1 Alkalilimnicola sp. S0819 | reverse complement strand
AAGGGGGCGAGCAGCAAACTCGCTACGCTCAAACAAGCTGCTCGCTGATCCCCTTCCGGCTGCGATGCTCGGCTGCATCGACGGCCGCCGCCGGCCGTACCCGCCCCAGGGCCTTCACGCTTCGGTGGGCGCAGCCCGGGACCAAGACGCGGAACCCGGAAAGCCCCACCCTGACCCGGCGGTGGGCACAAGGCCGGAGCCACGGCGCCAGCGTCCGTTTTGATTTCAAAGCTTCCCGCCAAGCCGCGAAGAACCTTATTCTTGCCCGATTCTTCGCCTGTAAGGGAAGATGAAGGAGGAGCGCTGTTCGCGGCCGTGTTGTCAGTCATACACGGCACGGGCATGCTGAGAGCGGTCATTCATACAGGGAGCGCAAGCATGGGAAACAACAAGCTGATCGGGCTGGTGCTGCTGGTGGTGGGGGCGATCCTGCTGTTCTTCGGCTGGCAGGCGAGTCAGTCGGTGGGCGAGCAGGTGGCCGAGACCCTGACCGGACGCTTCAGCGACGAGACCATGTGGTACATCATCGGCGGCGCGGTCTGTGTGGTTGCCGGTGGTTTTCTGGCGTTTTTCCGCAAATGACGGCGCCCGCTGGTGTGGGGGACGGGCTGTTGGCGCAGGCCGGTCGTCTGCGGCGCTGATGCCCTACATCGCCTATCTGCTCACGCTGGGCCTGGTGATCGGCCTGGTGCTGCTTTTCAACGGCGGCTGGTTTCTGGGTGTATTCGTGTTGCTCCCGGTCGTCATGCTGACCCGACGCCTGGCCGGGCGGGGCGGCGACGGTTCTCCGCCTCCGCCCTCGGACTGAGTCAGCCCGGGACATCGCGCTCACTCCAGTAATCCGTGACGCCGCAGGCTGTCCGCCAGGCCTTCCGCGAAGCGTCGGTAGCCGGCGGCATTGGGGTGGATGCGGTCGGCGCGCAGATCGTCCTGTGAAAGAACCTCCGAGAACACCCCAGCCACCAGCGGCACGGCTTCCTCCTCGGCCAGCTCTCGGTAAAGCTGGGCATCTGAAAGCCGGCCCGTGACCGCGCCGAAGGCGGAAGGGGCGGGTACCGCGACCAATACGGGCTGCGCACCGTGGGCGCGTACCTTGCCGAGTATGGCGCGCAGGTCCTCCTTTACGGCCGCCGTCGAGCGTCGGCGAAGGAAGTCATTGCCTCCCAGTTCCACCAGTACCAGCGCGGGCCGGTGCTCCTCGAGCAAGGGCAGCAAGCGGTGCCTTGCCGCGGCGGCGGTATCGCCGGGCACGCCGGCGTTTATCACGCGCCATTGGCTGAGGGCGGCGAGCCGCGCGGGGAAGTCGGCGCCGTCCGGGGCGCCTGTGCCGTGGGTCACGCTATCGCCGAAGGCAAGCACGGTGCTGCCTGCGGGGAGCACCGGGTACTGCGGCGGGGTGCGTTCGCAGGCGAACAGCAAGCCCGTGGCCAGGAGCAGGAGGAGTAGGCGTCGCATGAGGGAAGGCTCCGTGCGTGTTGGGTCTGTTCCCGGCATCGTCGGCCGGGAGGTTCGCTGTCAAGACGGTTGTCGGTGCGGGCTGTCGTCGGCGTTCAACACGGGTATCATCTGCTCACCGTATCACTTCAGAATGACGAAAAGGCCTTCATCGTGATCATTGAACCGAAAATCCGCGGCTTCATCTGCACCACCACGCATCCCACCGGCTGCGCGGCCCATGTGCGCGAGCAGATCGACTACACCCGCGCCCAGGGCGTGCTGGAAAACGGCCCCAAGCGGGTGCTGGTGGTGGGGGCGTCCAGCGGCTATGGCCTGTCCTCGCGGGTCGCCGCCGCCTTCGGCGCCGGAGCCGCCACCATCGGGGTGTTCTTCGAGAAGCCGGGCACCGAGCGCAAGCCCGGCACCGCCGGTTGGTACAACTCCGCCGCTTTCGAGGAAGAAGCCCACAAGGCCGGCCTGTACGCCAAGAGCCTCAATGGCGATGCGTTCTCCCATGCGGCCAAGCGTCAGGTGATCGAGCTGATCAAGCAGGACCTGGGACAGATCGATCTGCTGGTCTATTCCCTGGCCTCTCCTGTGCGCAAGCTGCCGGACAGCGGCGAGGTGGTGCGCTCGGCGCTGAAGACCATCGGCGAGCCCTTCAAGTCCACCGCCATCGACACCAACCGCGATGTGATCACCGAAGCCGAGGTGGGCCCGGCCACCGAGGAAGAGATCGAGAACACCGTCAAGGTGATGGGCGGGGAGGACTGGCAGCTCTGGGTCGAAGCCCTGGACGAGGCCGGCGTACTGGCCGAGGGCTGCAAGACGGTGGCCTACAGCTATATCGGCACCGACATCACCTGGCCGATCTACTGGCATGGCACTCTGGGTCGCGCCAAGCAGCACCTGGACCAGACCGCCAGGACGCTGAACCAGCGCCTGTCCGGCAAGGGGGGCGAGGCCAACGTGGCGGTGCTCAAATCGGTGGTCACCCAGGCGAGCTCCGCGATCCCCGTGATGCCGCTGTATCTGTCGCTGGTGTTCAAGGTCATGCGCGAGCAGGGCCTGCACGAGGGCTGCATGGAGCAGATCCAGCGCCTGTTCGCCACCGGCCTGTATGGCGAGGGCGCGAAGATGGACGAGCAGAACCGCTACCGGCTGGACGACTGGGAACTGCGGGACGACGTGCAGCAGGCCTGCAAGGATCTGTGGGCGCGGATCAGCACCGAGAACCTCTTCGAGATCAGCGACTATGCCTACTACAAGAAAGAGTTCCTGAAGCTGTTCGGTTTCGGGCTGCCAGGCGTGGACTACCAGGCGGACGTGAACCCGCAGGTGGATTTCCAGCCGCTGGATATCAGCGCCGATGAGCAGCGCTGAGACGCTGATCCACCCCGGCGCCACGGTGGATGCCGGCGCGCGGCTCGCCCCGGGCGTGCGGGTGGGGCCGCAGGCCTATATCGGGCCTGATGTCGAGATCGGCGAGGATTGTGTCATCGGCCCCTTCTGCGTGCTGCAGGGGCCCATGCGCCTGGGGCGGGAGAACGTACTCCATGCCCATGTCTGTCTGGGGGACGCTCCCCAGGACATCGGTTATCGTGGCGAGCCCACCGCGCTTGAGATCGGCGACCGCAACGTGTTCCGCGAGTTCGTCACCATCCATCGCGGCACCCCGAAGGATCGGCGCCTCACCACCGTGGGCAGCGACAATATGTTCATGGTCTACAGCCATGTGGGCCATGACTGCGTGATCGGCGACGGCGTCATCCTCGGCAATGCCACGCACATCGGCGGCCATGTGACGGTGGCGGACCGGGCGAATATCTCGGCCCTGTGCGCGGTGCATCAGTTCTCTCGCATCGGGCGAAACACCATGATCGGCGGTGGCAGCATCGTGGTGCAGGACATCCCGCCCTATATGATGGCCGCGGGCAATCACGCGAAACTCTACGGGCTCAACCGCAAGGGGCTCGCCCGCGCGGGTTTCTCCGCCGAGGCGGTGCGCGCGCTCAAGCAGGCCTATCGGCTGCTGTATCGCTCCGGGCTGCGTCTGGAAGCGGCCTGTGAGCGTCTGCGTGGGCAGGCGCCGCTCAGCGCCGAGGTGGAGCACCTGCTGGCGTTTCTGGAAAACAGCAAGAGAGGGGTGAGCCGATGAGTCGCTTGCGGGCCGCGGTGATCGGGGTGGGTTACCTGGGGCGTTTTCACGCCCAGAAGTATGCCGCCCATCCGGAGGTGGACCTGGTAGCGGTGGTGGACGCCGACCCGGAACGGGCCGCGGCGGTGGCCGCGGAGACCGGCACCCGGCCGCACAGCGATTACCGCGCGCTGCTCGGTGAGATGGATCTCGCCAGCGTGGTGGTGCCCACGGCCCATCATCATGCCGTGGGCGCGGCGCTGCTGGACGCCGGCGTGCACGTGCTGATGGAAAAGCCCATCACCAGCGAGGTGGCGGAAGCCCGGGATCTGGTGCGGCGCGCCGAAGCCGGCGGCCGCGTGCTGCAGGTAGGGCACCTGGAGCGTTTCAAGCCGGTGGTGCGGGCACTGATGGAGCGGGTGGAACGGCCCATGTTCATCGAGGCCCATCGGCTCGCCCCTTTCAAATGGCGTGGTACCGATATCAACGTGGTGCTGGACCTGATGGTGCACGACATCGATCTGGCGCTCACCCTGGTGGATTCCCCCGTGGTGGGCATACAGGCCAGTGGCGTCCCGGTGCTCACCGATCACATCGATATCGCCAACGCCCGCATCCAGTTCGAAAACGGCTGCGTGGCGAACCTGACCGCCAGCCGCATCAGCCAGAAGACCGAGCGGCGCCTGCGTCTGTTCCAGAAGACCGCCTATCTGGCCGCCGACATGGGGGCCAATACCCTGGATTATTACTACCGCTCACCGGGCGCGACCTTGGGCGAGATGCCCGATGTGGCCGGAGATCGCATTACTCTGCCGGGGGGCGACGCGATCGAGGCCGAGGTGGATGCCTTTATCCGCAGCGTACGCAGCGGCAGCGCGCCCGTGGTCAGCGGACTGGACGGGCTGCGGGCGCTGGAGACGGCGCTGGAAGTGGTGCGCCAGCTGCAGTAGGCAGCATGTTCAGGACGGTCGGGCGTGGGCGGTGTTGTCGATGATGCCGTGCACCCCGCCGGCCTGGGCGCAATGGGCGCAGCAATAGATCGCGCCTTCACCCTCCACGCCGTGCCCGAGTATCTGCACGCCACACTGCTCGCAACGGGGAGCAAGCCGATGGGCGGCGCATTCGAAGGAGTCGAAGATGTGCCGGTGGCCGGCGGTGATCACCTCGAAGGCCATATCGTAGTCGTTGCCGCAGACTTCACATTGCGCCATGAGTGTCTCCCTCTAGTCGGGCATGCGTCAGCTACCCATATGGAGTCTCGCCCCGGCGCTTGCTAGTGCCGGCTCACCAGAAGGGCCACCAGCCCCGGTTGTTCAACGCCTCCGCGCAACGGCTCAGCTGGGTGTGGTAACGGCTGCCTCGGGCGCTGACCCGGTCGGCCACTCGCACCAACCAGCCCTTGTGCCGGTGGGTGCCGCGCCGGTAACCGCCCTGTCCTTCGTGATAGGCCAGATATTGGGCGCGGATATTCCATTTGGACAGGCCCAACATGCGGTGGCTGGTGTGTACATACCAGGCCACGAAATCCGCGGCGTCGGCGTAGTCGTCGCGGCTGGCGCCATGGCGGCCGGTATCCTCCTGATACCAGCGCCAGGTGCCATCCAGCACCTGGGCATAGCCGTAGGCGCTGCTCGGCCGGCGCCACGGGATCACCCATAGCAGTCGCCCACGGGGCGGGCGGGCGTCGTGCACAAAGGTGGACTCCTGGTGCATGATGGCCAGCTGCACATGCACCGGCGTGCCCCATCGCTCGGCCGCTTCCCGGGAAGCCTCATACCAATCGGGCTTCTCGCGAAAGATCTCGCAGGCGTCGTGGGGTTCGCTGGGGGGCTTGGTGGCGCAGCCAGCGAGCAGCGCGGCGAGCAGCCAGGCAAGAATTGGGCGCATGAGGGGCGACATTATTGCGGATGGCGGGCAACCATCTTAGGGTAGGGCGCGATGGTGGTCACGGTGCGCCGCACGAAAACGTGAGTGGCTTGGCCTTAAGCTCGTTTCATACGCCGCGAAAGACTGGCTGGGGGGCCCGCTCGGGAAACCGGAGATGACGAACAAGAACGAATACGAGCCCCTGGTGCTGGCTGTGGACGACGACCCGCTGATGCTCGCGCTGGTGCAGCGCGTGCTCGCCGGCGTGGCCGAGGTGATCGGCGTGGACAACGGCGTGGAGGCGTTGCAGCGTGCCGTGGAGACACCACCGCCGGATCTGATTCTGCTCGATGTCCGCATGCCGGGCATGGACGGGCATGCGGTTTGCCGACGGCTCAAGGCCGACCCGCGAACCAGCGACATCCCGGTGATCTTCACCACGGGGCTGGGCGAGGACGAGGACGAGGCGGCCGGGTTCGAAATGGGCGCTGCCGATTACATCACCAAGCCGTTCCGTCCGGCCGTGGTACGGGCCAGAGTGCGAGCTCATCTGCAAGCCCGCATGCTGACCCGCCAGGTTCGCCAGGACAACGCCTTGCTGGACCGCAAGGTGCGCGAGCGTACCCGGGAGCTGGAAGCGGAAATCCAGGTACGCCGGGAGACGGAACAGCGCTTGCAGCATCAGGTCTACCATGATGACCTCACCGGCCTGCCCAACCAGGTACTGCTGCGCCGCTATCTGACCGAGCTGTGTCGTCGTGACGAGGCCTGCGGCTTGCTGCTGTTCGCTTTCAACGGTTTCGTGGAAATCAACAACACTCTGGGGCATCAGAACGGCAGTCAGGCGCTGGCCCTTTTCGCGCAACGGCTGCAGAGCCTGGTGCGGCAGTTCCCCGGCGCCCGGCGTATAGAGGGGCAGGCGCGGCTGGTGCGCATGGAAGGGGTGTGTTTTGCCGTACTGGTGGACCCTGAGCACGGCACGGAGGTGCTGCTGCGCGCCGCGCGGGAATTGCAGGCCGAGATCGAGCAGCCCTTGGGCTATCAAGGCATGTCGCTGAGTATTTCCGCCCAGGTGGGTATCGCCTGGGCCCCGGAACATGGGAAGGATGCCGAGACCTTGCTGCGCCACGCCCACATCGCCCTCCAGCAATCCGCCCAGGAGGAGGGGCAACTCGCGGTGTACCGCGAGGATGGCGATCAGTACAGCGCGCGGCGGCTGTCCCTGCTGGGCGATCTGCGCGAGGCGATCCAAGAGGGTGGCTTGACACTCGCCTATCAGCCCCAGCTGGACCTGGCCGCTGGGCAGGTCTGCGGGGCCGAGGCGCTGCTGCGCTGGGAGCATCCGCACTTTGGCTTCATTCCCCCCGATGAATTCATCCCCATGGCCGAGCAGACCGGCGTGATCCGGCCACTTACGGACTGGGTCCTGGCGGAAGCGGCGCGACAGTGCGCGGCCTTCAGGGCGCGTGGCTACACGCTTGCGATCAGCGTCAATCTATCGGCCCGCAATCTGCGCGAGCCCGACCTGCTGGAGCGGATCATCGCCCACCTGGCGGCCCATGACTTGCCCCGGGACGCACTGCTGCTGGAGTTGACCGAAACGGAAATGATGCGCAACCAGGACGGGGCGCTGGCCGCGCTGCTGGCCCTGGAGGCCGCGGGGCTGCAGTTGTCCATAGACGATTTCGGCACCGGTTTTTCCTCGCTGGCCTACCTCAAGCGCCTGCCGGTGCGCGAGCTGAAGATCGATCGCTCCTTCGTCAGCGACATGCTGTGCGAGCAGGGCGATCGGGTGATCGTGCGCACTATCATTCAGATGGCCCATAACCTGGGCCTGAAAGTGGTGGCGGAGGGTGTGGAGGACCAGCCCGTGCTGGATGCGCTGGCCGAGATGGGCTGTGACCGGGCCCAGGGCTATCATCTGTGCCGACCCGTCGCGCCCGAGGCGATGCTGGAATGGATGGGGCGAGAGGAGCTCAGTTCGGTCCGAGTCTGAGCAGTTCTCCCCGGGGCGCGTCGGTAAGCAGGTACACCTGACCGTCGGGGCCCTCGGCCACGGCCCGGATTCGAGCACCCAATGCGAGGCGTTCCACCTCGCGGGCGCGATTACCGTCGATTGTCACCCGCACCAGCCCCCGTGATTGCAGGCCGCCGATCAGCGCGCTGCCGTGCCAGGCGGGGAAGGCGTCTCCGGTGTAGAAGATCATCCCGGAAGGCGCGATCACCGGGCTCCAGTACAGGGCGGAGCCGATGAATTCCGGCCGCGTGGGCGGGTTCGGAATGTCCCGGCCATCATAATGCTCGCCCCAGCTCACCAGCGGCCAGCCATAATTACCGCCCTTCTCGATGCGGTTCAGCTCATCGCCGTTGCGCGGCCCCATTTCCGCCACCCACAGGCTGTGATCGGTCGGATGCCGGGCCGCCGCCAGTATATTGCGATGGCCATGACTCCAGATCTCCGGCAGGGCGCCCGCCCGCCCGATGTAGGGATTGTCCCGGGGCACGCCGCCGTCCCGGCGCAGGCGAATGATCGTGCCCAGATGATCGTCCAGTCGCTGTGCCGGGTCGAAGCGGAAACGCTCGCCGGTGGTCAGATACAGCGTGTCCCCGCCGCTCAGCACGATTCGGCCGCCAAAGTGTTTGTCGCCCGACACCTTGGGCTGCTGGCTGAACAGATGCTGCAGTCCCGTCAGGCGCCCATTCGCCAGTCGGGCACGGCTCAGGGCGGTGGAGGAGGCGCCGCCGTCCCGTGGCTCGGCGTAGGAGAAGTACACCCAGGGGTGTGGCTCGGCGGGCTCCACGGCCACATCCAGCAAGCCGCCCTGACCACCCACGGCAATCTCCGGCAAGCCCTCCACGGGCTCGGATAGCCCCTCCCTGGCCGACCAGATCCGCATCCGCCCGGCGCGCTCGGTGATCAGCAGCCGGTTATCCGCCAGAAAGGCGAGCCCCCAGGGGTGTTCAAGGCCGCTGGCCAGCCTCTCCACCCGCAGGGTGCCGGCATCGCTCACCAGCGTGCGGGCCGAAGCGTCGGCGAGCCCGAGGCAGAGGAGCAGGGTGGCGAGCAGACGCATGAGCGCTCCTGGAACGAATTTTGGGCAGTACTGTATGAGGGCAGTACTGTAGGATAGCGATTGTGAATCTCAAGGATCAGGGAGCGTATTAGCACCCCATGTTCGCCCTGCTGCAAGGCTTCGCCATCGGACTGTTCCTGTCCTGCCCCGTGTGGTTTCTGCTGGGCATGTACAACCCCCGCGTGGCCGTGCCCCATCGGCCCGACCAGCCGCCGCGGCGTTGGCAGGTGCTGCTGCGCTACTGGTTCATTGTCCCCTTCATCGCCTTCCTGATCTGGCTCACCTCCTTGTGGGGCGGCTGGGGGCCGAGTCTGGCCGGCTGGTTGCTGGGTCTGGGGGCGCTGGCGGTGGAGGTGCCGCTGGAGAGCCGCTGGCGGCGGTTTCGTGCCCGCTGGCAGGAACGGCGACGGGAGCGTGCGCGAGAGGCCGAGGCCTTGAAGGCGCGAGCACGGCTGGAGCAGCAGGAGCGAGAGGCGGGCCTGGCGGTACTGGACCCAAACCGGCCGCCCGTGGATGCCGATGCGGTGGTGCTGGGCCTGTGTGAGGCCAAGGGCCGGCTGCTGACGCAGCATCGTCCGGACCTGGCCGTGCAGGCGGACCGGCTCTACAGCCGTTATGCCCATGTGGGCGCCGTGCTGGCGGACAAGTTTCAGCCCGGGGAGCTGGCGCACCAGCGTGCCGCGGGGCTTGCCGCCGAGGTCTGTCGCAATGCCACCGACCAGCTCAACACCATGGCGTCGCTGTTGCGGGGCGTGGCGGGCGTGGACGGGGAATACGTGCAACGACGTCTGAGCCGTGACGGCGGCAAACTCAGCACCGAGGAGCGCGAGGCGCTGCATCGCCGCCTGGCGTTGCTGGAGGATACCGAGCGGCGACTGCGCACCTTGAGCGGGCGCAACGAGGCGGCGGTGACGGCCCTGGATGACGCGGCGGCCTCCATCGCCCGGTTGCGCACCGAACCCAGCCAGGCCTCGGTGGCGGCGGATCAGGCCCTGCGGGAACTGGGGAGGTTCATGGATCAAGCCCAGCGTTACGACAGAGGGGAGCGGGTATGAGCAAGCAAGCGGAACAGGGATCGGGCTCGGGGCTTTCCCTGCCGCCGGTGGCGGACCTGGAGCGGGAACTGAGCCAGGCGGACCAGACCCCGGTAGAAGACCCGCAGCTGGCGGCCCAAGCCGATACCTTCGTCGAGCAGGTGCTGGCCGGCGGCGACGAGGACGCCCAGCGTCATCGCGAATCCGTGGACGGCATGGGTATCGAGATCCAGCGCCAGGCGGCCCATCGCAGCGACATGCTGCAGACCCCCATACGCCAGCTGGCCCGGCAGGGTGAGGAAGGCGGGCCGATTGCCGGTGCGCTGTTGCAGTTGCGCGAGCAGATGCAGGGCCTGGACCCCGGCCGGCAGAAGCTCTCCGGGGGGGGGCTCAGCCGCGCGCTGGCGCTGTTGCCCGGGGTGAGCAGTCCGCTGCAGCGCTACTTTCACAAGTTCGAGACCGCCCAGCAGACCGTGGACAACATCATCCAGGACCTGGAGGGCGGCCGAGAGATGCTGCGCCGGGACAACATCACCCTGGCTGATGACCAGCAGGCCCTGCGAGAGGTCATCGCCCAGCTGCGTCGCCAGATCGCGCTGGGCAGGATGATCGACCGCCGGTTTGCGCAGCGGCTCACCGATCTGCCCGCGGGCTCGCCGCGGCGCGGCTTCATCGAGGAGGAACTGCTCTTTCCGCTGCGCCAGCGCGTGGTGGACCTGCAGCAGCAGCTGGCCGTGAGCCAGCAGGGCGTGCTGGCCCTGGAAGTGGTGATCCGCAACAACCGCGAGCTGATGCGCGGGGTGGACCGGGCGCTGAACGTCACCGTGTCGGCGCTCAACGTGGCGGTGGCGGTAGCCATGGCGCTGGCCAATCAGCGCCTGGTGCTGGACCGGGTGCAGGCACTCAACAGCAGCACCTCGGAGATGATCGCCGGCACCTCCCGGGCGCTGCGCCAGCAGGGGGTGGAGATCCAGACCCGTGCCTCGGGCACGGTGCTGGATATGGAGCAGCTGGAACAGGCCTTCGGGGACGTGATGGGGGCCATCGACGAGCTCTCCCGTTATCGCCGCGAGGCGCTGCCGAGACTCGATGAGCAGATCGGCCGGCTGGAGGAGCTGGGCGCCCAGGGGGATGCGGCGATACGGCGCCTGGACGAGGGGAACGCCGCGCAGCCGGCGAGCTGATCAGCCCCGCGCCTGGCGTTGTAGGGAGTCCGCGCCCCGGAAAGCCCAGCAGCCTCTCCGGATTACGCTCCACAAGCAACGATCACGGGCGGGGGCGAGCCTGGGTAGGGCGGGGCTCCGCGAGAGCTAGAGGTCGCCGTGCAGCAGCAATTTTCACCTTGAAAGGCATGCTCGGTGCCGCCCTGTGCGGGCACGGTCCCGACTCGCGGCAAAGAATCATGGCTTTGAGTCAGCCTTGACGCATCTTGCCCCGTGACGACCGATTACGACTGCTATACTCGCCGGCACCGTACCAGAAACTGATTAATTCCCCTGGACCTCTGAGCCTCTGCCGGGCTAGGGGCGAGAGCGCGCTCTGGCGCGAGAAACCCGGCTGTGGAAGAGGGCTTGGGGAATCGGTCAGATTCTGCTGTGCAAGGCTTTTTTTGATTTCCGGGGATCACATGTCCGCTGATGTTCATTTCCTGTCTTTGAAACCCGGCAGCGGGGCGACGCGTCGTTATCTGAGCGCTATCGCCGCCCGCGTGCTGAGCGGGGGGCTGCGCCTGCCCGGCGGACACCTGCCGCCGACCGGGCACGAGATCGGTGCGGATTTCGTCGGCGTCGGGGTGGCCAGTGCGGCCGACCCGGCCTGGGACGCCTGCGTGATCGAGCATCTGCGGGAACTGGGTGTACGCCAGGTGCGCCTGGACTACAGCTATGGGGAAGAAGCGGCTCATGCCGAACGCTTCCTGCGGGTGCTGCTGGATCAGGGCTTCGACGTGCTGCTCCACCTGGTGCAGCCCTTCGATGAGGCTCGGGGCATGGAAGGGGACGGGGCGCCGGAGCGCTGGCGGGCGTTCGTCGCGGATGCCCTGGAACGCTGGGGCCGTTCGCTGACCGGGGTCGAGATCGGCTCTACCATCAACCGCAAGCGCTGGGCCGGCTACAGCCTGGAAGGGTTCCTCCGGGCCTGGCGTATCGCGCATGAGCAGGCACGGTTGCGGGGGGTGCGCCTGGTCGGCCCCAATGTCACCGACTTCGAGCCGCTCTATAACACCGGCCTCATGGCCATGTTTCGCCAGGAAGGCCTGCTGCCCGATGTGCACAGCAACAATATGTTCGCCGAGCGCGCCCGGGAGCCGGAAAACTTCGACCATAAAGTGCTTGGGCCGCGCTTTGCCGGCGTGCTCAAGTACAACCTGGTGAAGAAGGCGCGCCTGGTGCATGCCGTGGCGGCAGCCCAGGGTGTGCGCCGGACCTGGTCAACCAACGCCTTCTGGACCCTGCCGCGGATCGCCCGCATGTCGCCCAACACGGAGCAGAAACAGGCGGATTATCTGAGTCGCTATTTTGTCCTCTGCGCCGCCTCCGGTGCGTTGGCGCGAGCCTACTGGGGGCCGCTGGTGTGCCAGCGCGAGGGGCTGGTGGACAATGGCCTCAGCGGTTATCCAAGCCTGGAGCGGGTGACCTATTACGCCAGCGCCGGCGAGGACCCGAGTCTGTGTCGCGTCCGTCCCGCCTTTCATGCCCTGAAGGCCTTCAACCGCCTGATTCCCGGAAGCCGCTACGAAGGGCCGCTATCCAGCGGCTCGGGCGTCGAGATTCATGCCTTTCGTCGCGAGGGGGCCGTGACCCACGTGCTCTGGACCCGGGATGGCCAGGGGGCGGCCCTGGAGGGGCTGTACGACGCCGGGCAACTGGCCCGCGCCGAAGTGCTGGACCGGGACGGGCAGCCGCTGGATGCGCCGCCCGAACTGCTTTGTGAATCACCTATCTATCTGCGCTGGCCCGAGGGCGCGAGCCTGCCGAGCCGGGTGGACGCCCAGGTGCTGGACGGGGTGGTCCTCAACCAGAACGAACCACGGGGGCGTTATTACCCTATCCGAGACGGGCGCTGGCGGGGCGTGCTGCGGGCCGAAAACGCCGAACAGGCAAGGCAGCTGCTGGCGGCGCTGCATCCGGATCGCCTGGCGCAGCAGGGTGGTGAACTGCTGCGCAAGGGCCGTAACCGGGTCTGGAGCATGGATGACCCGCGAGCAGGGCATGGTCGGCTGGTCGTCAAGCAGCCCCTGAGTCTGGAGCCACACAAGCGGATACGCGACCGCTTGCGTACCAGCAAGGCGCGGCGCAGCTGGAACGCCGCCAATGAACTGCTGCGCCGGGGGCTGCACAGCCCGCGGCCGGTGGCCTTTTTCGAACCGGCCGACGGCGGTTCTGCCTTCCACAACTGGTACGTCTGCGAGCGGCTGGAAGGGGCCGATTCGGTGCGCCGGTATTTCCAGGCCTATGCCGCCGGGGAAACCACCCACCAGGGGCTGAGCAAGGCCGAGCTGTTCCCGGCGCTGCGGGATTTTCTGCTCAAGCTGCACGATCGGGGTGTGTACTTCCGGGACCTGTCCGGCGGCAATATCCTGGTGGAACAGCTCGATGGCGGCGAGCTTCGCTTCAGCCTGATCGACACTAACCGAGCGAAGTTTCAGCTCACCAGCCGGCGCCTGTCACAACGGCTGTCGGACTTGAAACGGGTCTGCTACAAGCTCGACGAGGGGTCCCGGGCGGAGTTCATGGAGTTGTATCTGCGCGCCATCGGCCGCTCCTACGGCTTCTGGTACCGGCTGCCCGCGCGGTATTACCGCGCCAAGGTGCGGGGCAAGCGCCGCTTGAAGCACGCACTGCGCCAGCTCACGGGCCGGCGCTGATCACGGGCGAGCGGTGGCCTAGGCTACGCCCAGGCGGGCGAGGCCACGTTCGCGCCAATTCCGCAGCGGGCGGTCGTCTGCGAGCGGATCCAGCGCGCTGATGGCCCGGATCCACTGGAAGGTGCCGAGCAGTATGTAATCGGCGTAGGCCGGCGTTTCGCCGTGCAGCCAGGCTTGTTCGGCAAGCAGCGCACGCACCGGGCTCAGGGCCTGGTGGATCTCCTCCAGCAGCCGGGGGCGTTCCGCCTGTGCGTCCTCCAATCGCATACCGAAGCGCTGTTCGCGCGTGCGGCGAAAATAGGATCGATCCTCGGGCTGCAGGCGGTCGTGAAGATCCAGTGCCACCGCGCGCACCAGGCGGGCGTTGATCTGCGTATCGCACCAGAGGTTGAAGAAGTGGGCCAACTGCCGGCCGCCCTCGCCGCCGAACAGGGAAGGGGCGTGCGGGTAGCGCTCTTCCAGATAACAGGCGATGGCCCAGGAGTCACTCACTACTCGCTCGCCGTCTGCCACCACCGGTACCTTGTCCTGCCCGGAAAAGGCGATGGCTGCCTTGTCGGTGTAGCGTATGGCCGTGATCCGAGGCTTCAGGCCCTTGTGGGCGAGCGCGAAGCGGGAGCGCCAACAATAGGGGCTGAAGCGGCGGTCGTCGGTGCCGGCGAGTTCAAACAATTCCACGCTCAAGGTCTGCGCTCCTGTCTGCAAGACAAGATGCAAGATAACCGCTGTGGAACGCTTTCGGAAAGGAATTCCGGACGGCGTAATCGCCGTCCGGAAGTATTTGGTAGCGGGGGCAGGATTTGAACCTGCGACCTTCGGGTTATGAGCCCGACGAGCTGCCAGACTGCTCCACCCCGCAACTGACGGCGCAGAGTGTACGGTTTGCCGGGGATGGATGCAAACAAATACTCTGGTCCGGTGAGAAAATGTCGGGACGCCCCCACTGCAAACCCCACTCTCCATGCGTGGTGGCGCGAGTCGACAAGGGATGAGCCATGAGCAGTCGCACCGTCCGTTTCCACAATCGCCGGGGCTATGAGCTGCACGCGGCGTTGGATTTCCCCGCCGACGGTCAGCCTCAGGCCTGGGCGCTGTTCGCCCATTGCTTCACCTGCAACAAGAACTACAAGGCCATGGGCCACATCAGCCGGGCCCTGGCAAGGCGCGGCTACGGCGTCCTGCGCTTCGACTTCACCGGGCTGGGGCAGAGCGAGGGGGACTTCGCCGATACCGACTTTTCCTCCAACGTGGCCGACCTTCTGGCGGCCGCCGAGTACCTGGAGCGTGAGCACCAGGCACCGGCCCTGCTGGTGGGGCATTCCCTGGGCGGGGCCGCGGTGCTGATGGCGGCGCCTGATCTGGGCAGCGTACGGGCGGTGGCAACCCTGGCCGCCCCCGCGGCGCCGGAGCATGTGCTGGAGCTGCTGCGAGACGATCTGGACACGCTGCGGGCCAAGGGGCAGGCGCAGGTGAATATCGGCGGCCGCTCTTTTCGCATCCGCAAGGAGTTCGTGGACGACCTGGAGGCACAGCGCCTGGACGAGACCGTGCGCGGCCTGAACCGCGCCTTGCTGGTGCTGCACTCGCCACGGGACACGGTGGTGGGTATCGACAATGCCTCGAAGATCTTCCTGCAGGCCCGGCACCCGAAGAGCTTCGTGAGCCTGGACAGCGCCGATCATCTGCTCAGCGCCGAGGCCGATGCCGAGTACGTCGGCGAAGTGGTCGCGGCCTGGGCCCGGCGCTATGTGGGCGCGGAGGAGGCGGCGGTGGCCGCGGCCGCCGGAGATGATGGCTATGTGAGCGCGAGCATCGGCGCTGCGGGTTTTACCACCGAGATACGCGCAAGCGGTCATGCCCTGCTGGCCGACGAGCCCCGTTCAGCGGGTGGCGAAGGTCGCGGCCCCAGCCCCTATGATCTGCTCAGCGCCGGCCTGGGCGCCTGCACGTCCATGACCCTGCGCATGTATGCCGACCACAAGGGCTGGCCGCTGGAGGCGGTCACCACCCGGGTGGCGCATCGCAAGATCCAGGCCCAGGGCCGCGCGGAATGTGAACAGAGCAGCGGCAAGGTGGATCGCTTCGCGCGGGAGATCGCTCTGGAAGGCGCCCTGGATGCGGAACAGCGGGGGCGCTTGCTGGAGATCGCCGAACGCTGCCCCGTGCACAAGACCCTGCAGGGGCCGATCCAGGTGAGCACCCGGCTCGCGGACGGCGAATGAGCAAATCAACAAGGGGGGAATCCCGGCCAAGAGCCGCTCCTGCAGCGGCAGCAGCACTGTAGGAGAGCGGCTTCTGGCCGGGATTTCACCGACACCGATCAGGCGTCGCTCCCATGACGCCATCCCCGCGCTCTGGTAAAGTCGCGCAGGTCCTTTCCCGCCAGCCGAGCCCGCTCCTATGCACGTAGCCCAGCCGCTTTTCTCCCGCCCCCCCTACTGGGCCGAATGCTTCGGTACCGCGCCCTTTCTGCCCATGTCCCGGGCGGAGATGGATGAGCTGGGCTGGGACAGTTGCGACATCATCATCGTCTGCGGCGACGCCTACGTGGACCACCCCAGCTTCGGCATGGCGGTGATCGGCCGTCTGCTGGAGCGCCAGGGCTTTCGGGTCGGGATCATCGCTCAGCCCGACTGGAGTTCCGCCGAGGCCTTCCAGGCCCTGGGCAAGCCGAACCTGTTCTTCGCCGTGTCCGCGGGCAACATGGATTCCATGATCAACCGCTACACGGCGGACCGGAAGGTGCGCCACGACGACGCCTACACGCCCCATAACGAAGGCGGCAAGCGCCCGGACCGGGCGGTGCTGGTTTATACCCAACGCTGCCGGGAAGCCTATAAGGACAGCCAGGTGCTGATAGGCGGCATCGAGGCGAGCCTGCGCCGCATTGCCCACTACGATTACTGGTCGGACAAGGTGCGCCGTTCCGTACTGCTGGATTCCAAGGCGGATCTGCTGGTCTACGGCAATGCCGAGCGGGCGGTGGTGGACATCGCCCACCGCGCGGCCTGTGGCGAGGCGCTGAAAGACATGGCCGATATCCGCGGCACGGCGCGCCTGATCAATGCCCTGCCCGAGGGCTGGAAGGGCCGCGACTCCAGCCGCATCGACAAGCCGGGCAAGGTGGACCCGCTGCCCAATCCTTATGCCTATGACGCGGGGGAGGCCGGCGGCGACAGCCCCTGCGCCGGGCAGGGCAAGGAGGCGGCGCCCAAGCCCGCCGAGACGAAGGTGGTGCGCATTTCCCCGGTCATCGGCAGTGGGCGGACCTACATCCTGCTGCCCGCCTATGAGCAGGTGAAGTCCGACCCTGTGCTTTACGCTCACACCTCGCGTGTGCTGCATCTGGAAACCAACCCCGCCAATGCCCACACCTTGGTGCAGCCCCACGGGGATCGTTACGTCTGGCTTACGCCGCCGCCTCTTCCCCTGTCTACCGAGGAGCTGGACAGCGTCTTCGAGCTGCCCTATCAGCGGGTGCCGCACCCGGCCTACGGTGAGGCGCGCATACCCGCCTACGAGATGATCCGCTTTTCGGTGAACATCATGCGCGGCTGCTTCGGGGGCTGCTCCTTCTGCTCCATCACCGAGCACGAGGGGCGGGTGATTCAGAGCCGCTCGGAGGATTCCATCGTCCGCGAGGTGGAGAAGATCCGCGACATGACGCCGGGGTTCACCGGCACCATCTCGGATCTGGGGGGGCCCACCGCGAACATGTACCAGCTCAACTGCAAGAGCGAGGAGATCCACGCCAGCTGCCGGCGACTGTCCTGCGTGTATCCGAGCATCTGCAAGAATCTGGTAACCGACCAGTCGCCCACCACACGCTTGTACCGCCGTACCCGCAAGCTGCCCGGCATCAAGCGGGTGCTGGTAGCCTCGGGGCTGCGCTACGATCTGGCGGTGAAAGACCCGGAATACGTGGAAGAACTGGTAAGCCACCACGTGGGCGGCTATCTGAAGATTGCCCCGGAGCATACCGAGGATGGTCCGCTTACCCGGATGATGAAGCCCGGCATGGGCAGTTACTACGAGTTCAAGCGCATGTTCGAGCGTTTTTCGGAACGCGCGGGCAAGCAGCAGTTCCTGATCCCGTACTTCATCTCCGCGCATCCGGGGACTACCGACGAAGACATGTTGAATCTTGCGCTGTGGCTCAGGAACAACGGTTTTCGGGCGGATCAGGTGCAGAACTTCTACCCCTCGCCCATGGCCAGCGCCACCGCCATGTACCACACCGGCAAGGACCCGCTGCACCGCATCGACGCCAAGGCGCCGTCCGATATCCCCGTGCCGAAGGGCGCGCGCCAACGCCGCCTGCACAAGGCTTTCCTGCGCTACCACGACCCGGATAATTGGCCGCTGCTGCGGGATGCGCTAAAACGCATGGGCCGGGAAGATCTGATCGGCTACAGCAAGCAGCACCTGGTGCCGCCCACCCAGCCGGCGAACCACCCCAGCGCGAAGCGGGAGGCCCGTCAGGGCCGGGCCCAGCCGCGCAAGGGGCAGGTGCTGACCCAGCATACCGGGCTGCCGCCGAGAAAAGGCGCGGGAGCCCCCAAGCGACGGGGTGGCCGCCGCCAGGGGTGATCCCACCGCGGGATCGGCGTTCAGGGTTCGACGGTGAGTAGATCCGTCGGCAGATCCGTGGCAAAACCCGCCGCCTTGGCATGCCCGCCTCCACCGAAGCGCGCGGCGATCTTCGCCACATCCTCGCCACCGTCTCGGGCGCGCAGCGACCAGCCCCGCTTGTGGCCCGTGTCGCTGTAACCGGCGGCGAAGGGCTGGCCCTGCGCCAGTTCACCCAGCAGTTCGCTGCGGATATCGGAAGGCGCGTTGACGATGGGTACGGTGTAACCGGCGATCTGGCCCATCACCGCCCTGCGCTTGTAGCTGGCGATCTGCTGCTTGCGGTAACGGTTGATGGCCTGCCCCTCGGTGGCGAGCACCTCGACCCCGTGGCCGGACTCAATGAACCCGTGCCAGAGATCGAATTCGTAGGGGTGCGCCATCAGCGCGGCGGTGACGTCCGCGCTTTCCGGAAGCTTCCACTGCCACAGATCCCGATCCTGGACACAAGCCAGCAGCCGAGGAACCGGTGCACTGTGGAAATATTCCCAGGTGATCACCGCACCGGAGCGTTGCATGTCGAAAACCAGTTCCAGGTTGTCGAACTCCCGGTCCAGCCCCTCCAGATCCTCCTGGGCGGTAACGTGGTGGTCGAGAATCACCACATGGCGCGCGGCGGCGCACAGATCTCGAAGCAGGGGGCGCTTGTAGGAGAAATCCAGCAGGTAGACATCCCGATCCGCCACCTCGGGCAGGGGGTCACCGTGACTGGCTGGCAGGTATTCCGCCTCCACTGCCTGATTCAGGGCGAAATGGCGCCAGGCCGCGTAGGCGCTGCCGAAACCGTCCAGGCAGTTGCTGCCGTGATAAATGACCAGGGGTTTAGCCAAGGGTTCTCTCCGTTGGGTGCCGTTGTTGAACAGAGCTTAACCCAGGCGAGCTGCCCACCCCAGTGGGGCGTCAGGTGCTGCCCCCCGCGGGGTCCGGGCCTTGCTCCAGGCTCTCCCGCAGACGCCGCAGCAGGGATTGGTCCGCATGGCCGTCGGCGGGGTAGCCGCCGATCTGTTGGAAGGCACGCACGGCCTGGCGGGTCTGGGGGCCGACGATGCCGTCCGGCTCGCCCGCGCCCAGGCCCAGCGCGTTGAGCCCGCGCTGGATCTCCAGCACCTGCCCCCGGCGCAGAGGCGCTTCGTTCAGGGGCGCTGCACGCAGCTCCCCCATGCCGGCGATGCGGTCCGCCAGGTGCCCCACGGCCAAAGCGTAGTGGCTGGATCGGTTCCAGCGCATGATCACGTGGAAGTTCTGGTAAACCAGGAACGACGGCCCGCGGTGCCCCTGTGGCAGCAACAGGGCGGCCTGCATGTCCCCCGGGGGCAGGGGGGCGCCATTGGCGCGGCGCACGCCCAGCGCGCGCCACTCGTCCAGCGGGCGGTTTTCGTCCAGGCGCGCCAGGCTCCAGTCAAAGTCCCGGGGCAGGCGTACTTCTCGCCCCCAGCGCTCGCCGTCACGCCAGCCTTCGGCGCTCAGGTAATTGGCCGCCGAGGCGAAGGCGTCGGGCAGGCTGCCCCAGAGGTCACGGCGGCCGTCGCCGTCGTAGTCCAGGGCGTAGGCGTTGTAGGTGGAGGGCATGAATTGCTTATGGCCCATGGCGCCGGCCCAGGAGCCGCGCATCAGTTCCAGGGCGACGTCACCGCTTTGTACGATACGCAGCGCCTGCAGCAGTTCGTTGCGGAAAAAATCGGCCCGGCGGGTGTCGCAGGCCAGGGTGGCCAGCGCGTCCAGCACACCCATGCCACCCATGTAGCCGCCATAATTGGTCTCCAGCCCCCAGAAGGCGAGCAGATACTCCGGTCGCACGCCGAACTCGCGGTGCACCCGCCATAGAAGCGGACCGTGGGCTTGCAGCAGTCGGCGGCCCTGCTCCACGCGGGCCTGGGTGACCCGCGCCTGTAGATACTGCCAAAAGGTACGCTGGAACTCCGGCTGACTGGCATCCAGCTCCAGCACCCGGGGGCGCCGCTGTATACCCGCGAAGGCTCGGTCCACGGCGTGGTCGCTCAGGCCCTGGGCCAGGGCCTGAGCTCGCAACTCATCCAGACAGGCCCGGAAGCTGTCTTCCTCGGCGAGGGCGGCGCCCGAGATCAGGGGCAGGGCAAGCAGCAGGGCAGTCAGACGCATGGGCTGGGTCAGTCCTCGTGGCTGTTGTCGGGGGCGTCATGGCCTCCGGCTTTGAGCTCCGCTGAGGCCGTTGGTTCCCCGGCGCGGCTCAGGGCGGCGGATTCCTCTCTCGCTGCTCCCGGCTCTGCTCCAGGTAGTGCCGCAGAAGCCGCTGTTCAGCGTGGGCGGAGCGCCCGGCAGGCACCGGATACCGGGCCAGCAGATGCAGCTCATCGGGTTTGGGAAGGTGCAGGCTGACCCGTGGTTCCACCGCCGGAGGCTCTATGCCCAGGCGCCGGGAAAGCTGGTTCATGTGTTCGCGGGCCGGTTCCAGATACTCCGCGCACAGCTCACGGGCGGCACCGAGCAGGGCCTGCTCATGGCGCTGCCAGTCCTGATCCCGCTTGAGCGGCACCAGGGTGCACTGCAGCACGAACTGCTCCGTGTAACTTTCGTTGATGACCGGCTCGGTGAGGAACAGGGCGTTGGGCAGCACGATGGCCCGGCCGCTGTGTTGCTGGTTGAAGTTGTCGGGCCCGATTTCCAAAATCGTGGTGGTGAGCATGGTGAAGTCCACCACCTCGCCACGCAGCCCCTTGACCACGATGCGGTCACCCACACGGAAGCTGCCCGCTCCGGAGCGCAACAGGCCGCCGGTCATGCACATGAGCAGTTCCTTGGTGACCAGCACGATGGCCACCGCGAAACCCACCACGGAAACGGCCAGGGTGCGCAACTGCGCCGCCCAGATGACTACCAGCCCAAGCAGAAAGAGCAGTATGGCGAGGTTGCGCGCCATCACCAGCCAGCGCCGGCGGATGTCGGCGCTGGCCCATGGGGTGCGGCGTATACTGAGCGAGGCCAGCCGATAGGTGAACAGCACCGCCAGCAGCAGCAACAGGCTGCTGAGCAAGCGCCCGCCGGTCGTGCCTTCCGCCAGAGCCTGCGCCCAGTCCATGAAGGTCAGCTCTGGCCCCCACCGGCAATCTTCGCCCAGGTGTCACGCAGGGTGACGCTGCGGTTGAACACCAGCCGGTCGGTTTCCTTGTGATCCCGGTAGAAGTAGCCCTCGCGCTCGAACTGGAAGCGGGCTTCCGGGGGCGCCTCGGCCAGGGACGGTTCCACCCGGGCCTGGACGATGCGCAGGGATTCGGGGTTGAGATCCTCATGCCAGTCCCTGTCCTTGACCGCACCCGGGTCCGGCACCAGGAACAGGCGATCGTAGAGGCGCACTTCAGCCGCTACGCTGTGGCTGGCGGATACCCAGTGGATCACGCCCTTGACCTTGCGCCCCACGGGGTTGCTGCCCAGGGTGTCCGGGTCGTAGCTGCAGCGCAGTTCGGTGATCTCGCCCTGGGCATCCTTGACGGCCTCGTCGCAGCGAATCACGTAGCCGTTGCGCAAGCGCACCTCGCCGCCCAGCACCAGGCGCTTGAACTTCTTGTTCGGCGCCACTTCCATGAAATCGTCCCGATCGATGTAGAGCTCTTGGGTGAAGGGCACCTGGCGGCTGCCCATGCTCTCGTCCTTGGGGTGATTGGCGGCGGGCAGGTGTTCCACGCGGCCTTCAGGGTAGTTGCTCAGCACCACCTTGAGCGGGTTCAGCACGGCCATGGCGCGCGGGGCGCTGCGGTCCAGCTCCTCGCGCACGCAGTTCTCCAGCAAGGCCATCTCCACCGTGCCGTCGGACTTGGTCACGCCGATGCGCTCACAGAAGTCGCGGATGGCGGCGGGCGGATAGCCGCGGCGGCGCAGCCCGGCGATGGTGGGCATGCGCGGATCGTCCCAGCCCTCTACACGGCCTTCGCGCACCAGCTCGGTGAGCTTGCGCTTGCTGAGCACGGTGAATTCCAGGTTCAGGCGACCGAACTCGATCTGCTTCGGTTTGGCCGGCACGTCCAGCTGCTCGATGAACCAGTTGTACAGCGGTCGGTGATCCTCGAACTCCAGGGTGCACAGGGAGTGGGTGATGCCCTCGATGGCGTCCGAGAGACAGTGGGTGTAGTCGTACATGGGGTAGATCGGCCAGGCTTCGCCGGTCTGGTGATGCACCGCGCCCCGGCGGATCCGGTAGATGGTCGGGTCGCGCATATTGATGTTGGGGGAGGCCATGTCGATCTTCGCCCGCAGCACCCGCTCGCCGTCCTCGAACTCGCCGGCTCGCATGCGGGCGAACAGGTCCAGGTTCTCTTCGACGGAGCGGTTCCGGTAGGGGCTGTCGCGGCCGGGCTCGGTGAGGGTGCCGCGGTATTCCCGCATCTGCTCGGCGCTCAGGTCGCACACGTAGGCCTTGCCGTCACGGATCAGATCCTGGGCATAGGCGTAGAGCTGCGGGAAATAATCCGAAGCGTAGTACAGGGCGTTCCAGTCGAAGCCCAGCCAGCGTACGTCTTCCTTGATGGATTCGACGAACTCCAGGTTCTCCTTCTCCGGGTTGGTGTCGTCAAAGCGCAGATTGCAGCTGCCCTGGTAATCCCGGGCGATACCGAAGTTCAGGCAGATGGACTTGGCATGGCCGATATGCAGATAGCCGTTGGGTTCCGGCGGAAAGCGGGTGGCGACGCGGCCGTCATTGAGGCCGGCGGCCCGGTCGGCGTCGATGATCTGGCGAATGAAGTTGCTGGGCGCTTCCCGGGTGCTCATGAATACGGAGACCTTTCCTGCGTGGCGTACGAACGTTACTGGGGCGGCGCATTATAGCGCCGCCGGCGTCATGGTTATAAGAGGGGTAGAAAATGCCTATTGCACAAGGGCTTGTCAGCGGTTGTTGAGGCTCATCCGACCAGGGCCGCTGATGGCCAGCGCCAGGGCGGTGAACAGGAACATGCCCTGCAGCTCCAGAGCCCAGCCGCCGTTGCCGCCGAGCTGGAAGAACTCGTCGCTGTGAACGAGAAAGAGCGCGAAGAGCATGTTCACCACGATCAGCGCCGCACCCACCCGGGCGTAGTAGCCGATGATCAGCAGGATCGGGGCCAGTACCTCGCCGATGTAGACGCCGTAAGCGATGAAAGCCGGCAGGCCGTGGCCGGCGAGCATACCCTCGATGCCGCTCACGCCGCTGCGCAGCTTGGCGATGCCGTGAAGCAGGATGAGGATGCCCAGGGTCAGGCGCAGGATCAGCTTGGCGAGGTTGTCGGTTTCAGTCTGGGTCATGCGGGCTTCCTTCGGCTGTTATTGCTTGCTTTTCGGTCATGGGGGCGCGGGCGCGGCGACCCCAGACTGGGAGTATGGATAAGAACGGCGCGATACACCATGGCGGGCCCATGGGATTGAGGGCAGGCCGGGAGGCGTGCTCCCCATGAGGCTGTCGGCGGGCAAGCGACAGGTGCTGCGGCAGCTTGGGTTGATCGTCCTGGCCTTGCTGGTCATCGGGCTGTTGATCCAGGCCCTGGGAGGCATCGAGTTCGGCCGCGTGCTCACCGAGCTGCGCGCCATGCCCGCGGAGGCATTGTTGTACGCGGTGCTGCTCACCGTGCCCGCCTATGCCTGCTTGCTGGCCTACGAGGCTCTCGCGCTGGCATTTCTTGGTCGCCGTCTGCCTGTCGCGCGCCTGGTGGCGGTGTCTTTGGCCGCATTCGCGCTGCAGCGCAATGTGGGGCCGGCGCCGGTGACCGGCGGTTCCCTGCGTTACCGCTATTACCGGCCCTGTGGGTTCAGCGTCGGCGATGCGGTGTCCATCACGTTGCTGTGCGGCTTCGCCTTTACCTTGGGCATCGTCGCGACCACGGGTATGGCGCTGCTGCTGGAGCCTCAGGCCGTTTCCGCCTTGCTGCCGCTGCGGGATCTTGCATGGCGTCTGCTCGGGCTGCTGCTCCTGATGGGGCTGGCGGGCTATCTGTACTGGTCCCACCGGCGGCGGATGCCGTTGCGGTTTCGGAACTGGCAGGCGCCCACACCGGAATTGCGCATCAGCGCGGCACAGGTGCTGGTGGGCGTGATGGATATCGCGCTGGTGGCGGCGGTGCTCTACGTGCTGCTGCCAGCGGGCACGGGGGTGGATTATCCCGCCTTCGTGGGGCTGTATGTGCTGGCCATGCTGGTTGGGGCGCTCAGTCACGTACCCGGTGGTATCGGGGTGTTCGAGGCGACGCTGGCCTTGATGTTGCCGGGAACGGAGACTCATGAATTACTGGCGGCGATGCTGGCTTTCAGAGGAGTCTATTATCTGCTGCCCTTAGGTTTGGCGGGGCTTGGGGTGGGGGGCCATGAGCTTGGCCGGTGGCTGCTCAGGCGTTGATCTTCGGGCATCCTCGATTCCGCCTGGGGCTGCACAGGGGCTGGCTGAGGCCTGCGCAGGCCGCCGGGTTCGATGTGGCTTCCGCCAGGGCGAATCAGGTGTCGTCCAGCAGAGGCCGCAAGCCCTCCCAGATGTTGTCGAGGATCAACGGTTGGGCATCCTCGTTGGGGTGAATGCCGTCGTCCTGCATCAACTCGGGGCGCTCGCCGACCTTGTCGAGAATGCGCGGCACCAGCGGCGCGCCGGTTTCATGGGCTACTTGGCGGTAGCTTTCGGCGAACAGGCGGGTGAACGCGGCTCCGTAGTTGGGGGGTAGACGTACCCCCACCAGCAGCACTTTGGCGCCCGCCTCGCGACCCAGTGCCACCATGCGGCTGAGGTTCTCGCGCATTTCCCGGGCGGGAATGGCGCGCAACCCGTCGTTGCCCCCCAGGGCGATCACCAGTATGTTCGGTTCGTGGCGCGCCAGCGCCTGGGGCAGGCGGCTGAGCCCACCACGGGTGGTGTCGCCGGTGATGGCGGCATTCACGACCCGGTAAGCCAGCCCGCGCTCCCGCAGTCTCTGCTCCAGCAGCGCCGTCCAGCGGCTCTCCCGGGGCACGCCGTAACCGGCGCTGAGACTGTCGCCCATCACCAGGATGACCGCCTCGGCGGCGGCGCCCGGGGACACCGTCCACAGCAATGCGAGCAGGAGCCAGCGAGACATGGCGGAAGACAGCCGGCGGGTGGTTTTGGAAACGGAAGCTCTGGGCATGGTGTTCCAGGGTCCTGGGGGTGAGATTCGCTTGTTCGATGGGCTCGATCTTAGCATTTGCAGCGGCGAGAGCCTCGCCATCCTCGGGGCTTCCGGCTCGGGCAAGTCCACCTTGCTGGGCCTGCTGGCGGGGCTGGATTTGCCCAGTCACGGGCGCGTAAGCCTGTTGGGCACCGACCTGACCGCGTTGGGCGAGGATGCCCGCGCCCGCCTGCGCGGTCAGTCCCTGGGCTTTGTCTTCCAGGCCTTTCATCTGCTCGCGGGGCTGACCGCGCGGGAGAATGTGATGCTGCCCCTGGAGCTGGCCGGCGAGGACGGTGCCGGGGCCCGCGCGGAGGCCGCGCTCACCCAGGTGGGCCTGGAGCATCGCCTGGGCCATTACCCGCGCCAGCTTTCCGGCGGCGAGCAGCAGCGGGTCGCCATCGCCCGCGCCTTCGTCGCCAAGCCCGCGTTGCTGCTGGCCGATGAGCCCACCGGCAATCTGGACGAGGAGACCGGGCACCGGGTCGCCGATCTTCTGTTCCACCTGAACCGCGAATCCGGCACCACGTTGGTGATGGTGACCCATGATCCGCAACTCGCTTCCCGCTGTGACCGGGTACTGCGCCTGGAGCATGGCCGTTTGGTGGCTGCCTGATGGTGCCGCTGCGTTTCGCCCTGCGACAGCTGCTGCGGGACTGGCGCTCCGGCGAGCTGCGCTTGCTGGTGCTCGCCGTGGTGTTGGCGGTGACCGCCGTCAGTGCAGTGGGCTGGCTGGCGCAACGGGTCGGGGATGCCACCGAGGTGAGGGCTTCCGAGCTGCTGGCCGCCGACCGGGTGCTGGAGACCGATGACCCGTTACCCGATGCCTGGCTGGAAGAGGCCCAGGCGCGGGGATTGAACACCGCTCGAATGATGATCTTCCCCAGCGCCGTGCTGAGCGGCGAGCAGTTTCAGCTTGCCTCGATCAAGGCGGTGGAGGATGCCTACCCGCTGCGTGGAGAGTTGCAGGTGGGCGATTCACCCACCCGCGACCCGGTGACCAGTCGCGAGATTCCGCCCCCCGGCGAAGCCTGGGTATCGCCGCGCCTGCTGTTGCAGATGGACCTGGCAGTGGGCGATACGCTGCGCCTGGGCGAGTCGGAGCTGCGCATCGGCAAGGTACTGTTCCTGGAGCCCGACCGGGGCGGCGGCTTCGTCAATCTGGCGCCCAGGGTGTTGATCCATTTCGACCAGGTGGCCGACACCGGCCTGATCCAGCAGGCCTCCCGGGTGCGGTATCGACTGCTGCTCGGCGGCGCCGAGGCGGCCCTGGCCGACTACCAGCAATGGGTGCTCGCCCAGGGCCGCCGGGACGTGGAGATCGAAACCCCGGCCGAGGGCCAGCCCGGCGTGGGGGAGGTGATGCGCACCGCGCAGCGCTTCCTGGGTTTGAGCGCCTTGCTCACCATCATCGTCGGTGGCGTGGCCATGCTGCTCACCATCCGCCGTTATGCCGCCCGGCAGCTTGACCCGGTGGCGGTGATGCGGTGTCTGGGTGCGAGCCAGCGCCAGATCGTTCTGCTCTTTGCCCTGAAGCTCATCGTGCTGGGCTTGCTCGCCGGCGCGCTGGGCAGCCTGCTGGGCTTCGCCCTGCACGGGGTGCTGATGACGCTGGTGGCGGATCTGTTGCCCCATATGCCGGCCCCCGACTGGCGACCGGCGGTGATGGGCCTGCTCACCGGTCAGGTGGTGCTGCTGGGCTTTGCCGTGCCCAGCGTGCTGCGCTTGCGCCGGGTGCCGCCGCTGCGGGTGCTGCGCCGGGACCTGGGCGGGCGCCTGCTGGGCGGGCTGTCGGTGTATCTGGCCGCCTTGCTCAGTGTGTTCCTGCTGATGTGGTGGCAGGTGAACGATCTTCAGCTCGCCCTGTATGTCTTCGGCGCGGTGCTGGGCACCTTGTTGTTGCTCGGGCTGGGCGCTGCGCTGACGGTGTGGCTGGTGCGCGTGGCTCGGCGCCATACCCGCGGCACCGCGGCTCTGGCGCTCGCCGGCGTGGCGCGCCGGCCCTGGACCACGGTCATCCAGGTAGTGGTTTTAGGCCTGGGCTTGATGGCTCTGTTGTTGCTGGGCGTGGTGCGGGACGACCTGCTGGTGGCCTGGAAGGCGCGCATCCCGCCTGATGCACCCAATTACTTTCTGATCAATGTGCAACCGGAAGAAGTGGCCGCTGTGCAGGAGTTGATCGGGAGAAGCGGCGCCGAGAGCACCCTGTATCCGATGATTCGGGGCCGGCTGCTGGCCATCAGCGGCCGGCCGGTGAGCCGGGCGGATTACGACACGCCCCGGGGCAAGCGCCTGGTGGACCGGGAATTCAACCTCTCCTGGCTGGAGGTCCTGCCTGCCGACAATGAGCTCGCCGCCGGTCAGTGGTGGGACGAGCGGAACGGGGAACGTGCCCAGTGGTCGGTAGAGACCGATATCGCCGAGACCCTGGGTATGGAACTGGGGGATGAGCTCAGCTTCGAGGTGGCCGGCGAGATCGTCACCGGGCGAGTCACCAGTCTGCGGGAGGTGGACTGGGACAGCTTCAATGTCAATTTCTTCGTGGTGGGCACGCCGCAGCTGTTGCGGGGGCTGCCGGCGACCTATATCACCAGCTTCTACCTGCCCGAGGCCGCGCGGGGCATGCTGCCGGAACTGGTGCGTCGCTATCCCAGTGTCACCATCATCGACGTGAACGCCATTCTGCACACGGTGCGGGGAATCATCGACCAGGGCTCCCGGGTGGTGGAAACCATGGTGCTGCTGACCCTGGCGGCGGGGCTGCTGGTATTGCTGGCCGCACTGCAGATCACCCGTGAGGAGCGGCAGTTCGAAAGCGCGCTGTTGCGCTCCCTGGGCGCGCGACGCAGCCTGATTCGGCGCCTGGCCTGGGTGGAATTCGCCCTGGTGGGCGGCATTGCCGGCAGTCTGGCGGGGCTGGGGGCGGCCGCGGCGGGCTGGGCGATGGCGGATGCGCTGTTCCGTCTGGACTACGGCTTCCCGGCGTATCTGATCGCCCTGGGAGGTGGCGCCGGTGCGCTGATGGTGCTGTTGGCCGGCGCCCTGGCGACGCGACGCCTTTATACCGCCTCGCCCATGCGCCTGCTGCAGGCCGCCGAGGAGAACTGAGCGCGGGTGGCACCCCTGCCCAAGGGCGTCTGATATCCACCCGCAACCGAGCGGCCGAGCCGTGGCC
Source organism: Alkalilimnicola sp. S0819 (assembly GCF_009295635.1). NCBI lineage: Bacteria > Pseudomonadati > Pseudomonadota > Gammaproteobacteria > Chromatiales > Ectothiorhodospiraceae > Alkalilimnicola > Alkalilimnicola sp. S0819. Next base: position 267,513 of record NZ_WHIW01000003.1, on the reverse strand, counting down.
AGACGACGCGGGTTCCGACTTGGGGCGCCAAGCGGCTGGCCCCAGGCCCGGGTGGGCGCGATGCAGCCGCTGGCGAAAACGAGGATCCCCCAACCACCACGGCTCGAGGATCCCCGTCCTTTTCCGCTTAGCCCCGCGCCTTGCGCCGTGCCTGCAGATCGATGGCTTCCCCCGCGCCCGGCACCCGCGGCGCGGCGGCGAGGATCTCCTCGCTGGCCTGATCGGCATAGGCGGCGAAGTTCTCCTGGTAGAGCTTCGCCAGCTTGATGGCCGTCTCCCGATAGGCATCCTTGTCGGCCCAGCTGTTCACCGGGATCAGCACCTCGTCGGGCACGTTCGGGCACTGGGTGGGAACTTCCAGGCCGAAGATCGGGTCGGTGACCGTCTCGGCCTGATCCAGGCTGCCGTCGTGAATGGCATCGATGATCGCCCGGGTGTGGGCGATGCTCATGCGCTTGCCCACGCCGTAGGGGCCGCCGGACCAGCCAGTGTTCACCATCCAGACCTTGACGTCGTGCTTGCGGATCTTGTCCGCCAGCAGCTCGGCGTATCGGGTCGGGTGCCAGACCAGGAAGGGGGCGCCGAAACAGGCGGAGAAGGTGGCCTGGGGCTCGGTGACGCCCATCTCGGTGCCGGCCACCTTGGCGGTGTAGCCACTGATGAAGTGGTACATGGCCTGGGCCGGGTTCAGCTTGCTCACCGGCGGCAATACGCTGAAGGCGTCGCAGGTGAGGAAGATGACGTTCTTCGGAATCGCGCCGGTGCCCGGAATCTTGCAGTTGGGGATGAACTCCACCGGGTAGGAGCACCGGGTATTCTCGGTGATGGACTTGTCGGTGTAATCCACCTCGCGGGTGGTCGGGTCGTAGACCACGTTCTCCAGCACCGCGCCGAAGCGGATGGCGTTGTAGATGTCGGGCTCGGCCTCGGCGGAGAGATCGATCACCTTGGCGTAGCAGCCGCCCTCGATATTGAACACGCCGTCATCGGTCCAGCAGTGCTCGTCATCGCCGATCAGGCGACGGGCCGGGTCGGCGGAGAGGGTGGTCTTGCCGGTGCCCGACAGGCCGAAGAAGATGGAGACGTCGCCATGGGGGCCTTCGTTGGCGGAGCCGTGCATGGAGAGCACGTCCTGCTTGGGCATGATGTAGTTCATGATGGTGAACACGCCCTTCTTCATCTCGCCGGCGTATTCGGTGCCCAGGATCACGAACTCGCCCTGTTTCAGGCACAGGCTCACGCTGGTCTTGGAGCTGATGCCCGGCAGCTGATCATTGGCGGGGAAACGCCCGGCGTTGTAGATCACATAGTCCGGCTCGCCGAATTCGGCCAGCTCCGCCGCCGAGGGGCGGATCAGCATATTGCGCATGAACAGCGCATGGTAGGCGCGTTCGCAAATCACCCGGATCTTGACCCGGTAGCGGCTGTCCCAGCCCGCATAGCCGTCCACCACATAGAGTTGTTCGCGGGTGTTCAGATAATCCACCGCCAGCTGGCGGGTCATGCGGAAGGTGGATTCCTCCAGGCTGATGTTCACGTCCCCCCACCAGACATCGTCCTTCAGCTCCTGGTGTTCTACTACACGTTTGTCCTTCGGGCTGCGCCCGGTCTTCTCGCCGGACAGCGCGATCAGTGCGCCGCTGGAGGAGATGGCGGAACCGGGCTCGTTGCGCAGCGCTTGCTCGTAGAGCTCGGCGGGAGCGGCGTTGCGCAGTACGCGGGGTTTGACGATGCCGTGTTGCTGAAGGTCGAAGCTGGACATGAGGCCTCCTGTTTGGGGTAAGACGCTTCCCTGCGCCCGGTCGCCCGGACATTTCTCGTTATTGACAGGCAAGCATAATGCAAAAGCGGGCAGAGTATTAAACCCTACGTCGGGTACCCGCTGTGGGCCGGTGCAAAAGCGGCGCAGGGCAAGGCGTGCGGTGCGCGTGGAGGCAAGCCTGCCGCCGGGCGGCGGCAGGCTGAGGATGGGGGCGCTACCACATCAGGTCGTCAGGGATGGGGTGCTCTTCGTAGGCAGGGTCGATGTCGGCCTGGGGATCCAGCAGGTAGACCATGAGGAAGGGGGCAAGGGCCTGAACCTTCTCGCCGATTTCCCGGGGAACCAGCCGGAACAGGTTTCGGGTGCGGCCCACCGCCAGTTTGCCCTCGGAGAGCTGCTTGTGCTGCTCGGCGCTGACGTAGAAATGCTTGATCTTGTTGTTGACCGTGACATTGAAGGCCACGTCGCCCTTGCCGTGGGGGATCTGGTGTTTCAACAACATCTCCCGGGCGGCGTGCTCATCGGCCTTTTGCTTGCGGGCCAGTTCCCGTTCGCGGTTCAGGGCCTGGGCGCGCAGGCGCTCCGCAGCGGCGGCATCGGCGGCGGCGCGCGCGGTTTCGCTTTGCTCGGGTCTGGCCTTGGCCTTCTTGCCGCGGTTCTGCTGCTGCTTGCGGCTGCGTTTCTTCTCGGCATTGACCTTTTTCAGGTCCTGTTCCTTGGCCAGGCCGCTTTTCAACAACTGCTCGCGTAGGGAATCGCTCATGTCCGCTTCGGCCTCCGTCCGGCGCCTCGGTGCTGGGGAAGCGAAAGCGTATCATGAGCGAGCCCGAGGGGGTGGGTCGAGGGGTCGAGGCTGTTGCGGCGGTTCCGTTGCGGGAGGAGCGGCCCGGGCCGCGAATCGCGCCCCGCCGAAACGGGAGGCCACTCGCGGCCCAGGCCGCTCTCACAAGGGTCGGGTGGCTCAGGCGAGCTTGAACTTGCCCACCACTTGCTGCAGCTCCGCGCCCAGGCGGGCCAGTTCCTTGCTGGATTGCGCGACTTCCCGCGAGCCATCCGAGGAGCGGGAGGCGGCGTCGCTGATGTCCATGACATTGCGGTTGATCTCCTCCACAGCGGCGGTCTGTTCCTCCGCGGCGGTGGCGATCTGCTGGTTCATGCCGTTGATCGAGCGCAGCCGCTGAGCCGCATCGGTGACCACGCCACCGGCCTTCTGGGCCTGGTCGACCACTTCGCCGGCCACGTCCACCTGGGCATGGATGACCTCCGCCGAGCCGCGGGCGGCCTGTTGCAACTTCTCGATGATGCTACGGATCTCTTCGGTGGACTGGTGGGCGCGGCTCGCCAGCACCCGCACCTCGTCCGCCACCACGGCGAAGCCCCGGCCCTGGTCGCCGGCCCGCGCCGCCTCGATGGCGGCGTTCAGCGCCAGCAGATTGGTCTGTTCGGCCACTTCCCGGATGACATCCAGCACCGAGCCCACGTTATCCGCATCGGCCTCCATGCGCGCCACGGCTTCGGCGCCCTCGGTGATACCCTGGGCCAGCCTCTGCATGCGCTGTACGGTGTTCTCCATGGCCTGCTGGGCATCCCGGGTAGCCTTGTCCGCGGCATCGGCCTCGCCGGCGGCCTGGTTGATGTTGCGGGCCACCTCCTGGATGGTGGCGCTCAACTCGTTGGTGGCGGTGCTCACCTGCTCGCTGGCGGAGCGCTGTTGATCTACGTTCTGCTCGGTTTCGCGGCTGGTGCCGGAGAGTTGTTCGGCAGCGGCGGCCACCTGTTGCACGGTCTTGTCCACCTGGCGCAGCATCTGCTGCAGGCTGTCCAGGAAGCGGTCCACCTCGCCGGCCATACGGCCGAACTCGTCGCGGGAATTGTGCTGGATACGCTGGGTCAGATCGCCGCCTCCGGCGTTGAGCTCGGCCAGGCGACGGGTCACGGCCCTCAGGGGTGCCAGAACCAGACGCGGCACCAGGATCAGCACGGCCGCGGAAACGGTGGCGCCGAGCATCAGCGCAATCCACAGGGCAGTAGCGCTGCGGCCAACGCGCTCGCCGGCCGCCACCGACCGTTCATTCGACAGGCCTTCCACGTGCAACATGATCTGATCCAGATGGGCGCGGGCGGCATCAAACGCCGGCGCGCCTTTTTCGGCATATTCCATATTGGCGACGTAGGTGCTGCCACCGGCGGCCAGCGCCAGTGTTTCGTCAGCAATCTTTTTCCAGATCGCCGCACTTTGGCGGAAGGCGTCGCTCATTTGGCTGCTGCGCTGCTCCCCCAGTACCTGCGCCGCGCCGGCCGCGCGGTCCAGGGCTTGCTGGTAGTTCTCGCGGAAGCTGGCTTGCTCGGAGGCAAGCTGCGCTTCTTGCAGTCGCCCGCTGAGAATGCGCTGGGCGGCAACCAACGCCTGGTGCAGATCGCGGTCTGCCTCCAGCGCCATGCGCTGGCCGGGCAGCAGGCGATCATTGTAGTGCTGGGTGTCTTGGGCCAGATCGCTCAGCAGGGACTGGGCGAGCAGCACGCTACCGATGAACAGCACCGCCAACAGCAGCAGTGGTATGGATAGTTTCCAGCGAAAGGAGAGATTCCGAATTATTTGAGCCATGGCATATCCTCGGAATACGCGACGTTATTAAGAACACACTGCGTGCATTGAGGATAGCGGCGGTGGCGGATATTTCTGAAGTATCCAGGAATGCAAGTTCAGCTTGACGGCGTATGTCCCCGTGCGGGCAGGCGCTCACTGAACAGGTTCTTGCAGTCCTCGATGATCATATACAGCGAGGGCACCAGCAGCAGCAGGATGGCCGTGGCGAAGAGGATGCCGTAGCCCAGGGAAATGGCCATGGGGATCATGAACCGTGCCTGGCGCGAGGTCTCGAAGATCATGGGCGCGAGGCCGCCGAAGGTGGTGAGGGTGGTGAGCATGATGGGGCGGAAGCGGCGTACCCCGGCGAGCGCCATGGCGGTGTAGGCATCGCGGCCCTCTCGGCGGCGGGCATTGGCGTAATCGATCATCACCAGTGAGCCATTCACGACCACGCCGGAGAGCGCGATCATGCCCATGATGCTGATCAGGCTCAGGCTGTAGCCCATCAGCAGATGCCCCAGGATCGCCCCCACCGCGCCGAAGGGAATGGCGATCATGATGATCAGCGGCTGGATGTAGCTGCGAAAGGGAATGGCCAGCAGCACGTAGATGGCCAGCAGTGCCAGGGTGGCGGTGTAGAAGAAACTTCCCACCGCATCCTGCATGCTGGCCTGGCGCCCGGCCATGCTCTGGCTCAGGCCCGGGTAGTCCCGCAACAGCGCGGGAAGAATGTCCTGCTGCACCGCGCTGAGCACCTGCTGGGTGGCGCTGGCCGGCTCCACATCGGCGGTGACGGTGAGGGTTCGGCGGCCGTTCTCGCGCTGGATTACCGGCAGGCTCAAGCCCGGTTCGATGCGGGCCACCTGGGTCAGCGGCACATAGGTGCCGGCGGGGGTGCGCACCATGAAATCCCGCACATCGCTGGGCGACCAGGTCTCCGGACCGGCCAGCCGCGCCCGCACCGTCACCTCATTGCGTCCGCGCAGCTGCTTGATTGCCTCGGCACCGAAGAAGGCGCCTCGCACCTGGCTGGCGATATCGTTGGCGCTCAGCCCCAGGGCCCGGCCGGATTCGCTCAGGCGCAGGCTCCACTGCGGGTTGCCGTCCCGGTAGCCATCATCGGTTTCCGTGACGCCGTTGATCTCCTGCATCCGTCGGGCCATGTCCTGGGCGGCGCGGTTGAGCAGGGCGGTGTCCCGGTGGCTCAGGCGCAGACTGATGGCCGCGCCGCTCCCGGGCCCGCCGCGATCACTGAGAAAGCTCAGGCTCTCGACGCCGGCCAGCTCCCCGCTGGCCTGGCGCCACAGGCGGGCGAACTCGGTGGTGCTGATGGGGCGCTGCTCCGGAGGCGTGAGGTAAACGCGCAGCTCCACGTTATTGCCACTCTCGCGGGTGAACACGCCTTCGCTGAGGCGCTCGCCGCCATTCTCCGCAATAACCTGCCTGGCCGCGGCATCCAGCCGGCGGGCGACCATGGCTACCTGCTCGCGGCTGGCCCCCTGGGGTAGCTCGGCGCTGGCCGCGGCGGCGTCGGATTCCACCCGCGGCATCAGCATGAAGCCCATGCGGCCGCTCATGGGCCAGGTGAAGGCGAGCAGCAGCAGGGCGAGCGCCAGACTCACGGTGATGTAGCGGTGGTTCATGGAAAAGCGCAGCAGCGGCCCGTAGCGCTGTTCGATGAAGCGGCTGTAGGCGCGGCTGAAGCGCTGCTGCAGCGCGTGTATCGGCGCCATCAGCCGGGTCGAGCCCTCCCGCACATGCCCCAGGTGCGAGGGCAGGATGATCAGCGCCTCCACCAGGGAGATGGCGAACACCGTGCCCACCACGGCGGGAATGACCGCCCAGATCTGGCCGAAATGGCCGGGAATCAGGGCCATGGGGAGGAAAGCCACAATATTGGTGAGCACGGCGAAGATCACCGGAATGGCGATATCCCGGGCGCCTTGAATAGCCGCCTGCATGGGCTTCATGCCCCGCTGGCGATATTCGTAGATGTTCTCCCCGGCCACAATGGCGTCATCCACCACAATCCCCAGCGCCACGATAAAGGCGAACATGGAGACCATGTTGATGGACACGCCCATGCCGGGCAGGAACAACATGGCGCCCAGGAAGGAGGCGGGGATGCCCACGGTGACCCAGAAGGCGAGCTTGAATTCCAGAAAGATACTGAGCAGCACCAGCACCAGCATCAGCCCCAGGAAGGCGTTCTTCAGCAGTAGTTGCAGCCGATCGCGGTAGATCTCCGCCCGGTCGTTACGCACCGCGGTCTCGATGGCGGGCGCCAGATCGGCGGTGAGCCCGGGCAGGGCCTCGCGCACGGCTTGCGATACGCCGATGGGCGTCTGCTCGCCCATCCTGTAAACCGCCACATTGATCGCCGGCTTGCCCTCGAACCAGGCCGCCTGGTCGGAATCGGCGAAGCCTTCGCGCAGTTCTGCCACATCCCCCAGGCGCAGCAGGGCGCTGCCGTCCCCTTGGAGGATCACCAGATCGGCGAAATCCTCGGCCCGGGCGCGGCGCTCATCCATCTGCAACAGCAGCCGGCCGTTGTCCGTGCGCAGCCGGCCCGCGGAACGGTCCAGCGCGTTGTCCGCGATGGTGCGGGAGAGCTGCTCTATGCTCAGGCCGTGGGCGCGCAATCGGCCTGCGTCCACATTGATATGGATCTCGTACTCGCGCACCCCCTGCAGTTCCACCTGGGTGATGCCCGGGGTCTGGATCAGCGCATCCCGCAGCTGCTCGGCAGCCTCCCGCAGGCTGTGCTCCGAGACCTCGCCATAGACCATTACGTCCATCACTTCCCGCTGCCATACGGGCATGGCCACCCGGGGGCGCTCGGCGTCATCGGGGAAGGTGTCTATGCGCGCGACCGCCTGCTCGATTTCCTGATAGGTGCGCTGCTGATCGGTGCCGGCGAGCAGCTCCAGGCGCACGGTGCCGCTGCCCTCGCTGGCCGTGGCGCGCATCTCCTTGATGCCGGCTATGCTCTGCACCGCCGATTCGATGGGCAGCAGAATGCCCTGTTCGATCTGCTCGGGCGTCGCGCCGGGGTAGGCCACTTTAACGGTGACCATCTCCGTCTCGAAGGGCGGGAACACTTCCTGCTGGATGCGGGTACTCATGAACAGGCCGCCCAGGATCAGCACCAGCAGGAGCAGATTGGGCGCCACCCGGTGTTCGACTATCCAGCCGATCACCCCGCGGCTCTGGCGCTGCGGCTCGGCCATCAGCGTTGCCCGTCCGATCCGGCGCCGGCGAGGCGCAGGGGCATGCCCTGAGCGGCCCCACTGATGGGGGTCGTGACGATACGCTCGCCGGGGCGCAGCTCACCGCGCAGCAGCACCCGCTCACGCCCGCGGTGCAATACCTCCACCGGACGCATGTCCAGGCGATCATCCGGGCCCATCACCCAGACCCGATCCCCGCCCCGCAGCCAGGCCGGGTCCACGGCGATGGCATCGTCCAGCCGCCGGCCGCTGATGCGCGCCTCCAGGAAGCTGCCCAGCAGCAGCGGCGGAGCATCCGTGGTCTGGCTTGCCAGCGGGTCGCTCACCTCGACCAGTAAACGGGCCAGGCGGCCCTGCTCCTCTACGCCCCCGTAGAGGCGGATCAGTCGGCCTTCACGGTATACCCCCTCGCCCCAGGCGGCTTGGTCGTAGAGCCGCACCCTGGAGCCGGGTTCGCCGTTCGCTGTGGGGAATTCCAGCCAGCGCAGGGCGTTCACCGGTACGGCAAGTTCCACCCACCAGCGCTCCACGCCCACCAGGCGGGCGAGATCCGTGCCACTGCTGACCAGCGAGCCGGGGGCGGCCTGCCGTTCCACTACCAGGGCCGGGAAGGGGGCGTTGATCCGGGTACGGCGCAGGGCCAGTTCGGCCTCCGCTACCCGGTTCTCCGCCGCGGCCACGGCCGCGCGGGCGCTGGCGAGCTGCGGTTCGCGCAGCATCAGGCGACGTTCCTGCTCGCTGACATCGCTGCCCAGCAGTTCGTACTCTCGCCGGGCTACCGCCTGTTGCCCCATCTCCAGAGCCAGATCCGCCTGGGCGCGGGTCAAATCGGCGCGTGCGTTGGCCAGTGCCAGCCGAAAGTCCGCCTGTTCCAGTTGCACCAGCACTGTGCCGGCACCCACCCGGACACCGGGGTCCAGGGCGTCGGCGACCGAGGCTACCCGGGCATTGAGCTGTGCCCGCAGGTGCAACTCCCGGGCGGGCTTCACCACGCCCCAGGCGGTGAGCGTGATGCGCTCCTGGAAACGCTGAGCCGGCTCGACCTGCACGAGCCTCGCCTGGCGTTCCGGCGGCGGGCGCCGACCCGCCTGGGGCGAGGTCTCCAGCAGTCGCGAGGCGATCAGCAGGGCGCCGCCCAGTACCAGCAACGGGATCAGGGTGAGCAGGGCTCGGCGGGCCTTGTGGGCCCAGCCTGCCTGGTTGCGGTCAGTCATGTTCCAGGTCCTGTGGCCAGCCGCCGGCCAGGCTGCGGGCGAGGGTGATGCGATTGCGAAGCACCCGCCAACGGCCCTGGATCAGTGCGCGATCCACCTGCTGCTGGCTCTCCAGGGCGTTGAGTACTTCCAGATATTGCGCGCTGCCGTTGATGTAGCGATAACGCAGCTGCTCGACGATGTGATCCGCGCGGCGGCGGCGCTGTTGCAGGTTCTCCAGCAGCCGCCTGTCCCGCTGCTCCATCTCCAATGCGGCTTCCACCTCGGCGACCGCTTCCAGCAGCGCCTGGGCATAGTCATTGAAAGCGACCGCGCGGGCCGCGGCGGCGGCATCCACGTCGGCCCGCAGGCGGCCCCCGTCCAGCAGTGGCACCGCCAGGTTGGCCGCTATGCCCGCCAGCCAATTGTCGAACAGACCGCTCAGCGAAGGGGCCCCGTAAGCCAGCGAGGCACTGAGACTGAAGCGTGGGTATTGCGCCGCCACCGCGGAGGCCAGACGGGCGTCGGCGGCGGCAAGCTCATACCAGGCCTGGCGCAGATCCGGGCGTCTTTGCAACCAGTCGGCGGGCAGGCCGGTGGCGGGCAGGTCGGGCGCTGTTGGAGCGGATGCCGGCTCGGAGAGCTGCAATTCGCCGGGCAAGCGGCCGACAAGTACCGCCAGGCGTTGGCGCAGCAGCGACCCTTTGCTCGCCTGTTCCACGATGGCCGCTTCAGTCTGGGCGGCCAGTTGGCGCTGTCGGAGCACTTCGTCGGCACTGGCGGCGCCGTTGCGGTACCGCAAGTCGACGATCTCCAGCACCTGCCCGTTCACCCGGCGTTGCTGCTCCAGCAATGCCGCCAGCTCCCGGGCCTGCAGCCATTGCATCCAACTGTCGGCCACTTCCGCCGAGAGGCTGATGGCGGCGCTGCGCAGGGCCGCGGCGCTGGCCCCGGCGTCCATCTCCGCGGCATCGGTATCCGCGGCGACTCGGCCCCACAGGTCTATTTCATAACCCGCGGCCAGGCCCGCCGACCAATGTCGTTCCGCATCAGCCCTGCGGCTGTTCTCCCGTCGGGCACCGCCGCTCAGCTCCAAAGAGGGGTAGCGGTTGCTCCCCGCGCGGCGGGCCAGCGCAGCGGCCCGCTGCAGCCGGGCGCGGGCGGCGGCGAGAGTGAAGTTCTCCTCCAGGGCCGACTCCACCAATCGGTCGAGCTCGGCACTGTCGAAATGGCGCCACCAGCGATCCGGCAGCGGCTGATCGCCGCTGGCGGAGAACTGCTCCGGCAACGGTGCGATCTCCATGGCGTTCTGCCGCTCGGGCACAGCCGCGCAGCCAGCCAGGCTCAAGGCCAGCAGGCCGGACAGAATCATGCGGCGGGTGCAGGTCGCGCTCTTCAAAGTGTTCGGTCTGGATTCGGTTTCTGTTGCTTGCGCCTTGGCGACAACGCCCGGCCATGGTGTTGACCGCGAGGTGCCCGTGTCGGTTCCGCGCGATGGGTTCTCTTGTACAACAGCCCGGGCGCAGCCCGGTGTCAAATCGTCGGCCGCCGCCGGCCGTATCCGCCCCAGGGCCCGCGCCAAGCTTGCAGGCCCGGCCATCAGCAGAATCGGGAGGCCTGTTGGTTGTCCCGCCAACCCGCGATGAACCAAAAAAAGCCGGGCCACCCGAGGGTGGCCCGGCTTTTCAGCCAGTCGAAGCGGCTTACCAGCGACGCGGGCCGCCGGCGGGCTTGCGCTCCTGGGCTTCGTTGATGCGCAGGTTGCGACCACCCATGTCCTTCCCGTCCAGGGCTTCGATGGCGGCGTCGGCGTCCGACGGGGCCATCTGCACGAAACCGAAACCGCGGGGGCGGCCGGTTTCACGGTCGGTCATCAGGCGCACGGATTCCACATTGCCGAATTCGGCAAACAGATCGCGCACTTCATCTTCGGTGGCGCTGAAGGGCAGGTTGCCCACATAGATCGACTTCATAAGGCTTCAATCACTCGTAGATACGATCGCTTGACGCGGCCACGGGGGGCCGTCCGTGTGGTCGTCCATCCGTCGTCTCGTGGGAATCCGGCGCAGGTGAAGGCTAAGGTGCCTTGGTTCGGCGGGTATCACGCAAGCCAGCGGTTTCAAACCGCAATCGACATTACCGCAGCCTTGATCGGCCGCGCAAGCGGTTTTCCCGCGCTTGCGCGGTCCGGTGCAGGGCCTCACATCAGAGCTTTGAGTGCCCGGCCCGAGAGGAGGCAGGCATGAGGGTGTTGATCGCGATGCTGGCATTCGCCGGCCTGGCCCTGGTGGCGACCGCGGTGCAGGGGCCGGGGCTGGTCCGGTGGCCTGGCGAGGCCCGACAGGCTGTGCCGGGGGAGGCTCAGACTGTGGCGGAACGCGAGGCTATTCCGACGCCTCTTGACTGACTGCCTTGCGCATCTGCGCCAGCCAATCCCGGCCGCTTTTTTTCTCTTCCGCCTGGGGGGCCGCGCCGCTGCGCCGGTCCAGCACCTGAATTTGGTGCCCGGCGCTGATCTCGGCCACGAAACGGGAGACCGCCAGGCGCTCGGCACCCTTGCCTACCGCCAGGTCCACCCGGTCGGCATGGTGGAGCGTGATGTTGTCCTGGGCGCGGGTGAGCGCCACATAGGCCAAGCGCCGCTCCTCGGCGAGGTTCTCCACCACCTGGTCGCGCTCCATGGGCATGAGCCCTTCCGAGAAGCCGAACAGGTGCACCTGGGGCCACTCCAGGCCCTTGGAGGCATGGATGGTACAGAGGGTCACCTTGGGCTGATCCGATTCGGCCTCGTCGGTGCCGGCGGCCACCACCTCCAAGGCCGCCGCCCAGCGAGCCTCCAGGCCGGGCTGGTCGCGGCTGCTGTCCATGCGCTTGCTCATGGCCATTTGCACGGCGCGCATGCGGCCCTGGGCGGGGCGCAGGGCCTGCTGCAGTTCCACGCCGCCCATGCTCTGCCCGGCGGCCTTCAACTGCGCGGCGGCACGCTGGTTGAGCCAGGCGCGGAACAGAGGGGTGTCTCGGCACCATTCCAGCAAGCTGCCCGGTCCCTGCTGATAGAGCTGGTCCAGGACGGTGCTCAGTTCCCGCACGCCCTTGGCGGCCTTGGGCGATAGACGGCCCAACTGCAGCAGGGGTTGGTCGCCGGCGCCGATCATCTGGGCGACACCCTTGGCGCCCAGGCCCGGCACCAGGTCCGCGAGTCGAGAAAGCGCCCTTATGTCCCGTCGATTGGCGGCCAGGCGTCCGGCGGCGAGCATCATGCGCACATCGGCGTAGCTGAGCAGATCGGTGCCGGCCTTGATGCGGTACGGAATGCCCCGACGCAGCAGGGCGGTTTCAACGGTGCGCGAGAGGCGGTTCTTGCGGTACAGCACGGCGATGTCCGCCGGGCTGGTGCCCAGGCTGGTGGCGGTGGCGATGCGATCGGCCACGCCTTCCGCCATGGCCTCGGCGTCCTCGTACTCCAGCAACTGCACCAGGTCGGAGGCCGGCGCGCCCCGCACCGGGTAGGGGTTCTTCTCCAGCCGGTTCTCGTTGTGACGCACCAGGGCGGTGCCGCCGTTGACGATAGCCGGCGTAGAGCGGTAGTTGCGTTCCAGGCGATAGATCACCGCGCCGTACTCATCGATGAAATCGCGCATGTTCTCGGGGCGGGCGTGGCGCCACTCGTAGATGGCCTGATCGTCATCGCCCACCAGCAGCACGGTGTTGTCTTCGGGGGTGATGAGTTTGAGCAGGCGGAACTGGGCGCCGTCCGTGTCCTGGGCTTCGTCCACGGTGACGTCCTTGAGCTGGGCGCGCAGGCGTTGCTGCAGGTCGGGCTGGCACCGCAGCAGACGGGCCGGGAGCAGGATCAGGTCGGAGAAATCCAGCACCGCCGCGCGGCGTTTTTCCGCCTCGTAACGAGCCAGGGCGGTGAGCAGGCCGGTCTTGGCGCCGCCAGGGAAGCCCTTGTCGTCACACAGCCGTTCTATGGCCGGGCGCTCGGCCTCCTCGGTGATGTCCAGGCCGTGGGCACAGAGGGTTTCGTACATGCGCATGGCGTCCAGGCGTCGGCCCTTGTCGGGGAAGCCCGCGGCGAGGAAGGCGTCGAGCATGCGGGCGGCGTCGTCGGCATCCATCAGGGTGGCGTTGCGGGGGATGCCGATGTGCTTGCCGTGCATGCGCAGCAGGCGGTTGCCGAAGCTGTGGAAGGTGCCGATCCAGGGCAGCTTGAAACCCGAGGGCAGGCGTTGGCCCAGCCGCTCGCGCATTTCGGCGGCGGCCTTGTTGGTGAAGGTGAGCAGGATCAGCCCCTCGCTGGGGACCCCGGCCTGGGTGAGCCGGCGCACCGCGCGCTCGGTGGTGCAGCGGGTCTTTCCGGAGCCCGCGCCGGCGAGCACCGCCGCGGGTCCGGTGTTGTGGGCGACGACCTGAGCCTGGTCCTGATCGAGCATGATGGCCTCTGGGATATGGCGAGCCGAGGATTGTACCCGCGCAACTGCCGAGAAGTTAGCCGCGCCGTCCCCGGTTCCGGAAGACCCCTCTCTGGGGGCGGCCCAGGCCGGGAAGTGTCGGGCGATGGCTACCGCGCCGGAGGAGCGATGGCCCGGGAAGATTTCGCAATCAAGGCCGCTCCCGCCAGGGGCCAGGGCGCTGGCGACAAAGCCAGACGGAGAAGACAATGATTCCACCGCCCAGGGCGAGCCGGCTCCAGTCCACATCGCGGCCCCAGAACAGGTAGTTCACCAGGATGCCGGCCGGAATGAGCGCGTTGTTCATGGTGGCGAGCTGGCCGGTGTTCACCCATTTGCCGGCCATGTTCCAGCCCAGGTACCCGAGCCCCGAGGCGCCTAGCCCCAGCCAGAGCAGCACCCCCCATTGCAGAGCGCCGCTGGGCAGCATACGCCAGTCCGTGAAGAGCAGCATCGCCACGCCGCTGAGCAGCGCCGCGCCCAGGAAGAAGAAGCCAAAGGCCTGAACCTGATCTCGGTTCGTACCCAGAGGCAGACGCTTGTAGGCCACCTGGCCGGCGGCGAAACACAGATTCGCCCCCTGAATCAGGGCAAAGCCGGTGAGGTAGCCCGCATTGATGCCGTCATAGCGGATCACCGCCGCCCCCAGCACCGCCACCGCAGCCGCCAGCCACCAGCGCAGGGGCAGGTGGCGGCGCTGCAGGATCAGTTCGTCGATCAGCGTCACGTAGAGCGGGGTAAAGATGGTGAACAGCAGCACCTCCGCGACACTCAGATAGGTGAAGGCGTGGTAGAGGAACAGATAGGTCATGCCGATCTGCACCGCGCCGATGGCCATCAGAGCCCAGCGCCTGCGCGGCGTCACGCGGGAGGGGCGCAGCAAGGGCAGGAACAGCAGCAGCGCGAGCGCCATCCGCAGGAATACGGCCAGATAATTGTCCACCTGCCCCGCCAGGTAGACGCCGATGAGCGAGAAGCTGGCCGCCCAGGTGGCGGTGACGATCCAAAGCAGCAACATGGTTTCGAGTCGGTCCGGCACAAAACCGGGCATCCTCTGACCTGGCGGCGGCCCGGTCAAGCGCCGGGGCGGGCTTTATTGCAAACCATTCGCAACAAAATTAATATCCCCCGAATCGTATGCCACTACCCGGGAGACTGCCATGCCGGCTGTCCAAGCCACCGCCGAACTGCTCAGCAACGGCGGGCCGGTAATGATGATCCTTGCGCTGCTGTCTGTGCTGGCGGTGACCATCATTCTAGTCAAGCTGTGGCAGTTCTTCGTCCAGCGCGGCAACCCGGCACAGGACGACCACGCGCTGGGGCTGTGGCGTGCCGGTCGAACCGGGGAGGCTCTGAGCGCCCTGGGCGAGGGCCGCGGCCCGGTGAACCGCGTGTTGCGTGTGGCCATGCAGGGGCAGAGCAAACCGGATGCCGTGGAAGCCACGGTGCGCGAGGAAACCGCCCGCGTGGCGGCGCTGGAACTCGAGCGGCTGCGGGGCCAGTTGCGTGGCCTGGAGGCCATCGGCACCCTGAGCCCGCTATTGGGGCTGCTGGGGACGGTGCTCGGTATGATCACCGCGTTTCAGCAGTTGCAGGCGGCCGGGTCCCAGGTGGACCCGTCCATCCTCTCGGGTGGTATCTGGGAAGCGCTGCTGACCACTGCCGCGGGCCTCGCCGTGGCCATCCCCGCCGTGGCAGCGCTACATTGGCTGGAGCGCAGGGTCGATGGCGTGCGCCACCGGATGGAGGACGCGGTGACCCGTGTGTTCACCCAGGCGCCGTCGCCGCAGCCACACCGGGAGCCCGCGCCGCTGCGCGCCGCTGCCAATGAACATTGATTCGCCTCCGCGCCGGCGGATGGCTGTCAGCCTGACGCCGCTGATCGATGTCGTCTTTATTCTGCTGGTGTTCTTCATGCTGGCGACCAACTTCAACCAGTGGCGCTCCCTGAGCCTCTCCGTACCGGGCGAGGGCGGTGCTGCCGCCACCGAAGAGACCGCCTTGCGCCTGGAGGTGCTGAGCAATGGTGGCCTGCGCCTGCAGGGAGATGTGCTGGGGCTGGCGGATCTGGAGCGACGCGTGGCCGGCCTGCTCGGTGACGATCCTGGTCGCGCGGTGCGCATAGTGCCCGAGCCCGCGGTTCCGCTGGAGCGCATTGTGGCGGTGATGGACAGGCTTAGCCTGGCGGGCGCGCGGAACATCTCCCTGGACGAGGACTGAGCCATGCGCCTGGCCGCCCCCCAGAGGCGGGAGCAGGAGGAGAACCTGGTCCCGCTGATCAACATCGTCTTTCTGTTGCTGATCTTCTTCATGCTGGCCGGTACCTTCACCCGCCCGGAGCTGTTTCCGGTGACGCCACCGGAGTCCTTGAGCGAGGCGGAAGCGCCGGAAGAAGCCCTGCGCCTGCTGCTGGCCGCGGACGGACGCCTGGCCCTGGACGGCGAGGAGCTGGAGGACGCGCAGTTACGGGTGCGGCTGGGTGAGCGGCTGCGGGTGGAGCGCCCCCCCATCGTGCAGCTGAAGGCCGACGGGGACATCGAAGCCGCACGGCTGATGGCGGTGATGAATCTGCTGCGAGATTCGGGTGTGGAGGATTTTCGGCTGTTGACGGTGCGGGGCGGCTGATGGCGCGTTGGACTCTTGCGTTCATTTTGGCCTTGCTGCTCCATGGGGGGCTTTTCTGGCAGTTGCGTTCCGAGGAACAGCACGAGGGCGCCATAGCCGCGGGGGTGGCCGGTATACAGGTTTCCCTGGGCGCCGCTGGCGGCAAGACCGGGGCCCCCTCGCCGAAACCCGAGCCGAAACCCGAACCGAAACCCGAACCGAAACCCGAACCGAAACCCGAACCGAAACCCGAACCGAAACCCGAACCGAAACCCGAACCGAAACCCGAACCGAAACCCGAACCGAAACCCGAACCGAAGCCCGAACCGAAGCCCGAACCGAAGCCCGAACCGAAGCCCGAACCGAAGCCTCGCGGCGCGGTTGCCGATCAGTTTTATCCCGAGGCGGCCCCTGTGAGCGAGGCGGCCGAGTCGCTGGAGGCCGATGCCCGGGAAGGCGCGGCGCAGGAGCTGGGCGGCTTGAGCGCCGATCAGCAGGCCGGTGGCAACCCGGGGGCAGTGCGGAGCTACACCACGGCGCTGCGCGCCTGGCTGGAGCGACACAAGCGCTATCCGCGTCGGGCGCGCATGCGGCGACAGGAAGGCGTGGCGACATTGCGCTTTGTGGTGGACCGCGAGGGCCGGGTGCTGGAATACGAACTGTTGGACGGCTCCGGTCATGCGCTGCTGGACCGGGAAGCACGGGAGATGCTGGAGCGCGCGCAGCCCTTGCCGGCATTTCCCGAGGGCATACGCCAAGAGCGCATGACCCTGGAAGTGCCGGTGTCCTTCGCGCTTCGCTAGCCGGGCGCTCAGGGCATCCGGCGCGTATTACACGCGCATGGCAATGCGCGCGGACGAGGCCCTGTAGCCGGTCAGGCAGGCCGGTCGAAATCGGGTGGGAATCGCGACTCAGCCGCGCAGGCGCTTCGCCACCGCGGGGCTGGCGCGCAAGCGCTCTAGATCCTCCTCCGCGGGCAGCTGCGGGCGGTCCCGCTCCCGATTGACCATGCACAGAAAGCCCAGCGGCTGCTCGCCGGTGGCGTGGAACTGATGCCAGCTCCAAGGGGCGATGTACACGCAGTCATGGGCTGCCACCCGCTCCACCCGATCGTTCAGGATCACTTCCCCCTCGCCGCGCAGGATGATCACCGCATGGGCATGTTCGTGGCGCTCCAGGGTGGAATAGCCGCCGGGCTGCACCTCGAAATACCGGGTGAGAAAGGCCAGCGCCTGCTGATCTTCCCGCTCGCCCATCAGCGTCTGCCGGGTGATGTCGCGAAAGTGGCTGCCTTCGGTCTTGTACTCTTTCAGGTCCACCGCGTCCCAGCGGTAACCCCGCATCCGCGTGATCCGCGATTGCTCGCTCATGCTCCTACTCCTGCCTGTTCCACCGCCTCGCGCAAGGCGCGGCTAGCGGTGCGTATATCGCCCTGGGCATAAAGGCTGCCGCCAATGAGCAGGACTGTATCCAGGCCGTATTGTTTCACCCAGTAGCCCGCGCGGGCTACATCCATGCCACCCCCCGGGGTGGGCAGGGCCGGGCGAATGCCGGGCAAGGGCGCGCGCAGGGCCCGGTTGATGGCCTCGCAGCCCGCTTCGCTGAACCCGAAACGGCCACCGGCATTCGGGTAGATCACGGCATCGGCGCCGGCCAGCCGAAACAGTTCGCCCAGCAGCAGCGGCGCCGCGAGGCCATGATCCGGGCGCAGCAGTCCGCCGGTCATGGCCGGGTGCGCCATCAGCAACAGGCCGAATTCGTCCCGCGCCCAGCGCATGGCATCCAGCCCGGTGATCCAGGGGTTGATGAGCACCCCCTGGCAGCCGGCTTCCTTGGCCGCCCGCAGGCGGCTCGGCAACTCGGCGTAACCGGCGGTGACATTGGGAAAGTACTGGCTGCGCCCGCCGGACTGGGCATTGGCCCGCGCGACGGCCTCGCTGCAGGCGCGCAATCGGTCCAGGAAGGGGGCATCGGGCTGGTTCGCCAGGCCATGGTCGTCCTTGATGATGTCGATGCCGCCCAGCGCGAATTCATGGGCCGCCGTGGCCAGTGCCTCGGCGCTGCTGCCCATGGGTTTGAGGGCGGTGCAGAGCAGGGCGCGCTCACTGACCCCCAGGCGCTCCCGCACCCCGGCTATGCCATGGCCCGGGCCGCCCAGCCAGCCCAGCACGGCCTCGGGCCATTCCACCCGCGCTAGATGTATGCCGTCCTTGAGGGAGATATTGCCGAACAGTACGTTGAGCAGCTGAGTGAGTTCACCGCCCAGGGTTTCCTGTGCATAGCTGATGATCAGGCCATGGCCGCCCTCGGGCAGTGCGCGCAACTCCTCGATCCGTCCGACCATGCGTTGGCGCACGTCGGCGCTGAGCACGCGGTCCGGCAGTTCCACGGTCTGCTCCAGGGCGATACCCCGGGCCTTTTCCTCGGCGGCTTCGCCGGGCGCGCACTGCAGGTGGTAGTGGACTCGAAGACGTTCGCTCATGGCTCGCTCGTTGGGCTGGAAAACTTCATTGTAAGGGTAAACAGGGTCGGGTGGGGCCGGCGCGGGGCTGTCGCGGAGGCTCATGGGGATTGCCCCGCGCCTCCCTGGAGATCAGGAGGGTTGACCGGCAGAGCGGGGCGCTGTGGCCCATTCGCGCAGCAAGCCGCTGATGCGCCCCAGCGCGGGCCAGGCCACCAGCAGTTGGGTGAAGCGCAGGGTGGACGCGGGCCCCACCGAGGGCTGGCCGAGGGACTCCACCGCCGGGAGCCCAGTGTAGCTCATGATCTCGTTTTCCAGTTGTTGCAGGGCGGCGCCGGGGATCACGCCGTCCACGTGCACCACGTTCACCGGCCGGCCCCAGTAACTGCTGGGCACATTGGCGAGCATGAAGGGCAGGGCGTCCTGCTTGGTCATGCCGTTGAGATCCACCGGCAGGTACAGGGCGGGCAGCGGCACGGCGGTGGGGGTGACGATGACCTCCATGTGATGGCAGTCATCGGGCAGGCGGCCTTCGTACTCCTCCACCGCCAGGGAGGCCAGCTCGCTTTCGTGGATCTTCACGATCACATCGGCATGGGTCTTCTGGAAATCGATCCAGCGCTTGTAGGCCACCTCCCGGCGCTGCATGTCCCGTTTCACCTCGTCAGGCCTGTAACCCCGCACGTGCACATCGCGCTGGAACTTCCAGCGCCACTTCACCTCGCGGTCCGAATCCACGTAGAGGGTGAAGTCCATGAGCTTCTGCAACTCGGGATACAGGGCGTGCAGCCCCTCCACCACGATCACCGGAGCCGGTTCCACCCGGCGCGGTTCGGCGAAGCGGCCGCTGACGTGGTCGTAAACGGGGATATCCACGGTCTGACCGGCGCGCAGCGCGTTCAGATCGGCCCGGGCCTGGCGTAGATGATTGGCCTTCGGGTCCAGCGGCAGGCGACCGCTGAGCCGGCGCTGGGCACGGTCTTCCTTGTGATAGCCGTCCAGCGAGATGCTCGCCACCACATCGCTGCCCAGCAGGCGGCGGATACCGTCGGTGTAGGTGGTCTTGCCCGAGCCACTGTCGCCGGCCACCGCCAGCAGGATCGGCCGATGGGCGCTGGGCAGCAGTTCGCGGATGCTGGCGCGGCGCTCGGCGTCGGGAGTATTCAGGGGCTCGGACATGGGGCGAACTCCAGGCGGGGTTCAGGGTTCAGCATTGTGCGCGCTGCGCGGCCCTTGTCAACGGCCGCGCAGCAGCTGCTCCGGCCCTTGCGCCGGGGCGGTGGGACGGTTAGGTTTCAGCGAGCCGACAAGAATATCAGAAGGAGTAGCCATGAGCCTCAAGACCACGGATCTGTGCGACGAACATTCCGAGCGGCTGCGTATTGCCGCACCCATGTTCATCACCTATGGCGGCCGGCGGCTGTTCAACGGCCCGGTGAGCACCGTCAAGGTGTTCGAGGACAATAGTCTGGTGCGGGCGGCGCTGGAAGAAGCCGGTGAAGGGCGTGTGTTGGTGGTGGATGGCGGTGGTTCCATGCGCTGCGCGCTGCTGGGCGATCAGCTGGCCGAGCTGGGCCGGAAGAACGATTGGGCCGGCGTGGTGGTGTATGGCTGTATCCGTGATTCCGAAGATATCGCGGGAATTGATATTGGCGTCAAGGCGCTGAATACCCATCCCCTCAAGAGCGTGAAGAAAGGGGTGGGCGAACGGGATGTGCCGGTGAGCTTCGCCGGCATTACCGTGCGGCCGGGTGATTATCTCTATGCCGATGACGATGGCGTGGTGGTGGCCGAGGGCTCCCTGGCGGGTTGAGCCGGGGCCAGGTGGATCAATCGGGGAAGGAACAACCATGAAGGAACCGGTCAGCATGATTCTCGCCCGCAAGGGCAGCGAGGTGCTCGCGCTGCCGCCGCAAGCCAGCGTGGCGGCGGCGGTGGAGATGATGAACCAGCGCAATGTTGGCGCGATCGTGGTGTTGGACGAGGAGCGGGTGCAAGGGATATTCACCGAGCGGGACGCCCTGCGCCGGGTGATCCAGCGCCGGCTGGACGTGGAAAGCACAGACTTGTCCGAGGTCATGACCCGGCAACTGGCGGTCATACGCCCTTCCACCAGCATCCAGGAGGCGCTGGCGGTGGTGAACGCCAAGGGTGTGCGGCACCTGCCGGTGATGGAAGGCGAGACGCTGCTGGGGCTGCTGTCGGTGCGGGACCTGGTGCAGTATCTGGTGGAGGACCAGCAGCATCAGATCGAGGAATTGGTGGACTACATCCATGGACAGTATGGGCCGTCCATTCACGGCTGAGCGGGCATGAGCGCGGAGCGGGTACGGCTGGACAAGTGGCTATGGGCGGCGCGTTTCTACAAGACGCGGCGTCTGGCCACCGAGGCCGCGGCGGGGGGCAAGGTGCAGGTCAACGGCCAGCGGGCCAAGCCTGCCCGGGATGTGCAGGTGGGGGCCCGGCTGACCGTCAGCAAGGAAGGTTTCGAGTACGAACTCACGGTGCTGGGCCTGAGCGAACGCCGGGGGCCGGCCAGTCAAGCGCAGTTGCTGTACGAGGAAAGCGCCGAGAGCCGACAGCGCCGTGAAGCCTTGCGCGAGCAAATGCGCGCCGCGGCCTTGGGCACGCCTCGCACCGAAGGCCGGCCGGACAAGCATGACCGTCGCCGGCTGGGAGCCTTCAAGCGGGGGCAGGGCGAGTAGCCTGCCCTCGCTGTTTGCGCCCCCGGGTCAGCCCTGGCCTGGGAGCTCGCTCTCTTCCGCGTCGATGATGGTCGGCGCTTCTGCAGTGGCCTCTGCGTCATCTCGCGGGGCAGTGGGGGCTGCGGCGGTCTCTCCCACCGGGCTGTCGCTTTCCGAGAAGGTTTCCGCGGTCTGATCCGCACCGCCCAGCGCGGCGGTGGCCGTTTCATTGACCCGCAGGTCGGCCTCCACGGTCTGTACACCCTCGGTTTCCCGTACCAGTTGCATGACGCGGTCCCGGTCGGCCTCTGAGCCTACCGCGCCGCGCAGGTTCACGGTGCCGGCCTCCGCGTCCACTTCGATCAGCACGGCCTGGAGTTGATCGTCCTCGGTGAGCTTGCGGCTGATCCGCTCCATCAATGCCTCGTCGGAGTCGGGGGCGGTGGCCGAGGCCTGATCCTCGGCGGTGATGCCTTCTTCCGTATCGTGTTCCAAGCCAGGCGCGGCGGCGCGCTGTTCGCCGTTCTCGGTGGTTTCATCGGCGGCGCCGGCCTGCTGCTCGTCCTGCTGGAGCGATTCATCCGCCAGTTGCGCCTGCTCGCTCCCGGCGATGGCGTCGGTGGAATACTCCTTCATGATCTCGGATTGTTCACGCTTCGCCTGATCCTCGGCCAGCACGCCGATCGGCGCGATGATCAGGGCGAAGGCCAATACACAATGGCCTGGATGCTGGAATTTCATGGGCATTCTCCTCCGGCTGCTGTGATCGCTACCCATGTTGTCAGCTAAGGGCTGGCGGAGAGTGTTACAAGATCGAAACATCCCGCCATGCACTGCGCGGGGAGCGCTCTTGGCTGGGAATGGCTTTGAAAACGCCCTGAAAGGCGGGAAATCGCGGCCAAGGTCAGCTCTCACAGGGAGGTCAATGGAAGTCCCGGGAGCGGTGATCCAGCTGCCCCAGCAGGTGGCTCAGATCCTCCAGCCGGCCGGCGATGAGGTGGCAGACCGGGCCGCGGCGCTCCCAGATGCCCACCACTGCCAGCAGACGCGCACTTAGCAGGGCGGCGCGGTGACGTTCGGCCACCGGCGGCTTGACTACCACGTTCACCTGGCCGCTTTCATCTTCCAGGGTAAGGAAGGTGATGCCCCCGGCCGAACCCGGGCGTTGGCGCATGGCCACCAGACCGGCGGCGCGCACCAGTCGCCGATGACTTTCATGGCGCAATTCCCGCGCGCGGCGCAGGCGGCGCTCGCGCAACTGGGGGCGCAGTAGGGCGAGGGGGTGACGGCGCAGAGAAAAACCGGTGGCGGCGTAATCGGCGAGAATGGCTTCGCTCTCTTCCGGGGCCGCGAGTCGGGGCGGGTCTTCCCGCACTTGCAGGCCCTGCGCGTCCAGGGGCAGGGGGCGCTCCAGCCCCAGCACGGCCCAGCCTGCGGCGCGCCGGTTCGCGGTGTGGCCGCGCAGGGCCTCGGCCCGGGCCAGGGCCTGCAGGGCGCGGCGATCGAGCCGTGCACGGCGCAGCAGGCTCTCCAGTGGCTGATCCGGCCTCTGATCACGGGCGCGCAGCAGGCGTTCGGCGGCCTCCCGGCCCAGGCCGCGCACCAGGCAAAGCCCCAGCCGCACCGCCGGCTCACCCCGCTCATCGGGTTCCAGGGTGCACTCCCACTGGCTGTGGCGCAGATCCACCGGGCGGATCACCACGCCGTGCTCGCGGGCATCGCGGATGAGCTGCCCGGGGCTGTAGAAGCCCATGGGCTGGCTGTTGAGCAGTGCGCAGCAGAAGATGGCCGGCTCATGGCATTTGAACCAGGCCGAGCAGTACACCAGCAGGGCGAAGCTGGCGGCGTGGGATTCGGGAAAGCCGTATTCGCCAAAACCGAGGATCTGCTGGTAGAGCTGGCGGGCGAATTGCTCCCGATAGCCCCGCTCGCGCATGCCTTCGATCAACCGCTGCTCGAAGGGCTCCAGCCCGCCGCGCCGGCGCCAGGCGGCCATGGCCCGGCGCAGCCGGTCCGCCTCGCCGGCGGAGAAACCGGCGGCGACGATGGCCAGCTGCATGACCTGTTCCTGAAAGATGGGCACCCCCAGGGTGCGCTCCAGGGTGCCGCGCACTGCCTCGGAGGGGTAGCTGACCGGCTCCAGCCCCTCCCGGCGGCGCAGGTAGGGGTGCACCATATCGCCCTGGATGGGGCCGGGGCGCACCAGGGCGATTTCTATCACCAGATCGTAAAAGCAGGCCGGGCGCAGCCGGGGCAGCATGGCCATCTGGGCGCGGGATTCGATCTGGAACACGCCCACGGTGTCGGCCCGCTGGATCATGCGGTAGGTGGCCGGGTCCTCGGCGGGGATCTGCGCCAGGGTGAGCCTGCGCCCGCGCCAGCGGGCGAGCAGGTCCAGGGCCCGGCGCAGGGCGCTCAACATGCCCAGGGCCAGGCAATCCACCTTCAGCAGGCCCAGGGTTTCCAGGTCGTCCTTGTCCCACTGGATCACGCTGCGTCCGGCCATGGCGGCGTTCTCGGTGGGCACCAGTTCGGCCAGCGGTCCGCGGGAGATGACGAAGCCGCCCACGTGCTGGGAGAGATGCCGGGGAAAGCCCAGCAGGGCGCGGGCCAGGCCCAGCACCCGACGGATGACCGGGCTTTGCGGGTCGAATCCGGCCTCGGGCAGGCGTTCGGTGCTCAGCCGGCCCCGGGACCAGCCGACGTTGCGGGCCAGCACCGTCGCCTGCTCCGTATCCAGCCCCAGGGCCCGGGCGGCATCGCGCAGGGCGCTGCGGGGGCGGTAGCTGATCACCGTGGCGGCCAGTGCCGCTCGGTGACGGCCGTACTTGCGGTAGATGTACTGGATCACCTCCTCGCGGCGCTGGTGCTCGAAGTCCACGTCGATATCCGGCGGTTCGTCCCGCTCCCGGGAGATGAAGCGCTCGAAGAGCATGGCCATGCGCGCCGGGTCCACCTCGGTGATCCCCAGGCAGAAACACACGGCGGAATTGGCCGCCGAGCCACGGCCCTGGCAGAGGATGCCGCGGCCGCGGGCATAGTCCACCAGATCGGCCACGGTGAGGAAGTAGGGCTCGTAGCGCAGTTCGGCGATCAGAGCCAGTTCGTGCTCGATCAGCCCTCGCACCTTCTCCGGGACGCCGCCGGGGTAGCGGCGGCGGGCGCCGGCCTCGGTGAGCGCGCGCAGATGCCGGGTGGGGGTGGAGCCGGTGGGAACCAGTTCTTCCGGGTATTCGTAGCGCAGGCTGTCCAGGGAGAAATCGCAGCGGCTGGCCAGGCGCAGGGTCTCCTGCAAAAGCGCCGCTGGGTAGAGGCGCTGCAGGGTCTGCAGCGGGCGCAGATGGGCCTCGGCGTTGGCGGCAAGATCCAGGCCCATCTCGCTCAGCGTCTTGCCCGCGTGGATGGCGTCCAGGGCATCGAGCAGGGGGCGACGCGCGGGGTGGTGCATGCGCACGTCACCACAGGCGAGCAGGGGCAGGCGGTGGGCTTCGGCCAGCGCCCGGGCCTGGGCGAGCAGGGCGGGGTCCTCGGGGCCGTGCTGCAGGCTCAGGCCCAGCCAGCCGCGCTCGCGGAAGTGTTCGGCGAACCAGCGGATCTGTGCCGCCGGCGTGTCGGCGTGCACCCGGGCGATGGCGAGGCAGTCGGGCACGCCCTGCTGCAGATCTTCCGGGGCGAGGCGGTAGCGGCCCTTGGGGGCCTGGCTGCGCCCCAGACTGATCAGGGCGGCGAGTTGGGCGTAGGCTCGGCGGTGGGGGGCGATGAGGATCAGGGTAGGGAGGTCGGGCAGGCGCAGTTCGGTACCCACCAGCAGTTTCAGGCCGGAGTTCCGCGCGGCCTTGTGAGCGCGCACCAGGCCGGCGTAGGAGCATTCGTCGGTGAGGGCCAGTGCCTGGTAGCCCAGGGCGGCGGCCTGCTCCACCAGCTCTTCGGGGTGGGAGGCGGCGCGCAGGAAGCTGAAATTGGAGCGGCAGTGCAGTTCGGCGTACATGATCGTGACCATGAATACTGTTTATATGTACAGCATTGTAGCCGCGATGCAGCCGCAGGCGGAATCGATGATTCCCCAGCCACGCGCCTTGAAGTCTTGCCTGGTTCCTCAGGTGTTCTTCACAAGGGATTGACTGGCAAGGCTTTATCTCTCCTCGATGGCACACCTGTCACGGGGTGGAGAGGAGATTCCGGGTTCTCGCCGTCGGCGTCACCCGGGCCAGGCGAAAGTGAAGACGAGGCCCCGCGTCCGCGTAGCGGGATCGAGGAAGAGGCTCGCGCCGCGCTCAGGAAGACCGCACGGCGCTTCGCGCCCGGCTTTCACCGGCCGGCAGGCCTTCTTCCAGCCATTCCAGCAGGCCATTCCATTCCCCGGCCCGGGGCTGTCCGTCGAGTTCGTGCAGTCCCAGGCCCTGTGCGAAGACCTCGCCGTAGCGTGGGTCGTCGCTGATGCGCCCGACCAGGGGCGTCTCGTGGCTGTCCAGGAATTCGTTGAGCTTCGCGGGTACGCGGTCACCGCTCAGGCGGTTGGCGATCACGCCCAGGCGGGCGTGGGGGGAGATTCTCCGCAGGGTCTTCAGGAAGCCTTCCGCGGCATGGATGTCCACGGCGCCGGCCTGCATGGGGATGAGGATGCTGTGAGCATCCCGCAGATGTTCGCGCAACTGGGGCTCGTCCAGAGCGGCGGCGGTGTCCACCAGCAGGCGCTCGGTCTCGGGGGGCAGGCGCAGGGCCCAGGAGCGGGTGATGTTGAAGCCGCTCGCCTGGTAGGCCGCCACGCCGTGCACCGGGGGACGCTCGGCGGCGCGACGCCGGTGCCACCAGGCGCTGGAGCCCTGGGCGTCGTAGTCATACAGCGCCGTGCCGTAGCCCAGCGCGGCATAGCGGCTGGCCAGGTTGGTAGCGACAGTGGTCTTGCCGGAGCCCCCCTTGGGGTTCACAACGACGATGCGATGCATGGATCGGTCCCGGTACGCGTTTGACCGGCGATTGTGGGCGGATCAGCGGGCCCTTACAAGGGTGGCCGTCACGTAATCGCCAAGAAGACGCTGGGCAATTTCCCTGGGCCTCTGTGGTAGCCCGCTGGTCCTCGGCAAGGGGCCAGACGGTCGAGGGCTCCCTAGGAAAAAAAACCGTGCAGGTACCAGCGCCGTTCGGGGGCGCGCTCCTGGAACACCCACAACCGGGCGCCGGCGGGGTTGACCGCCTGGTAGTAGTCCCGGCGCTGGTCCTCGCCATCCCACCAGCCGCTTTCGATGCGCTCCGGGCCGCGCTCCAACCGCAGGGGGCCATGCCAGAGCGGTTGCTGGCCGCGCTGATGCAGGGCCAGTGGTTGCTCCAGCAGCCACAGAGGGCGCTGGGGCCGGCCCCGCCCCAGGCCCTGGCCCACGTCGGTGTGCCGCCAGGCCTTTTCCGGTCGGTGCTCGTCCACGGTGCTCAGCCCGCGCACCGCGGATGTGCCCAGGCGGACGCTGAGCCGCTCGGCCAGGGGCCGCCAGTCGGCGTCACCCTGTCGGGCATGCTGTTCGAGCAGGCTGGCGGTTTCCCCTTCCCAGGGGCGGATGTCGTCACAGCGCAGGCGGACGGCGCGCACCGGAGCCCGCAACCTGAGCCGTTCCAGCCGCTCCTGCCCCAGGGCGAGCAGGTGGGCGGGATCGCGCGCGGGGCGAAGCAGGCCTACCCCGAGCCGGGTGGCTTCGCCTTGCGGGTGCTCCAGGGCAAGCTCGTAGTGCTGCAACGCGGCGTCCCGGCCACGCAGCGCACCGCTCAGTTCGCGCAATAGCCGGCCCAGGGCGAAGACCAGCTGGCCGCAGTGCTCCACCTCGGTGGGCAGTTCCAGGCGGCTATGAAAGCGGGGCGGGCTTTGCCAGGTCTTGCGGGGCTCGGGGCGCAGGCCCTGGGCCTGGTCCAGTCGCTCGCCGAGCGCGGCCCCGAGCCGACGGCGCAGGCCGCCCCGGGGCAGGGCAAGACAATCCCCCAGATCACGCAGACCCAAATCCCGCATCGCCTGCAGGCAGCGCCCATCCGGCGCCAGTACCTCGCAGGGGACGCGGCGCAGGGCCGCCTGGAAGTCGGCTTCCCCGGTATACAACCCCTCCAGGCCGGCCCGGGCCAGCAGCCAGGCGCCCCGTGGTGTGGGGGCCAGGGCGAGCCGCCCTTGGTAGCCCAGTTCCCGCAGCTCCCGGTGAACGCGCTCTTGGAATCGTTGGGCACCGCCAAACAGGCGCAGGCTGCCCCCGGCTTCCAGCAGCAGGGTGTCGGGTGGCTCGGGGCTGACCCAGGAGCTGAACTGCAGGGCCCAGTCCGACAACCGTGCCAGGGCATCGGCCTCGGCCCGGCCATCGCGGACTTTCAACTGCAGCTCGGGGCTCAGGGCCAGGGCCGCGTTGCGGCCCAGGCCCGGGCGAACGGTGGGCTCGTTGGCAAGCAGAACCCGGCCCTGCTCAAGCACCGCCAGGGGGGTGTCCTGCGCCTGACCTCGGGTGTGCACCTCCAGAGGCAGGGCGGGCAGGTACAGGGCCAGCCAGAGCACCGGGCGCGCCCCCTTCAGTTGCCCGGCGGCAGGGTTTCTTCTTCGATGGGGCCGTCGAGGCTTTCCGCGGTGCCCACGCTGGCGGCCTCGGCGGACGCGCCGGGGGCGGATTCCATGGGGGTGAAGCGCACCAGCAGCCCCAGTCGCGGATGATCCAGATAATGCAGTTCGCCGCTGCGCATGCTCGCATGCTGGCGCATCACCTCGGCGGTGAGTTCGCCGCCCGGGCCGGGCTGGGCAAGACGGAGATCCGTGCGCAGGTGGATCAAGCGGCCCACGTGCACGCGCAGCAGGCCGTGAAAATTGGGCGCCTGGTGCAGATAGGCGGAACGGCGGATCTCCAGCATCGGTGCCGGATCTTGCTCCGCCACCGCCTGGCCGCTGGCCGGCTCGGCGGAGCCCCCACCCCGCGCTTCGCCGGCCAGGGGTTCGTTCATGACGGGCGGCATCCAGCCCGTGGGCAAGGCGACGGCCACGGCCCCGGCTTCCTCATAGGCCGGCTGTTCCCAGCCCAGATGGACCAGCGGTTCGTAGGGCCCGGATTCCGCGAGCCGCTGCCAGGCGCCCTGCAGGGTCAGGCGCTGGGGCGGCAGCAGGCGAAAGGGAGTGCCGGGCTCGGCGCCAGCATCGGCCAGGGCGGCAATACGTTCGAAATAGGGCGGCGGCGGGTCGGCGGGCGTTAGCTCCGCATCTTCGGCGCCGCCGGCCTGCCACTGGCGGAAGATCAGCACCTCCACCTCGTACCACTGGGTATCCTCCTGGGCCCAGGCCATGCCGGGCGGGGCGGTGATCAGCACGGTCAGCAGGCACAGACGAGAGAGTAGCTTGTTCATGAGGTGGCTCTTGCTTGGGCCGTCGGGCCGAGGCGCCCCAGCAGCGCGGCGACGGCCCCGATCCGGTCTTCGGGCTCCGCCAGTGTCTGGCTGAAGCGGAGTTTTTCCTGGCCTTCCAGTTTATACACCTGGGGCTGACTTTGTATCAGGCCGACGATGACGCCCGGATCCACCTGGGGTTGCTCTCCGAAGTGCAGCGCCCCGCCCCTGGGGCCGGCCTCCACCTTGCGCAGCCCCAGGGCCTGGGCCTGGAGCTTCAGCTCGGTGATGCGCAGCAGATTCTTGCCGGGCGGCGGCAGCAGCCCGAAGCGGTCGATCATCTCCACCTGCAATTCCCGCAGGGCCTCCCGGTCCGGCGCGTTGCTCAGGCGCTTGTACATCACCAGGCGGGCGTGCACATCGGGCAGGTAGTCCTCGGGGAGCAGGGCGGGGATGCCCAGATCCACTTCGGTGCCCTGGTGCAGGGGCCGGGCCAGCTCCGGCTCACGCCCGGCCTTCAGATCCTTCACCGCCCGTTCCAGCAGCTCGTTGTAGAGGCTGAAGCCCACCTCGTGAATCTGGCCGCTCTGGCCCTCGCCCAGCAGTTCACCAGCGCCGCGAATCTCCAGATCGTGGCTGGCCAGGGTGAAGCCCACCCCCAGATCCTCGGTGACGGTGATGGCCTCCAGTCGCTTGACCGCGTCGGGGGTCATCTGGCGCGCGGGCGGGGCGATCAGATAACAGTAGGCCCGGTGGTGGGAGCGACCCACCCGGCCGCGCAGCTGATGCAGCTGGGCCAGCCCCAGCCGGTCGGCGCGGTTGATGATCATGGTGTTGGCACTGGGCACGTCGATGCCGGATTCGACGATGGTGGTGCAGACCAGGATGTTGAAGCGCTGGTGGTAGAAATCCAGCATCACCCGCTCCAGATCCCGCTCGGGCATCTGGCCGTGGGCGATCCGCACCCGGGCCTCGGGCACCAGTGCCTCCAGCTCCTGGGCCTTGCGCTGGATGCTGTCCACGTCGTTGTGCAGCACATAGACCTGGCCGCCGCGCTTGAGCTCGCGCTGGCAGGCTTCCTGCACCAGCGCGTCGTTCCATTGCGAAAGGAAGGTCTTTACCGCCAGGCGCCTGGCTGGCGGGGTGGCGATCACCGACAGCTCCCGCAGGCCCTGCAAGGACATGTTCAGGGTGCGGGGAATGGGCGTGGCGGTGAGGGTGAGCATGTCCACATCGGCGCGCAGGCTCTTCAGGCGCTCCTTTTGGCGCACGCCGAAGCGATGCTCCTCGTCGATGATGACCAGGCCCAGGCGGCTGAATTTCACCGTGTCCTGGAGCAGCTTGTGGGTGCCGATGAGGATGTCCACCTTGCCCTCGCGCACGTCCCGCAGCACGGTGCTCTGCTCCTTGCCGGTGGAGAAGCGGGAAATCACCTCGATGCGCAGGGGCCAGTCAGCGAAGCGGTCGCGGAAGTTCTGGTAGTGCTGGTTGGCGAGCAGGGTGGTGGGCACCAGAACCGCCACCTGTCGACCATCCTGGGCGGCGACGAAGGCGGCGCGCATGGCCACCTCGGTCTTGCCGAAGCCCACATCGCCGCAGACCACTCGGTCCATGGGCTGGGCGGCCTGCAGATCCTGGATCACCGCGTTGATGGCATTGGCCTGGTCGGCGGTTTCCTCGAAGGGGAAACTGTCGGCGAAGGCCTGGTAATCCTGCTCGTCCAAACGATAGCGGTGTCCGGGCTTGGCGGCGCGCCGGGCGTAGATGTCCAGCAGTTCGGCGGCGACATCCCGGGCCTTCTCGGCGGCCTTGCGCCGGGCCTTCTCCCAGTGGTCGGTACCCAGCTTGTGCAGCGGGGCGTTGTCGCCCTCGGCCCCGGTGTAGCGGGAGACCAGGTGCAGGGAGGCCACGGGCACGTAGACCTTGTCGCCCCGGGCGTACTCCAGGGTGAGGAATTCGGTGGCGACCCCGCCCAGCTCCAGGGTCTGCAGGCCCAGATAACGCCCCACACCGTGGGCCTCATGCACCACCGGGGCGCCTTCGCGCAGGTCGGTGAGATCGCGGATGATGGTGTCCGGGTCGCGCAGGCGCTGGGAGGCTCCCCGACGCCGGCGGCGCTGCTGGGCCCGCTCGCCGAACAGTGCGGCTTCGGGAATCAGCGCCAGGCCCTGATCGTCCAGTCGCAGACCGCTTTCCAGCGGACCCACACCGATGGCCAGGTTCGCGCTGCCTTCGACGAAGGCGCGCCAGTCCGCCACTTCCTCCGGGCGCAGGCCGCTGCCCTGCAGGCGCTCCAGCAGTGCCTCCCGGCGACCGGCGGTCTCGGCCAGCAGCAGCACGCGGCCCTGGAAGCCGTCGATGAACGCCTCCAGTCGCGCCGCGGGCCGGCTGGCCTTGGGTTCCAGGCGCAGATCCGGCAGGGCAGCGGCGGTAAAGGCCCGCCCCTTGTTGTCTTCCGCGGTGGTGAGTACCTGGCGATAGCGGTTCAGGGTCTCGCGCAGGGCATGGGGGCGCAGGAACAGCTCGTCCGGGGGCAGCAGCGGGCGTTCCGGGTCGTGGCGGCGCTGTTCGTAGCGCTCCTCGATCTGGTGCCAGATCTGCTCGGCGGCCCGGTCCACATCGGCCAGACGCACCGTGAGAGTGTCCTCGGGCAGATAGTCGAACAGGGTGGCGGTCTGCTCGAAGAACAGGGGCAGATAGTATTCGATGCCGTTGGGCATGTGCCCGGCGCTGACTTCCCGATAGATCAGGCTGCGCTTCGGGTCGCCCTCGAAGCGGGCCCGGAAGGCCTGGCGGAAGCGGGTGATACCCGCCTCGTCGGTGGGGTATTCCCGGGCCGGCAACAGGTTGATCTGCTCCACCTGTTCCAGGCTGCGCTGGTTTTCCGGGTCGAAGATGCGGATGGAGTCCACTTCCTCGTCGAACAGGTCGATCCGATAGGGCGCCCGGCTGCCCATGGGGTAGAGATCGAGAATGGAGCCGCGCACGGCGAATTCGCCGTGCTCCATGACCTCGGATACGCAGCTGTAACCGGCCTGCTCCAGGCGTGCGCGCATGGCCTCCAGCTCCAGGGTGTCGCCGCGCTTGACCAGCAGGCCCCGCCCCTCCAGCCAGCTCACCGGCGGCAGCCGCTGCATCAGAGTGGCGGCGGGCACGATCAGGATGCCGCGGCGAGTCCGGGGCAGGCGGTACAGGCTCGCCAGCCGCTCGGAGATGATGTCCTGGTGCGGGGAGAAGACGTCGTAGGGCAGGGTTTCCCAGTCCGGAATGCTGAAGGGCGCGTCCTCGGCGGGGCGGAAGAAGCGCAGGGCCCGCTCCAATTGCTGGGCACCGTGAGAGTCGCCGGTGACGATGAGCATCAGCCCTGGGTGCTCCGCCGCGGCCCGGGCCAGGGCAAGCGCCGTGGCGTCCTCGGGCAATTGGCGCCAGTGCAGTTTCTGACCGGCCTTGGCGGGGAGCGGGGGCTGAAAGACGCTGGCGGTTGAACTCATGCAATAGGGGTCGTGTGCAGTGAAGGGGGCACAGTCTAGCGCAGCGGGGGCGTAGGGTGCAGCGGTGTGGGGGATTAACCGCGGAGGCGCAGAGGACGCAGAGTGATGGGAGCGGACAAGTTCATGATGTCATCTCTCCCGGCCTTTCTCTGCGTCCTCTGTGGTTAATGGCGTTCAGTCCCGATAACGCCGCAACAAATCGCCATAGGCGTCTATCCGCCGGTCCCGCAGATACGGCCAGACCCGGCGCACGGCCTCGCTGCGGCCCCGGTCGATCTCCACCACCAGCGCCTCTTCCTGATCGGTGCTGGCCCGGGCGAGGAACTCCCCCTGGGGCCCGGCGACGAAGGAGCTTCCCCAGAACAGCGCGCCCGGGCCCTGGGGGTCCGGGTCCGGTTCATGGCCCACGCGGTTGACGGCGATCACCGGCAGCCCGTTGGCGATGGCATGGCCCCGCTGCACGGTGATCCAGGCTTCCCGCTGGCGATCCTGCTCGGCGGCCTCGTCTCGCGGGTCCCAGCCGATGGCGGTGGGGTAGATCAGCAATTCAGCGCCGGCCAGGGCCATGAGGCGGGCGGCCTCCGGGAACCACTGGTCCCAGCACACCAGCACGCCCAGGCGGCCCACGCTGGTGTCCACGGGCTCGAAGCCCAGGTCGCCGGGGGTGAAGTAATACTTTTCGTAATACCCCGGGTCATCGGGGATGTGCATCTTGCGGTAGCAGCCGGCAATCTCCCCGTCCCGCTCCAGCACCACGGCGGTGTTGTGATAGAGCCCCGGCGCCCGGCGCTCGAACAGGGAGCACACCAGCACAATACCCAGTTCTGCGGCCAGCGCGCCCAGGCTGTCGGTGGACGGGCCGGGAATGGTTTCGGCCAGATCGAACAGCTCGGTCTGTTCCTGTTGGCAGAAGTACACGCTGCGGTGCAACTCCTGCAGGACAACCAGTTCGGCGCCGGCCTCGGCGGCCTGGCGGATGCCCTGCATGCTGCGGGCGAGGTTGGCGTCCGTGTCCTGGTCGCAGCCATGCTGCACCAGGCCGACCTTGAGGGGATCTGCTCTGCTCACGGCGGCTCCGTTCAGGTCTCGATTCGGCTGCCCAGACGGGGCAGCTTGATGCCTTGCGGCAGTTGCATGCTCACGCAGTGCAGGCTGCCGTATTGCTCGATGATGGCACGGGCGGCCACCCCTATCACTTCCCGCTCCGGGTACAGGCCGTGGAGAATTTCCAGCGCCTGGGGGTCCTGGGGAACCCCATACTGGGGCACCAGCACCGCCTGGTTGATGATCAGGAAATTGGCATAGCTCAGCGGCAGGCGCTGGCCCTCGGCGTCGCGGGTCTCCTCGGGCCAGGGCAGGGGGGCCAGCCGATAGGCGCCGCCATCGGCGCGGCGCAGGGCGCGCAGTTCACGCTCCATGGCCTGGAGCGGGGCGTGGTGCGGGTCTTCCGGGCGATCGCAGCGCACGTAGGCGATGGTGTCCGGGTCGGTGAAGCGCGCGAGCATGTCGATGTGGCTGTCGGTATCGTCACCCGCCAGTTCGCCATGAGCCAGCCACAGTACCCGTTGGGTGCCAAGCTCATCGCGCAGCCGCTGCTCTATGGCCGCCTGGTCCAGGTCCGGATTACGGTTCGGGTTAAGCAGGCAGGCGCGGGTGGTGAGCAGGCTGCCCCGCCCGTCGCTGTCCACACTGCCGCCTTCGAGCACCCAGTCGTGGCTGTCCAGGGCCGCGTCGCCATAGATCCCCGCCCGGTGCAGCCGGGCGACCAGCGCATCGTCCCGCTCGCTGGCGTACTTGCCGCCCCAGCCGTTGAACCGGTAGCTTTGCAATCTCGTCCTCACGGCCTTGCCGTCGGTGGCGGTTTCGTACACGGTCAGGGGGCCGTGGTCCCGGCACCAGACGTCGTCCGACGGGCAGACGACGAGGCAATAGGCACTGCGACCCACGCCCGCGTCGCTGAGTTTGCGCTCCAGGGCATCGGCCATGGCGTTGTCGGCGCAGCTGATCAGCAGGTACTGAAAGCGGGCGATGGTCGCCGCCAGGCCGAGAAACTCGGCTTCCACGGCGGCGTAAAGCGCGCCCCAGTCACCCTCGGGATGTGGCCAGGTCAGTTGTATGGCGCTCTGGGGTTCCCATTCGGCGGGCAGGCGGCGGATGCGCCCGGTGGAGGTTTGCTTCATCGATTCAGCGACGCTTCACACTGTGGAGCACCCGCTGGTGCTCGAAGTAGACCACGGAGTCGGCGTACACCCAACGGGTGATGGGTGGTTCGCCCACCGGCGCGCGACGGCTCTCCGGCGCGCCGTAGTGGCGCTGTACCTCGCTCATCAGCATGCCACGGGGCGGGTCGATGTTCGCGGCACCCGAGCGCTGATCCATTTTCAGGGTGTCTGCCATCAACGGGCCGGCGGCCAGCAGCAGGGCGGCGAGGAGCAGGCGCGGCATGTTTTTCT
Organism: Alkalilimnicola sp. S0819; assembly: GCF_009295635.1. NCBI lineage: Bacteria > Pseudomonadati > Pseudomonadota > Gammaproteobacteria > Chromatiales > Ectothiorhodospiraceae > Alkalilimnicola > Alkalilimnicola sp. S0819. The sequence goes on along the minus strand of NZ_WHIW01000003.1, from coordinate 233,259 downwards.
TCATGAGTTTTTCTCCTGTCGGGTGCCTATCGGCCGGAACTATAGCACCGGGCTTTTCCCACCGGAACGGCGCGCGCCTCCATAACGGATAACGGTCATGGATTTTCCCGAAACCCTGCGCGAAGCGCGCCTGATCCGGCGCTATAAACGTTTCCTGGCCGATGTGCGTGGCGAGGACGGTGAGCTATTCACGGCCCATTGTCCCAATACCGGCAGCATGCTCGGCTGCACGGAGCCCGGCAGCCGAGTGTGGCTGAGCCGCTCCGATAACCCCAAACGCAAGTACGCCCATACCTGGGAATTGGTGGAACTGGCGGATGGCACGCGGGTGGGTCTGCACACCGGGCGCTCCAACGCGCTGGTGGAGGAGGCCTGGCGCGAGGGGCTGCTGCCGGAGCTTGCGGGTTACCGGGAACTGCGCCGGGAGGTGAGCGTGCCGGGTATGCCCATGCGCGCTGACATGCGGCTGCGTGGCAACGGTCTGAGCGATTGCTGGCTGGAGGTTAAGAATGTCACTGCCGCCGTGGAGGCCGGGGTGGCGATTTTTCCCGATGCGGTGAGTGAACGTGGCACCCGCCACCTGGGGGTGCTCTCCAGGCTGGTCGGGCGGGGCGAGCGGGCCGTGCTGGTGTTCTGCGTGCAGCGCGATGACGTGGGCGAGGTGCGTCCGGCGGACGCCATCGACCCGGCTTATGGCCGGGCTCTGCGTGGGGCGATCGCCGCCGGGGTGGAGGTGTACGCCCTGGGCGCGCAGGTTGGCCCGCGGGCCATCAGCCTGAATCGTCGCCTGCCGGTGGTGTGTCCGCCACTCTGATTCATGCTTTAATGCCGCACCATGTTCAAGCCCATAGAACTCTACATCGGCCTGCGCTACACCCGTGCCAAGCGCCGCAATCATTTCGTCTCCTTCATCAGCCTGAGCTCCATGCTGGGCATAGCCCTGGGGGTCACGGCGCTGATCACGGTGCTTTCCGTGATGAACGGTTTCGAGCAGGAGCTGCGCACCCGGATACTCGGCATGGTTTCCCACGCCACCATCAGCGGCGCGGGCGCCCCGCTGCGTGACTGGCCCGGGGTGGTGGAACAGGCCGAGGAGCATCCGCGGGTTTTGGGCGCGGCGCCCTATGTGGGGGCGGAGGTCATGGTGAGCCGCGGCGGCCAGGTGAGCGGGACCTTGCTGCGGGGCGTTGTCCCGGCCCTGGAGAACAGGGTTTCCGAAGTGGGGGCGAATATCCGCAGCGGTTCGCTGGAGGCACTTCGGGCCGGTGAGTACGGCATCGTTCTCGGTTCCGAACTCGCCGCCATTCTGGGCGTGCGCCTGGGCGATGCGCTCACCGTCATCACCCCGGAGGCCCAGGCGTCGGTGGCGGGCATTCTGCCGCGGGTCAAGCGCTTCACCCTGGTGGGCACCTTCGAAGTGGGGATGTACGAATACGACCGGGGCCTGGCGTTGATCCACCTGCGCGATGCGCAGACGCTCATGCGCCTGGGGGCGGGCGTGAGCGGGGTGCGTCTGAAATTCGATGACCTGATGCAGGCGCCTTGGCTGTCCCGGGAAGTAGAGCGGGAACTGCCTGGCGTGCACCGGGTGCGGGACTGGACCGTGCAGCACGCTAATTTCTTCCGCGCCGTGCGCACCGAGAAGACCGTGATGTTCGTGATCCTTACCCTGATCGTGGCGGTGGCCGCCTTCAATATCGTCTCCACCCTGGTGATGGTAGTCACCGACAAGCAGGCGGATATCGCCATCCTGCGCACCCTGGGCCTGAGTCCGCGCAGCGTGATGGGCGTGTTTGTGGTGCAGGGGGCGGTGATAGGCCTTATCGGCACCCTGTTGGGGGTGGCGGGGGGTGTTTCCCTCGCGCTAAACGTCGAAACCATCGTGCCGGCCATAGAACAGGCCTTCGGCATGCAGTTTCTGCCCTCCGATGTGTACTACATCTCCGATCTGCCCTCGGAGCTGCACTGGGGCGATGTGGGCCGGATCACGGGGGTGGCGCTGCTGTTGTCGTTGCTGGCGACCCTGTACCCCGCCTGGCGGGCGGCGCGCACGGCACCGGCGGAGGCACTGCGCTATGAGTGATCACAAGGCGGTAATAGCCTGTCGCGGCGTGGCCATGCAGTTTCGCGAAGGCCCACTGGATGTGGACGTGCTGGGCGGCGTGGATCTGAGCGTCGCGCCCGGCGAGCAGATCGCCATCGTCGGGCGCTCCGGTGCCGGCAAGAGCACCCTGCTGCATCTGCTGGGTGGTCTGGAGCAGGCCAGCCGCGGCGAGGTATGGGTGGATGGCGAGAATCTTCAGGACCTCTCCGAGGCCGCCCGCGGGCGCCTGCGCAACCGCGCATTGGGTTTCATCTACCAGTTCCATCACCTGCTGCCGGAATTCACCGCGCTGGAAAACGTCGCCATGCCGCTGTTGATCGGTGGCGCGGCGCCGGCCCGGGCCACGGAGGCCGCGGCAGCCCTGCTAAAGCGGGTAGGACTGGCCGAGCGTGTCCGGCACAAGCCCGGGGAGCTGTCCGGTGGCGAACGTCAGCGGGTCGCCATTGCCCGCGCGCTGGTGAACAAGCCACGCTGCGTGCTGGCCGACGAGCCCACGGGCAACCTGGACCGACAAACCGCCGAGCGGGTGTTCGAACTGCTGCAGGAGTTGAACCGCGCCTTCGCCACCAGCGTGATCATGGTGACCCATGACATGGAGCTGGCCCGGCGCATGGACCGGGTGCTGCACCTGGAAGACGGCGCCCTGAGCCGCTTGAAATAAGCCGACGCCCAGCATCGCACCGGCAGGGCTGGTGTCGCCCCTGTCACGCCCTCATTATGAGCCAGGATGCGCAGGCCCTGCCCGCTTGATGCAAGGGCGCGCGTTAGCGCCCGCCGCGCTGCCGTCTCTGATGCAGCAGGCGCATCACGTGCAGGCGCCATAGCAGGTGAGCTGCGCCATAGCCGGCCAGGCCGATGATGCTGCCCACCAGCAAGGAGCCCGTGAGCAGTGGCTGCCAGATGTGCGTGGCCTCGGTCCAGAGCCAGCCGAGACTCGGTTCGAAGGCGATGCGCTGCTCGTGTTCACCCAGCACCCGCACACCCACCCGGTAACACAGCCAGAAAAAGGGCGGGATGGTGAGCGGATTGGTGATCCACACCGCACTGACAGCGATCAGGATATTGGCCCGGAACAGGATTGCCGCCGCCGCCGCCAGCAACATCTGCGCGGGCAGGGGAATGAAGGCGACAAAAAGCCCCAGGCCCACGCCGCCGGCGACGGAGCGGCGATTCAGGTGCAGCAGGAACGGGTCGTCCAGCAGCCGACCGAAAAGGCGCACGCCGCGACGCTGGCGAAAACGCACCGGGTCGGGCAGATGACGCTTTAGAAACTTCTTCGGCATGGCGCCTCCCCTCTGGAGCGCGCAAGCCTACCAGCCGCATTCCAGGGAAGGAATATGCGCCTAGCCTCGGCGGCCCTGATGTTCACCCTGGGCGCAGTGAGCCTGCACCAGTTGCCGGCCCTGCCCCCCGGGGAGATGCTTTTCCTGTTGCCGCTTCTCGGGCTGCTTCTGTTGCAGCGCCCAGGCACGGCCAGGCGCGTCGCCGGCCTGACCGTGTTGTTCATCGGTCTGGGCGCGGGCTGGGCCGGCTGGCAGGCCCAAGCCGCCCTGGATCGGCGCCTTCCCGCCGCGCTAGAAGGGGAAGACCTGTGGGTGGAGGGCCTTATCGCCGATATTCCCCGTGAGCGCGGCATACGCACCGGCTTTCTGCTGCGCACCCAGTCCCTGCAGGGCGTGCCCGGCGATCGCCTGCCCGAGTACCTGCGGCTGTCCTGGTATCGCGATGCTCCCACATTGCGGGCGGGACAGCGCTGGCGACTGAAGGTGCGCCTTAAACGCCCCCACGGGCGGCTCAACCCCGGTGGTTTCGACTACGAGCGCTGGCTGTTCTCCCGCGGCGTGGGGGCGACTGGCTATGTGCGTGACAGCGTGGATGCGCGCCAGCTCAGCGAAGCGGCCGGCCTCGCGGCCCTGCGTCAGAAGCTCTACCAGAGGCTGTTGGGTCTGGCGTCGAACCAGCCGACGCGCGGCATGCTGGCGGCCCTGGCGGTGGGTGAGCGCGCGGCCATGGAGCAAGACCAGCGGGATCTTCTGGAGCAAAGCGGCACGGCCCATTTGCTGGCCATTTCCGGCCTGCACATCGGTTTGGTATTCGGCTTCGGGGGGTTTCTTGCGCGACGGTTATGGCACTGCTCGGCCCGCCTGTGCCAGGCCTGCCCGGCGCCCCTGGCCGGCGCCCTGGGCGGCCTCGCCTGCGCCGGCGCCTATGCCGCCTTGGCGGGCTTCACCCTGCCCACCCAAAGGGCCCTGCTCATGCTCACGGTGGCGGTGATACTGATGACCGGGCGCCGGCGGCTGCCGCCGGCGGATGTGCTCGGCGTGGCGGTGGTGGCCGTGCAGCTGTGGGATCCTCTCGCCCTGCTCGGAGCGGGGTTCTGGCTGTCCTTCACCGCCGTGGCCGCAATCGCCTTGCTGGCGCTGGACGAGGCGGGGTTTCGCTGGCGCCGCCTGCTGCGCCTGCAGTGTCTGCTCGGCGTGGCCCTGTTTCCCGTGTTGGCGCAGTGGTTCGGGCAGCTTCCCCTGGTCTCGCCCCTCGCCAATTTGCTGGCGATCCCCTGGGTGGGTTTTCTGGTGGTGCCGCTGGACCTGCTGGCGGTGTTGGCGCTGCCTTTCTCGGCGGAGCTTGCCGCGCGGCTTCTGGCGGTGGCCGGGAGCCTGCTCAATGGGCTGTTGCAGCTGTTGGACTGGCTGCTGTGGCTGCCCGCGGCGGCGGTGCCGGAGTTGCCCTGGTGGCTGCTGGCCCTGTCCCTGGCCGGCGCCGGCTTGCTCCTGCTGCCCGGTGGCACCCCGGGGCGCTGGCTCGCCGTGCCTCTGCTGGCCTCCTTGCTGCTTTATCGGGCGCCGCGTCCGCAGCCCGGCGAAGCCTGGGTGCACATACTGGATGTGGGGCAAGGCCTGGCGGTGGCGGTGGAAACCCGCCAGCACATACTGCTGTTCGACACCGGAGCGCGTCTGGGACCCGGCTGGAACATGGCGCAGACGGTGATTCTTCCCTGGTTGCGCGCCCGGGGCTGGCGGGCGCTGGACGCGCTGGTGATCAGCCATGCCGACAATGATCACAGCGGCGGCGCCGCCACCCTGGGTGATGCCCTGCCCATTGCCCGCGCCTGGGTAGGCGAACCGCTGCGTGGCCTGGAGGCGGAGCCCTGCCGGCAAGGCCAGCGCTGGGAGTGGGACGGCATAGAATTCGCGTTTCTCTACCCGCGAACCGGAGGCTTGGTGGGAAACAATGCGTCTTGTGTCTTGCGGGTCGGCAGTGCCGGCGCCGCTCTGCTGCTGCCCGGTGATCTGGAGCGGGAAGGTGAGCGGGCACTGCTGGGCCAGGGCGAGGAGCTCGGCGCCGATCTGCTGATCGCCGCCCATCACGGCAGCCGCAGCTCCTCAACGGCGGCGTTCATCGCCGCGGTCGGTCCTACCCAAGTGGTCTACAGCGCGGGTTACCGCAACCGATACGGCTTCCCGCACCCGGAAGTCGCCCAGCGATACCGGGAGCGGGGCGTAGTGGCGCACCACAGCTGGCTGAGTGGCGCACTGAGCTTTCGCTTGGGTCGGGAAGGGCTTTCCACGGCCAGCGCCGAGCGGGAGCGTCGCCGACGCTACTACCACCTCGGGAAATGATCGGGCGCGGTCGGTGTTTCCGTCGGGTTAAATTCGCTATCATCGCCGGCATTCAACAGGGATGAGGGGAAGCCCCGTGTGGGAACTGGTCAAAGCCGGCGGCTGGCTGATGCTGCCGATCATTCTATGCTCCATCCTGGCGCTCGCCATCGTCGTCGAACGGCTGTGGACGCTGCGCCGCGCACGGATCATCCCGCGCCATCTGGTCGCACAGGTCTGGCACCAGCTTAAAAAGCGCAGCTTCGAAAAGGAGCAGCTCAAGGCGCTGCGCACGGGCTCGCCGCTGGGGCGAATACTGGCCGCGGGGCTGGCCAATGCGCGGCATGACCGTACGGTGATGCTGGAGAGCATCGAGGATGTGGGCCGTCACGAGGCCCATGGCCTGGAGCGGTATCTGAACACCCTGGGCACCGTCGCCGCCATCACGCCGCTGTTGGGCCTTTTGGGCACGGTTATCGGCATGATCAAGGTGTTCGGCGCCATCCAGCAGCAGGGCCTGGGCAATACCGCGGCCCTCGCCGGTGGCATCGGCGAAGCTCTGATCACCACCGCCGCGGGCCTGGTGGTGGCGGTGCCCGCGCTGATTGCCTATCGCTATCTGCGCGGCCATGTGGACGGCCTGATTGTCGACATGGAACAGGAGGCGCTGAAGCTGGTGGACGCGCTGCACGACCACCGTCAACCGGGCGACGACGAGGCCGCCGCGTGAATCTCAGGCCCCGTCGTCGCGAAGACCCGGATATCAATCTCACGCCACTGATCGATGTGGTGTTCCTGTTGCTGATCTTCTTCATGGTCAGCACCACCTTCCTGCGCGACGCCAATCTGCGCATCAACCTGCCCCAGGCGGCACTGACGCCCCAGGAGCAGCCCGAACAGAGCCTGGAGCTGACCATCAACAGCCGCGGGGAATATTTCCTCGATGGCCGCGCCCTGGTCAATTCCGGCATGGACACGCTGCGACGCGCCCTGGAAGAGGCCGGCTCGGGTGACACGGCCCTGGTGCTGCGCGCCGACGCCGACACGCCCCATCAAGCCGTGGTGACGGCGCTGGAAGCCGCCGGCAAGGCGGGTATCGCCAGCGTGGGCATCGCCACCACACAGGACGATGATGAGTAAACGACGCAAGGAACCCGCCGCACCCGACATGGCCGGCCCGGCCCAGGTCTATCGCCGCCTGCTGCGCTACATCGCCCCGTATTGGAAGCAGGGCGTCATCGCGGTGCTCGCCATGATGGTGGCGGCCAGCACCGAGACCGGTTTCGCCGCGCTGATCAAACCCATGGTGGATGGCAGCTTCGTCGATCGCGACCCCACCATGATCAAGCTGGTGCCGCTGGCGCTGCTGGGCATCTTCATTCTGCGGGGGCTGAGCGGCTTCATCGCCGATTACGGCATGAAGTGGATCGCCCGCAACATGATCAGCACCATGCGCGGCGAGCTGTTCGCACGCATGCTGAAACTGCCCACGCGCTTCTACGACAACCACTCCTCCGGGCGTCTGCTCTCCAAGATGACCTACGACGTGGAGCAGGTCGCCCGGGCCGGCGCGAACACCGTCACGGTACTGATCCGCGACGGCTTCACTATCCTGTTCCTGATGGCGTACATGGTCTACCTGAGCGGTTACCTGGCGCTGATCTTCCTGCTTATCGGGCCCATACTCGCCGCCATCGTGGTGCGGATCAGCAAGCGTTTCCGGCGCCTGAGCCGCAATATCCAACGCTCCGTGGGGGAGCTGGCTCATGTCGCCGAAGAGGCCATCGAAGGCCATGCGGTGATCAAGACCTTCGGCGCCCAGGAGCACCAACAGCAGCGCTTCGAGCGCGCCAATGCCTACAACCGCCGTCAGTTCATGAAGCACGCCGCCGCGGACGCCGCCAACACGCCCATCGTGCAGTTCTGCGCGGCGGTGGCCCTGTCGGTGATCGTCTACCTGGCCACCCTGGACCAGGTGCTAGAGAGCGTGACCGCCGGTTCCTTCGTCTCCTTCATCGCCGCCATGCTGCTGCTGATGCCGCCGCTCAAGCGGCTGACCAAGGTCAACGCCGCCCTGCAGCAGGGCATCGCCGCCGGCCAGAGCCTGTTCGCCCTGATCGACGAGCCCTCGGAACCGGACACGGGCCGACGCGAACTCAAGCGTGCCCGGGGCGCGATCGTCTACCAAGACGTGCGCTTTGCCTATGAGCCGAAGAAGGGCGAAGTCCTCAAGGGCGTGAGCCTCACCATAGAGCCGGGTGAAACGGTGGCCTTCGTCGGCCGCTCGGGCAGCGGCAAGACCACCCTGGTCAATCTGTTGCCCCGCTTCTACGAACCACTCGCCGGCGGCATTCTGCTCGATGATCACCCGCTCACCGAATACCCCTTGTCTGCCTTGCGCCGGCAGATCGCCATCGTCGGCCAGCAGGTCACTCTGTTCGATGACAGCATCGCCGCGAATATCGCCTTCGGGCGCCCGGAAGCGGTTTCCGAGGAGGAAATCCGCGAGGCGCTGCGGCTGGCCAACGCCCTGGAATTCGTGGAACGCCTGCCCGCCGGGCTGCAGACCCAGATTGGCGAGAACGGCGTGCTGCTCTCCGGTGGACAGCGTCAGCGCCTGGCCATTGCCCGCGCGCTGATCAAGGACGCACCGATCCTGGTGCTGGATGAGGCCACCTCGGCGCTGGACACCGAATCCGAGCGCCAGATCCAGTCCGCCCTGGATCGGCTGATTGTAGGGCGCACCACCCTGGTGATCGCCCACCGACTGTCCACCATCGAGCAGGCGGACCGCATCGTGGTGCTGGACCAGGGTGAAGTCGTGGAGCAGGGGAGGCATGAGGAATTGCTCGCCCGAGGTGGCCATTACGCCGCTCTGCACCGTCTGCAGTTCAATCAGGAAGGCCATCGGGGCGCGCGGGAGCCGGCCTGATGGCGCTGTTCCCCCGCTGGTGGCTGGACGACAACGCCCGCTCCCGGGTGCTGCTGCCTGTCTCGGGCTTGTTCCGCGGCGTGACCGCGCTGCGCCGAAGCCTTTACCGCCAGGGCTTGCTGCGCAGCCATGAGATCTCCGCGCCGGTTCTGGTGGTGGGCAATGTGTTCATCGGCGGCACCGGCAAGACACCGTTGGTTGCCTGGCTGGCCCAGCGCCTGAGTGCGCGCGGCCTGCGACCGGGCATTGTCACACGAGGCTATGGCGGCCGCGCCGACCAGTGGCCCCAGAGGGTCACCGCCGAAAGCGACGCCCGGCTGGTAGGGGATGAGGCGGTGTTGCTGGCCCGGCGAGCGCAATGCCCCGTGCTGGCGGGACCTGACCGCGTGGGTTCGGCCCGCCTGCTGGCGGGGGAGTGTGATCTGATCATTAGTGATGATGGTCTGCAGCATTACCGGCTGCGCCGAGATGCGGAGATCGTGGTTTTCGATGCCGCCCGGGGCGCCGGCAATGGTCGCTGCCTGCCGGCGGGCCCCTTGCGCGAGCCCCTGTCCCGGCTCGCCGGCGCCGACCTGGTTGTAGTGAACGGTGGGCCCCTGCCGCGCTGGCCGCTGTCCTTTCGATTACGCCCCCTGGCCTGGGTGAACCTGCGCAGCGGCGAACGGCGCGCCCCGGATGCCTTCACGGGCCTGGCGGCTGACGCGGTGGCGGGCATCGGCAACCCGGCGCGTTTTTTCGAGCAATTGCGGGGGCTGGGCATCCAGGCCGATTGCCGGAGCTTTCCCGATCATCACGCCTATGAGGCTGAGGACTTGCCCGTTGACACCGGCCGGCGTTTGCTCATGACCGAGAAGGATGCGGTAAAGTGCGCCGGGCTGGTCGGTGAGCAGAGCTGGTATCTGGAAGTGGGCGCGGCGCCCGATGCCGCCGCCGAGCGGGCGCTGGATGAATTGCTGAGGAGATTGACGGCTGATGAGTGAAGGGTTCGTGGTGGTCATACCGGCCCGTTACGGCTCGCAGCGTTTCCCGGGCAAGCCGCTGGCCATGCTCGGCGGACGCCCCATGATCGCTCACGTCTGGGAGCGGGCCCGGGAAAGTGGCGCCGCCGAGGTGCTCATCGCCACCGATGACCGGCGCATCGTCGCGGTCTGCGAGGAGTTCGGCGCCCAGGTGCTGTTGACCGCCGACAATCATGTATCCGGCACCGACAGACTGGCGGAAGTGTGTACCCAGCGAGGCTGGGCGGATGACACCATCGTGGTCAATCTGCAGGGCGATGAGCCGATGATGCCGCCGGCACTGCTCAGTCAGGTGGCGGCTAACCTGATGGAGCGGCCGGAGGCCGATATGGCCACCCTGGCCGTAGCGCTGGACGACACCGCGCCCTTGCCCGATCCGAACGTGGTGAAGGTGGTCCGTCGGGAAGATGGCTACGCCATGTATTTCAGTCGCGCGCCCATTCCCTGGGACCGCGACGGCTTGCTCGCCACCGATGGGCTGGCCGCCTTTCCAGACGTGTTCCTGCGCCATTTGGGGATCTATGCCTACCGGGCCGGCTTTCTGCGCGCCTATCCCGGCCTGCCGCCGGCGCCATTGGAACGGCTGGAATCCCTGGAGCAGCTGCGTGCCTTGTGGCACGGTGCGCTCATACACGTGGGCGTGGCCAGCCAGGCGCCCGAGGCGGGCGTGGACACACCGGCGGACCTGGAACGGGTCGCTCGGCTGCTGCCGCCCCAAGCTTGAGCCGAGCGGCTCAGCGGTCCAGTCCCAGCTGCGCCAGCAACGGGTGAGGGCTGCGACCATCACCGCTGTAGCAGGGGATGGTCCAGGTTTCCGGCACCCGCCGGTTGGCTTCGCCGAACTGGTTGGCTTGTATCGTGCCGTCGCCGCCGGTTTCCGCCAGCACCAGTGCCGGCCCGTCGGGCAACACCTCCACCACCTGCAATTGGCGCCCCTGATAATGCAGGTGGCGCCCGATCAGATGATAGAAGCTGTCGGCCTGGGGCATGATGTGGACTCCGGTTTTTCACAGCGGGAGCAGTGTCTCCCTGAAAGCCAGTGTAGAGCGAGTAACGAGGGATTTCATGACGAGTAGCGTGTTGTTTGTCTGCCTGGGCAATATCTGTCGCTCCCCCAGTGCCCACGGCGTGTTCCGTGAACTGGTACGGGAGGCGGGGCTGACGGAACGGGTACTGATGGATTCCGCCGGCACCGCGGACTGGCACCAAGGCAAGGCGCCGGATCCGCGCAGTATCGTGGCCGCGGCGGCACGGGGGATCGATATCGCCGACCTGCGGGCGCGGCAGGTGACGAATGAGGACTTCGTCCGGTTTGATCGCATCCTGGCGATGGACGAGCAGAACCTGGCGGACCTGCGGGCACGATGCCCCGAGGCGCACCAGCACAAGCTAGGCCTGTTTCTGGAGCTGACGCCCGATTCGCCGGTGCGTGAGGTGCCCGACCCCTATTATGGCGGCGACCAGGGCTTTCAGCAGGTGCTGGACCTGATCGAGGCGGCCTCCCGCTCCCTGTTGGAAGCGTTACGGCAAAAGGACTGAAGCGGCAGGTTGTTGGCTTGCCGCTATCCGCTCGGAAGCGGTGAATGGCGGTTAGCCCGGTTTCGAGTGCGGGCGAATGCCGTTCTCGAAACCGAAGATGCCATCGCTGACATCGTGCACGGCTTGAGCCTGCCTGGCTTGGCCGCACCGCGGTCTCGCCAGGATCCATGTCACGTCGGAACGCCTCAGCCAGGGCGGACGCGGGTGCGCTGCGGTTGTGAGCTAAAACGCGGGGTTGAAACCTCGTGCCTGGCAGGCGGAGCGAGGCTGATGAACCACGAGTGCGCGGGGCGAAAAAACGCGCCAAGGCCACTGCACGCCCAATAGTTGGAAACTGATCATTCCGCTGCGACAGTCGATGGAGACATCAAGCACCCGCCCACGCCCCACCATGCCCGTGGCTGTCTGATCGAGCTGAGACCAATCGATGGGCACCCCGGTATAGTTGGTATACGGAGGTTCGTACCCGCCACGCGTCTGATCGAAGGCGCGGATGTCCATCGCGAGGGAGATGCCAAGCAGCGCAGTGAGCGCCACCCCAATGAGTGCGAACAAGGATGTCAGCACGCGTAGTGCTTTTCTCATCAGTGAATGCCCTTGAAACTCGGGAGTTTCACGAAATGTGTGCCGCCTCCCGTGTTGCGGAGGCTCGTTGGGTCAAGGCAGGCGGCGAAGTCCGCTTGGTTGGCGCTTCCTCGGTAGTAGTTTCCCTCAGCTTGTCCCGCGGGGGGTAGCCGAAGGGCTACGCCAGCCTCAGCTGGCTAAAGCCAACGGTCCTTTCGGCGTTTCAGTCGCCTGTTATCAGATTATTCCTTCATGCGCGTCTCTCAACCGCATGTCGTGGTCATGTCATTTCGGTCACAGCGGTAGTCCTCTTTCAGCGAGCGGGCTCTCCGGTGGCTCAAGGTGGTTGGCGTCGATCGTTGCTCTCCGTGCCTGGCGCACAGCAAAAAAAACGCCCCTGAGAGGGGCGTTTTTCCATGCTTACAGATGCCGGGTCACCGGTCGGACTGCTTATCCTCCGCGGGCCTGGTTTCCACCTGCTTCAGCGGACCGGCGGGCTTGCGGGGCTGCCGGGGCGGCTCGCTGGTGGCCGCCGGTGGTGTCGCCTGCCTGGCCGGTGCGCTCTCAGGCTGAGGTGCGGGGGCCGGTGCCTGGGTTTCTACCTGTTTCAGCGGTGCCCGCGGGGCTGGCTTCTCAGCCTGCGGTGCGGCTGCCGGCGCAGCTTCGGCGCGCGGTTTCGGCGCGGCGTTCGGTACAGGCGCCTTGCGCTCTGGCTGCGGCGTCGTCGTCTCGACCTGCCGCAGCGCACTTGCGGGCTTCTCGGCCTTCGGCTCAGGCTTCTCAGCCTTCGGCTCAGGCTTCTCGGCCTTCGGCTCGGGCTTCTCAGCCTTCGGCTCAGGCTTCTCAGCCTTCGGTTCGGGCTTCTCGGCCTTCGGCTCAGGCTTCTCGGCCTTCGGCTCAGGCTTCTCGGCCTTCGGTTCAGGCTTCTCAGCCTTCGGCTCGGGCTTCTCGGCCTTCGGTTCAGGCTTCTCAGCCTTCGGTTCAGGCTTCTCGGCCTTCGGCTCAGGCTTCTCAGCCTTCGGCTCGGGCTTCTCGGCCTTCGGCTCAGGCTTCTCAGCCTTCGGCTCGGGCTTCTCAGCCTTCGGCTCGGGCTTCTCAGCCTTCGGCTCGGGCTTCTCAGCCTTCGGCTCGGGCTTCTTCGCGCCGGGCTTTACGTTCTGCTGTTCCGCCGAGGAGCTGGCACTATCGGTTTTGGCGCCATCCAGGCCGGCTTCGGCCTTGGGCTTGCGCGGCCTGCCGGTGCCACGCCGACGCGGGGCGCTCCCATCCCGGCTCTGCTCATCTCGAGCCGAGCGCTTGTCTTCCCGGGGCTTCTCGGCCGTGGTTTCGCCGGTCTGTTCCTCGCGCTTGGGCTTCTGGTCTTCACCCTGGCGCAGTTGCTGCTCGTCGGTACCCGCTTCGCCCTGACTGCCGCGCCGACGCCGGCGACCACCTCGGCGGCCTCGGCGGCTGCGATTACCGTTCTCGCCGCGCCCGGCCTCGTTGTCCTCGTCGCTGCGGGCCGCGTTGCCGTTGGGGGCGGCGGCACGGGGCTTCTCCTCGGCGCTCTCCTGACGATTGCGACCTCGCGAGCGCGGCGCCTCGCCATTGTCCTGGCCGCCGCCATTGCCGCCGCGGCGGCTGCGGCCACGGGGCGCCTGGGTACCACGTTCGCCCTGTTTCTCGCGCTCTTCGCGCTTACGCTGCGGGCTGCTGCGCTCCTGACGGGGTTTCTCGGGCTCGCGGGCGCTCTGTTCACCGGCGTCACCGACGAAGATGTTCCGCAGCCAGCCCAAAACGCCGGCGACGGGCTTGGGCGCTTCAGCGGCGGGAGCGGGTTCTGCCGACTTCTGCTCGGGCTGGGGCGTCACCGGTGCGGCCGGTGGTGCTACGCGCTTCACCGCGGGCTGTTCCACCGGCGGACGCTCCTGGGCCACGGTGCGAACCACCTGCGGCTGCTCTTCCTTGCTTTCGGCGAGCTTGTAGCTGCTGCGCTCGTCGGTGCTGTTGTCGTCGGCGCGTATCCGCTGCACCTCGTAGTGCGGCGTTTCCATGAACTTGTTCGGGATGAGAATGACATCGACGCCGTAGCGCTCTTCCACGCCCGCAATCGCGGCGCGCTTCTCGTTGAGCAAGAAGGTCGCCACATCCACCGGCAGTTGCGCGAGCACTTTGCCGGTCTTGTCCTTCATGGCTTCTTCTTCGACGATGCGCAGCACCGACAGGGCCAGGGACTCGACGCTGCGCACGGTGCCCTGACCGCTGCAACGGCTGCAGACTTCCTGATGGGATTCGCCCAAAGAACTGCGCAGGCGCTGGCGGGACATCTCCAGCAGGCCGAAGCGGGATATGCGACCGATCTGGACCCGCGCCCGGTCAGCCTTCACCGCATCCCGCAGGCGGTTCTCCACCTCGCGCTGATTGCGGTTCGGACCCATGTCGATGAAGTCGATCACCACCAGGCCGCCCAGGTCGCGTAGCCGGAGTTGGCGCGCCACCTCGTCGGCGGCCTCCAGGTTGGTGTTCAGGGCGGTTTCCTCGATGTCCGCGCCCTTGGTGGCGCGGGCCGAGTTGATATCGATGGAGACCAGCGCCTCGGTGTGGTCGATGACGATCGCACCTCCGGAGGGCAGACGCACTTCGCGACGGAAGGCGGTTTCGATCTGGCTCTCGATCTGATACCGGGTGAACAGGGGCACCGGATCGTCGTAGTGCTTGAGCTTGTTCAGGTTGTAGGGCATGACCTGCTGAACGAAGTCCTGCGCCTGCTGGAAAACCTGGGGCTCATCGATCAGGATCTCGCCGATGTCGGCGCGCAGATAATCACGCAGCGCGCGGATGATAACGTTGCTTTCCTGGTAGATCAGGAAGGGCGCGGGGCGCTCCTCGGCGGCCTTTTGAATGGCGCTCCAAAGCTGCAGCAGGTAATCCAGGTCCCACTGCAATTCTTCCACCGAACGGCCAACGCCGGCGGTGCGCACGATCAGGCCCATCCCTTCGGGCACTTCCAGCTGACGCAGGGCTTCGCGGATTTCGTTGCGGTCGTCGCCTTCAATGCGGCGGGACACGCCGCCGGCCCGCGGGTTGTTGGGCATGAGCACCAGATACCGGCCGGCAAGACTGATGAAGGTGGTCAGCGCCGCGCCCTTGTTGCCGCGCTCTTCCTTGTCCACCTGGACTACGATTTCCTGACCTTCCTTGATGACATCCTTGATGCTGACCTTGGCAGGGTCGGCATCCGGGTTGCTCTGGAAGTAGGTGCGGGCGATTTCCTTGAAGGGCAGGAAGCCGTGGCGCTCCGATCCGTATTGGACGAAGGCCGCCTCCAGGCTGGGTTCTACGCGGGTGATCTTGCCCTTGTAGATGTTGGCTTTCTTCTGCTCCCGGGAGGGAGTCTCGATATCAAGATCGTAGAGGGACTGGCCGTCCACCAGGGCGACGCGCAGCTCTTCCGGCTGGGTCGCATTGATCAGCATGCGTTTCATGTCGTGTGAGTCTCCGGCGCTCAACCACGGGACGTGCCGGCACGGGACGCGACTGCTTGTCGTGGCGGGGCCACGGCAATACGCGGCCGGCGCCCGGTACGGAGTCCGGGAGCAGCCAGGCCAGCCATTGCAGTAAAGTCAGTTGCGTTACCATGAACAGGTCGTCTCGGGGGCGCGCTTTCGTTCGGTTTCAACGGCGAGGCCGCACCCTCAATGAGCGCGGCCTGGTTCTTTCGGTACCCATCTTCAGCCACCCGCTTGTGCGACCAGCTCAAAAATCGTCGTGCGGCGGCGGAAAACCGCCCAATCCTGCACGCAGCGGCACTATATCAGGCTTCGCCGCGGCCGCACAAACAGGCTATGATCGCGACGGTGAACACTACAGCCAACCACAGTCGGGGCGGGGTGCGGCGGGTCCGCGTGAACGCCGAGGGCGCCGGCCAGCGCATAGATAATTTCCTCCTGCGCGAGCTCAAGGGGCTGCCGCGCTCAAGGGTCTACAAGCTGCTGCGCAAGGGCGAAGTTCGAGTGAACGGCGGGCGCATCGGCCCCACCTATAAACTGCGCGCGGCGGATGAAGTCCGGATCCCCCCGGTGCGCCTGGAGGCTCCGAACCCTTCGGCCCCGCGAGTGCCCGCCGGGCTGCGCGAGCGTCTGCTGAGCGGTGTGCTGCACGAAGACGAGCGCCTGCTGGTGCTCGACAAGCCGCCTGGCATACCCGTTCACGGGGGCAGCGGCCAGGCCTGGGGGCTTATCGAGGCGCTGCGCGAGCTGCGCCCCGAGCTACCCTTTCTGGAACTGGCCCATCGCCTGGATCGGGACACCAGTGGCTGTCTGGTTCTTGCCAAGAAACGCAGTGCCTTACGGGAAGTTCATGAGGCCCTGCGCGAAGGCCGGGCCGAGAAGAAATATCTCACCCTTTTGAAGGGCAGGTTGCCCCGGGGCGCGCTGCCAGTGGAGGCGCCCCTGGATAAACGCGAGCGGCGTGGTGGTGAGCGCACGGTCACCGTAAGCGCGGCAGGCAAGGCGGCACGCACGGTATTCCGTACCGTGCGGCGGCTCGGTTTCGCCACCCTGGTGGAGGCCGAGATCGCCACCGGGCGAACACATCAGATACGCGTGCATGCCGCCCATGCAGGCCACCCGGTGCTGGGCGATGACCGCTATGGCGACCGGGACGCGAACCGAGACGTTCGCCGGTTGGGCCTGAAGCGAATCTTCCTCCATGCCCACAGCCTGCACCTGCGCCTGGCGGAGGGGAGGGAGTTATTGGTCGACGCGCCCCTGAGTGCGGATTTGCGAGCGGTACTCGATGCCGCGGAAAAGGAAGGTGCCTGATGAGCGAGCGACACGGACGAGACGACGGCGGGCAGGACGCCTGGCGGGAGCCGGCCCGGCACCCGCAGGGAGGCGACTGGGAGCAGGGGACCCTGCGCGAGATCGCCCTGGAGGGTGTACGGGAGCGTCGTCGCGCACGCCGTTGGGGCGTCTTCTTCAAGCTCTTCATGGTGGCTTACCTGATCTTTCTCGCATTCACGCTGCGCAGCTGCATGGATGCCCGCGAAGGCGCGCCCCCGGGGCCACACACCGCCGTGATCGACGTCAGGGGCGCGATCATGTCCGATTCCCCCGCCAGCGCCGAGCGGGTGATCCGCGGCTTGCGCAAGGCCTACCAGGCCAAAGGCGTGGTCGGCGTGGTGCTGCGCATCAACAGCCCCGGCGGCAGCCCGGTGCAGGCCGGGCAGATCAATGCGGAGATTCTACGCTTGCGAGCCGAACGGCCGGACCTGCCGGTGTATGCGGCGGTCGAGGATATCTGCGCCTCCGGGGGCTATTACGTGGCCGTCGCCGCCGAGCGCATCTATGTGGACCGGGCCAGCATGGTGGGCTCCATCGGTGTGCTGATGAACGGCTTCGGCTTCAGCGACACCCTGAACAAGCTGGGTGTGGAGCGACGCCTTTACACGGCGGGCGAGAACAAGGCCTTCCTGGACCCGTTCTCCGACGAGAATCCCGAGCACGTAGCGCACCTGGAGCAGATGCTGGACACGGTGCATCAGCAATTCATCGCCTTGGTTCGCGAGGGGCGGGGTGATCGGCTCGCGGACGATGCGGAGCTCTTCAGCGGCCTGGTATGGACCGGCGAGCGCAGCATAGAGCTGGGGCTGGCCGATGAGCTTGGCAATGTACACGACATAGCCCGGGACGTGCTGCGGGCGGAAAGGCTGGTGAACTATACGCCCGCGCAAGACTGGATGACCCGCCTCAGCGAACGCATGGGCGTGAGCATGGGTAATGCGCTAGGCGGGCTGCTGCAGAGCCAGAGCGGGCTACGTTAGAGAGACGCTGGCCGCGGAATGGGCGGAGATCGCCGAGGGGGTTTGCGGCCAGGGCCGCCCCCGCGGTCTTTCTCGCAAGGAAAGCCGCATCAGGGGAGTCGCACGCCTGCCCCCTTGAGCATATCCACCAGTCGTATCAGGGGCAGGCCGATCAGGGCGCTGGGGTCCTCGCCGCGCAGGGCGCGGAACAGGGTGATGCCCAAGCCTTCGGATTTGAAGCTGCCGGCGCAATCCAGCGGGGATTCACGGGCCACGTAACGCTCCACGGTACTCTTGTCCAGTTCGCGAAAATCCACCGAGTAGGGCACCAGGTCGAGCTGGTACTCCCCGCTACGGCTGTCCAGCAAACACAGGCCGGTAAGGAATTTCACGGTCTTCCCGGAAGCGGCCAGCAGCTGTTCTACCGCGCGCTCCGCGCTACCGGGCTTGCCCAGGATTCGGCCTTCCAGAATTGCGGCCTGGTCGGAACCGATGATCAGCGCATCTCCATGCCGGGTCGCCACGGCGCGCGCCTTGGCCAGCGACAGGCGGCTGACGTAGTCGGCCGGGGTTTCATCCGGCAAAGGCGTTTCGTCCACCGCAGGGCTGTCGCTTTGAAAGGCTAGCGACAGGCGCTCGAGCAGGGCGCGCCGGTGGGGGGAGCTGGAGCCGAGGATCAGTTGTCGGGAGGGGGTGGTCATGGGCGGGGTTCCGGGCAGTATTTCGGTGGCGGGCATTACAGGCGGCGCGCCCCGTGTCGTCAAGCGTCGCGCCGCTTTGACAGGCCTGATGCCGGCCGCTAATATTCGCGCCTTATGTCGCAGCCACGATTACCGCACTGGCTTGAAATCGAGCGCCTGGCCCGTACCGGGCAGGGTGTTAGTGGGGTGTTGCCGCTCGCAAAGCTTGAGCGCCTGCGCTCCTTGTTGGCGGTGGACGAGGGCGAGGCGCTGTTGGAGCTGCAGGTGCAGCGCTATCAGCGCCGCTACGTGCTGCAGGGTCGGGTGCAGGCCGAGTTGTCGCTGGTATGTCAGCGCTGTCTGAGGCCCTACCGCCACTCGGTGGCGCAGGCGTTCGAGTTGGTGGCCGTGGGCAGCGAGCAGGAAGCCGAGCGCTTGCCCGAAGAGGTGGAGCCGCTGCTCATCGATCGCGGGCGGCTGGACCCGGCACAGGTGCTGCAGGACGAGTTGATACTCGCCATACCGGTGATTCCCCGCCACATGGGGGAGGATGAGTGCACCGGGCAGGCGCTCACGGAAGTGCGTCCCCCCGAGGCCGAGCAGGAAGAACACGCGGACGAGCGCCCCAACCCGTTTTCGGTGCTCGCCCAACTGAAACGCGATGATTCGCAGGACTGATTTCTTTTCATATCTTTAAGGAGGCTGCGCGATGGCCGTTCAGCAAAACCGTAAGACCCCGTCCAAGCGCGGCATGCGCCGTTCCCACGACGCCCTGACCGGGCCCACCCTGTCGGTGGAGCCCACCACCGGTGAGACCCATCGCCGTCATCACATCAGCGCCGACGGTTTCTATCGCGGTCGCCAGGTACGCCCCGCCAAGGGCGAATGATGCCGACGCACAGAACGGGCGCCCTCCCTCGGGTGTGGCGCCCGTTTGTTTTGTTAGCAGACAGACGCGAGCGATGCCGCCTATGTCACGCAGCGTGACGATTGCACTGGACGCGATGGGTGGGGATCACGGCCCCGCCGTCGTCGTCCCCGCCGCCCTTGATGTGTTGAGGCGGCATCCCCGGGCACGGTTGATCCTGGTAGGTCAGGAAGAAGCCCTGCGGGAAGAGTTGGCCCGCCATCCGGCAGCCGACGAGCAACGCCTGAGCATCCATCATGCCTCCCAGACGGTGGAGATGGGTGACCCCCCCTCCCAGGCATTGCGCATGAAAAAAGACTCTTCCATGCGGGTCAGCCTTAACCTGGTCAAGGAAGGGCAGGCCGACGCGGTGGTGAGCGCCGGCAACACCGGTGCGCTCATGGCCACGGCGCGCTTCGTGCTGAAAACCCTGCCCGGCATCGATCGTCCGGCCATTATCACCGCCATCCCCTGTCAGGGCGGCTACACACGGGTGCTGGACCTGGGCGCCAACGTGGACTGCTCCGCGGAGCATCTCTTCCAGTTCGGGGTGATGGGTTCGGTACTGGCCGAAGCGGTGGATGGCATCGATCGGCCGCGCATCGGGCTGCTGAACATCGGTGAGGAAGAGATCAAAGGCAATGATCAGGTCAAGCAGGCCGCGCAGATGCTCTCGGGCAGCGATCTGAACTACCTGGGCTACGTGGAGGCCGACCAGATCTTCAAGGGCGCGGCGGACGTGGTGGTCTGTGACGGCTTCGTCGGGAACGTCTCGCTGAAGACCATGGAAGGCGTTGCTTCGCTGATCAAGCAGTATCTCAAGGATGCCTTCACCCGCAATCTGCTCACCAAGGCCGCGGCGCTGGCCGCGGCGCCGGTGCTCAAGGCCCTGGCCAAGCGCATCGATCATCGCCAGTACAATGGCGCCAGCCTTCTGGGGCTGCGGGGCATCGTGCTCAAGAGCCACGGCGGGGCCGATGCCTTCGCCTTCGGCCGAGCCATCGACGCCGCCATTGTGGAAGTGGACAAGGCCGTTCCTTCCCGTATCGACCAACGCCTGGATGCGCTGCTCTCGGAAAGGCGGCCCTCGTGACCTACGCTCGCATCATCGGCACCGGCAGCTACCTGCCGGAGAAGATTCTCACCAACCAGGACCTGGAGCAGATCGTCGAGACCAGCGATCAGTGGATCCAGGAGCGCACCGGCATACGCCAGCGCCACGTGGCCGCCGAGGGGCAGAGCTGCTCGGACCTGGCCACCATCGCCGCTCAGCGCGCGCTGGACGCCGCCGGTGTCACGGCCGCCGATATCGACCTGATCGTGCTCGGTACCTGCACCCCGGACCGGGTTTTTCCCAGCACCGCCTGCCTGGTACAGCACCGCCTGGGCGTACCCGGCGGCAGCCCCGCCTTCGATGTCTCGGCCGCCTGCTCCGGCTTCGTCTACGCCCTGGATGTGGCGCGGCGCTATCTGGAAACCGGCGGTGGCAAGCGTGCGCTGGTCATCGGCGCGGAGACCATCACCCGACTGCTGGACTGGAGCGACCGGAGCACCTGCGTGCTCTTCGGCGATGGCGCGGGTGCCGTGGTCCTGGAATCCGGTGAGCAACCGGGCATCCTCTCCACCCATCTGCATGCCGACGGCCAGTACGAAGACCTGCTGGGCGTGCCCTGGGGTATCTCTCAGGGTTTCGAGGAATTGAACGAACGTGCCGGCACCATCGAGATGCGGGGCAACGAGGTGTTCAAGGTGGCGGTGCGCACCCTCGGGCGTATCGTCGATGAAACACTGGACGCCAATGGCCTGAAGAAAAGCGATGTGAACTGGTTGGTTCCCCATCAGGCCAACGTCCGTATCATCGCCGCGACGGCGAAGAAACTCGATATGCCCATGGAGCGGGTCGTGGTCACCGTGGGCGAGCATGGCAATACGTCCGCGGCATCCATTCCCCTGGCACTGGATGCGGCTGTGCGCGACGGACGCATTCAGCGCGGCGAGCTGCTGTTGCTGGAAGCCTTCGGCGGTGGATTCACCTGGGGCTCGGCACTGATCCGCTACTGATAAAAGATCAAGGACAATGACCCAAGACACGAAACTCGCAGTGGTTTTCCCCGGTCAGGGCTCCCAGTCCCTGGGCATGCTCGCGGATCTGGCCGCGCAGTACCCGCAGGTGCAACAGACCTTCGCGGAAGCCTCCGAGGCGCTGGGCTACGATCTGTGGGAGCTGGTGCAGAACGGCCCGGAAGCGGACTTGAACAGCACTGATCGCACCCAGCCGGCCATGCTGGCGGCGGGTGTTTCGGTCTGGCGTCTGTGGCAGGCCCGCGGCGGCGCCGAGCCGGCTTTCCTGGCCGGGCACAGCCTGGGTGAATACAGCGCCCTGGTTTGCGCCGATGCCCTGGGCTTCGCCGACGCCGTGCGCCTGGTGGCCGACCGGGGCCGATTCATGCAGGAAGCCGTGCCCCAGGGGCAGGGTGCCATGGCCGCCATTCTCGGGCTGGACGACGAACAGGTCCGTGCTGCCTGCGAGCAGGCCGCCCAGGGAGAGGTGGTGGAAGCCGTCAATCTCAACGCCCCCGGCCAGGTGGTCATCGCCGGTGCCGCCGCCGCTGTGGAACGGGCCATCGAGGCTGCCAACGGTCTGGGCGCAAAACGCGCCATGGCGCTGCCGGTGAGCGTGCCCTCCCATTGCGCGCTGATGGAGCCCGCGGCACAACGCCTGGCGGAACGGCTCGCGGCGCTTGAGATCCGCAGCCCGCGTATTCCCGTGATTCATAACACCGATGTGAGCCCGGCGGGTTCCCCGGACGCCATCCGCGAGCGCCTGGTGCGCCAGCTGCACAGCCCTGTGCGCTGGGTGGAGACCGTACGGTATCTCGCCGACCAGGGTGTGGAGACGGTGGTGGAATGCGGCCCCGGCAAGGTGCTGGCGGGGCTTAACCGGCGCATCTTGCGCGAGATCAAACCCCTGCCGGTCTTTGACCCGGCAAGCCTGGACAAGGCGTTGAGCTGAAGGAAGAGCAACATGGACAAGCCGCTTAAGGACCAAATTGCCCTGGTCACCGGCGCGAGCCGCGGCCTGGGGCGGGCCATCGCCCAGGCCCTGGGCGCCCAGGGGGCCACGGTCATCGGTACGGCCACCTCCGACAAGGGTGCCGAGGCCATTCAGCAGGCCCTGGACACAGCGGGTATCACCGGTGCCGGGATGATGCTGAATGTCACCGACCGGGCCGCCGCCGATGATTTCGTCAAGACCGTGGGCGAGCGTTTCGGCGCGCCCACCATCCTGGTGAACAACGCCGGCATTACCCGGGACAATCTGGCCATGCGCATGAAGGACGCGGAATGGGATGCGGTGATCGAGACCAATCTCACCGCCGTGTTCCGCCTGAGCAAGGCCTGTCTGCGGGGCATGATGAAAGCGCGCCATGGGCGGGTCATCAACATCGCCTCCGTGGTCGGCGCCTCGGGCAACGCCGGTCAGGCCAATTACGCCGCCGCCAAGGCCGGCGTGTTCGGTCTTACCAAGTCCCTGGCCCTGGAGCTGGGCAGTCGCGGGATCACCGTGAACGCCGTGGCGCCGGGCTTTATCCAGACCGACATGACCGATGCGCTGAACGAAGAACAGCGTGCCGGTGTGCTGGAGCGGATCGCGCTGGGCCGCCTGGGCCAGCCCGAGGAAATCGCCGCCGCCGTAAGCTTCCTGGCGTCGCCGGGCGCGGCTTACATCACCGGCGAGACCATACATGTCAATGGCGGCATGTATATGAATTAAGTCGACTTTTTGTCGGCTGGAATACTGATAACGGTTCACATACAATACGCCCGCACTGCGGTTGCACCGGGAAACCTCAAGAGGAATTTTAGAATGAGCAGCATCGAAGAGCGCGTTAAGAAGATCGTGGTCGAGCAGCTGGGAGTCAAAGAAGAAGAAGTTACCGCTGAAGCTTCCTTCGTCGACGATCTTGGCGCCGATTCCCTGGACACCGTCGAGCTGGTAATGGCTCTGGAAGAGGAATTCGAGTGCGAAATTCCCGATGAGGAAGCCGAGAAGATCACCACGGTGCAGCAGGCTGTGGATTACATCAACAAGAACCTGGGCTAAGTCCGGTTCTCGGCTTCGGCCTCACGAAGTCGTACAGGGTCGGCAAGTGCCGGCCCTGTTTTGTTTCAACCCGTCAGGAGTGGCGGAGCGCAAGTGTAGGGGTGGGCCTTGGCTAAGAGGCGTGTGGTGATCACCGGTTTGGGTATCGTCTCGCCGGTGGGTAATACGGTGGCGGATGCCTGGCGCAATATCCTGGCCGGTAACAGCGGCATAGCGCCGATTACCAGCTTCGATACCGAAGGCTACGCCGTTCGGTTCGGCGGCTGCGTGAAGGATTTCGACGTCTCGGAATACCTCTCGCCCAAGGAAGCCCGCAAGATGGATCCCTTCATCCATTACGGCATGGCCGCCGGCATCCAGGCCTTTCGGGATTCCGGCCTGGAAGTGACCGAGGCCAACGCCGAGCGGATCGGTGTGGCCATCGGCTCCGGCATCGGCGGCATCCACACCATCGAGAACGGCCACAGCGGCCTGCTCAAGGGTGGCCCACGCAAGATCTCCCCCTTCTTCATCCCCTCCAGCATCATCAACATGATCTCCGGCAATCTGTCGATCATGTACGGACTGAAGGGGCCGAATATCGCCATCGTCACCGCCTGCACCACCGCCACGCACAACCTGGGCGAGGCGGCGCGCATGATCAGCTATGGCGACGCCGACGTGATGATCGCCGGCGGCGCCGAATACGCCAGCACCCCCATGGGCTTGGGCGGCTTTGCCGCCGCCCGCGCGCTGTCCACCCGCAACGATGACCCCGCGGCTGCCAGCCGCCCCTGGGACAAGGACCGGGACGGCTTCGTGCTGGGTGACGGCGCCGGCGTGCTGGTGCTCGAAGAGTACGAACATGCCAAGGCCCGAGGTGCGACGATCTACGCCGAGCTGGCCGGTTTCGGCATGAGCGGCGACGCCTACCACATGACCCAGCCCTCCGAGGGCGGCGAGGGTGCCAAGCGCTGCATGGCCAATGCCCTGCGCGATGCCGGCATCAACGTCGAGGACGTGGACTATATCAATGCCCACGGCACCTCCACCCCGGCTGGTGATCGGGCCGAGACCCAGGCGGTGAAGGCGCTGATGGGCGAGGGCGCCTATCAGGTGGCGGTGAGCTCCACCAAATCCATGACCGGGCACCTGCTGGGCGCGGCCGGCGGCATCGAGGCCCTGTTCACCGTGCTCGCGCTGCGCGATCAGGTCGCTCCGCCCACCATCAATTACACCACCCCGGATCCGGAGTGTGATCTGGACTACGTGCCCAACACGGCGCGTGAAATGCGCATCGACGTGGCGCTGTCCAATTCCTTCGGCTTCGGCGGCACCAACGGCAGTCTGGTCTTCCGCAAGCCGGAGTGACGCGGGCGCGGGCATGATGCTGATCGACGGTCACTGGCGGGAGGATGTGCCGGCCAATGACCGTGGCCTGCAGTACGGTGATGGCCTGTTCGAGACGATAGCCTGCCGTAACGGGCGGGCGCTGTTGTGGGAGCGACATCTGCAGCGCCTCATCGAGGGCTGTGCGCGCCTGCGCCTCCCGCCGCCCGAACCCGCACAGCTCTCGCGGGAGCGGGACCTTTGCCTGGCGCGCCAGCCCGATGGCGTGCTCAAACTGATCTACACCCGTGGCAGCGGCGGGCGCGGTTATGCGCCGCCCAGCCCGGCGCGGGCGCGCCGGCTTATCGCCCTGCATCCTCTGCCCGAGTATCCTGCCAGCCATTGGAGGGGCGGCGTGCGGCTGCGCCTGTGCGAGACGCGCCTGGCACGCCAGCCGGCATTGGCCGGCCTCAAACATCTCAATCGCCTGGAGCAGGTGCTCGCCCGCGCTGAATGGGGTGGGCCCGAGATCGTCGAAGGGCTGATGCGCGATACCGACGGCAAGGTGGTGGAAGGCACTTTCACGAATGTCTTCGTCCGTTTCGGTGATACGGTGAAGACGCCGGATCTTTCTTTTTGCGGTGTTCGTGGCGTGATGCGCCAGCGAGTGCTGGAGCAGTGTGCGGTGCTGGGCCTGAGGACCGAGCAGGCCTGGGTCACGATAGAGGATCTGTGCGGCGCGGACGAACTGTGGCTGAGCAACAGCCTGATCGGGTTGTGGCCCGTGCGACAATTCCAGAACCGGGCTTTTGATGCCAGCGAGCAGTTGCGTGCCCTGCAACGGGCGCTGGCCGAAGACTGCGGATTCATCGAGGAGATGCGTGATGGTGGCGCTTAAGCGTCTACTACTGGCGGCCCTGATGCTCGCGCTGCTGGGCGCGGGGGTGCTGTTTCTAGCCTACCGGGAGCTTGCCCAAACCCCCCTGGTGAGCGAAGCGCAGACTCTGGAGGTGCCTCGTGGCACGCCCTTCGCTCACCTGGCGCGGGATCTGGGACAGCGGGGTTGGGTGGACAGACCTTGGCTGCTGCGGGTCTACGCGCGCCTGAGCGGGAAATCCGCCCGCATCCAGGCCGGCGAGTACCGGGTGGAGGCGGGCATGAGCGCGCTGGAACTGGTGGATCGCATGGTCCGGGGCGAGGTGCTCCTGCACGGCTTCACCATTGTCGAGGGTTGGACTTTCAAGCAGTTGCGTGAAGCTCTTGCCGCGCATCCGGCGCTGGATCACCGGACCCACGCCTTGAGCGGGCCGGAGTTGATGGCCCGACTCGGGCACCCCGGCGAACATCCCGAAGGGCGGTTTCTTCCCGAGACCTACCACTTCCCTCGGGGTTTCACTGACCTGGAGCTGTATCGGCGCGCCTACCAGGCCATGGCACAGACCCTGAGCCGGGAGTGGGAGGCGCGCAGCGACGGGCTGCCACTGGACAGCCCTTACGAGGCCCTGATTCTCGCCTCCATCATCGAGCGCGAGACCGCCGTGCCCGCCGAGCGCCCGCGCATAGCCGGGGTGTTCGTGCGCCGGCTGCTGAAGGGGATGCGCCTGCAGACCGACCCCACGGTGATCTACGGTATGGGCGATCGATATCGGGGCGATATCCGATTTCGCGATCTGCGCAGAGATACGCCCTACAACACCTATACCCGGGGCGGCCTCACGCCCACCCCCATCGCCATGCCCAGCGCCGCGGCCATCCACGCCGCGCTGCATCCGGCCGAGGGCGACGAGCTGTATTTCGTCTCCCGAAACGATGGCAGCCATGTATTCTCCGCCACGCTGCAGGAGCACAACCAGGCCGTGAACTGCTACCAGCGCAAGCGGGGCTGTGAATGAGACGCGGACGCTTCATCACCCTGGAAGGACTGGAGGGGGCGGGCAAGACCAGCTGCCTGGGCTTCGTGCGCCAACAACTGGCCGCGCACGGTATAGCGCCGCTGGAGACCCGAGAGCCCGGCGGCACCCCCCTGGGCGAGGCAGTGCGTGAACTGCTGCTGGCTGAAACCTACACCGGCATGGCCGCCGAAGCCGAGGCGTTGCTGATGTTCGCCGCCCGAGCAGAGCACCTGGATAAATGCATACGGCCCGCGCTGGCACAGGGTCGCTGGGTGTTGTGCGATCGCTTCACCGAGGCGAGTCTCGCCTATCAGGGTGGCGGCCGCGGCCTGGGCCGTGAACGGGTGGCGGCGTTGGAGCAGTGGCTGCAGGGCGAATTGCGCCCGGATCTGACCCTGCTCTTGGACGTGCCGGTAGAGCAGGGGCTGGCCCGTGCCGCCAAGCGCGGCGCGCTGGATCGCTTCGAGCAGGAGCGGCTGGACTTCTTCGAACGCGCCCGGGAAGTTTACCTGACGCTGGCCCGGGATTACCCCCAGCGCATTCGCCTGATCGACGCCTCCCGGCCCCAGGAGCAGGTTCTGGCTCAATTGGGCGTGGAGCTGGGCGATTTTCTGGAGCGTGCCCTGGATGAGTGATGCCGACCACCCTTGGCTGGACGACGCCCGAGCACGGCTGTATGCCGAGCGCGCCCACGATCGTCTGGCCCACGGCCTGCTCCTGCACGGCCCCGCCGGCATCGGCAAGGCGGGGCTCGCGGTATCGCTGGCGGACGCGCTGCTATGCGAGCGGCCCCAACGGCAGGGCGCAGCCTGCGGCGCCTGTCGCGGCTGCCGGCTCACCGCCGCGGATGGCCGTCCACACCCGGACTACCAGGCCCTGTGCCCGGCGGACGACAAGAAAAGCATCTCGGTGGACCAGGTGAGACAGCTGGCTGAGTTCGTGCACCTGAAAAGCCAGTACGCGGGTTACCGCGTCGCCGTGATCACGCCCGCCGACGCCATGACCCATGCCGCAGCCAATGCCTTGCTGAAAACCCTGGAAGAGCCGCCGGCCGGCGCGGTGCTGATCCTGGTGGCGGACAGGCTCTCCCGCCTGCCCGCCACGGTGCTCAGCCGCTGCCGGCAGGTGGCGCTGCGCCCGCCCACCGCGACCGTCGCCGCGAAATGGCTGGCGGGGCAGGGCGTGGAGGACCCGCAACTGCTACTGGCCCTGGTGGGCGGAGCCCCCCTGCGGGCGCTGGATTATCGCGACCTGGGGCTGGTGGACGCCTGGGACGGGCTGTTGGCCGATCTGCTGCAGTCCGCTGGTGCGGTGCGCGCCGCCGCCCGGTTCGACAAACTCCCCCTGGAGCTTTTCCTGCTCAGCCTGCAACTGATGCTTCGCCAGATCCTTCGTCTGGGCGCCGGTGGTGAATGTGAGCCGCTAGGCAAGGAGCGCGAGCAAGGCTTGCGCCGATTGAGTGAGGGGGTAGACTGGGTTCAGGCACATCGTTTTCACGATTTATTGCTGCAGGCGCGGCAACGCCAGGACCATCCGCTCAACCCGCAACTCGTGCGCGAGGAATTGCTGGAGCGCTGGAACCGGCTGATGCGCCCGCGGCGGCTCAAGGGATAAGCCCATGGCAGACGCAGCACCACGCAAGCCCGGCGCGCGGCAGGGGATCCTGTCGCTGACCATCAAGGACAAGAACGCCCTGTACGCGGCCTACATGCCCTACATCAGGAACGGTGGGCTGTTCGTGCCCAACAACAACAGTTACTCCTTGGGCGATGAGGTGTTCATCCTGTTGAGCCTCATGGACGAAGCCGAGAAGTTCCCCGTGGTGGGCAAGGTGGTCTGGATGACCCCCAAGGGCTCTCAGGGCAACCGCACCGCCGGTATCGGCCTGCAGTTCACCGACAAGGATGGCGGGCCCGCCCGCACCAAGATCGAGACTTACCTGGCCGGTGCGCTGGACTCCGATCGCCCCACCCACACCATGTAAAGCCGATTTCCCCTGACTACGCCGACGGCTCGCCGCCGGCGAACAGACCCTATTGCCCATGCTCGTAGATTCCCACTGCCATTTGCACATGCTCTCCGAAGACCCCGAAGGGGTGCTGGCCGCCGCGGCCGCTGAAGGGGTGGAGCATTTCCTCACCGTTTCCGTAGCCGTGGAAGAGGCCGCGGAACTCAAGCGACTCGTCGCCCTATACCCGCAGGTATCCGCCAGCATCGGCGTGCACCCCTGCGGCGAGGGCCAGGACCCGGGGATGGACGAACTGGTGCGACTGGCCGCCGACCCCGATTACGTGGCCGTGGGCGAAACCGGACTGGACTACTTCTACGGCGAGGGTGACCTGGAATGGCAGCGGGAGCGTTTCCGCCGCCATGTGCGCGCGGCGCGGCAAGTGCGAAAGCCGCTGATCATCCACAGCCGCGGCGCCCCGGAGGACACCGCCCGGATATTGAAGGAGGAGGGCGCGGACACGGTAGGCGGCATTATCCATTGCTTCACCGAGGATTATCCCAGCGCCCGACGTTTCCTGGATCTGGGCTTTCACATCTCGCTTTCGGGCATTCTCACCTTCCGCAATGCCGATGCGTTGCGGGAAACCGCGGCCCGTCTGCCCAGCGATCGATTGCTCGTGGAAACCGACTGCCCCTATCTTGCCCCGGTGCCCCATCGCGGCAAGGAGAACCGCCCGGCTTTCGTGCGCCACACCGCTCAGTGTCTGGCGGAGTTGCACAAAATGCCCCTGGAGCGCATGGCCGAGATTACCAGCGAGAACTTCTACCGCCTGTTCCCGACGATCGAACGCAGGGCAAGCGCCTGAGCGGCTGTGCTGTGGGCTCGGCCTGGGCCGCCGATGCGCGCGGGTTATCCCAAGCCTTTTCCTGGCCGGGAGCCGCTCTTACAGGGAGAGGGAGAGAACCAAATCCACCGCAGCATCAATCTGTTGCGGGGTATTGTAAAAGTGCGGTGAGAAGCGCACCCCGCCGGCGCGGTGGGCGCAGGGGATACCTTCCTTGACCAGGGCGCGGTACAAGGTGGCGGTGTCCGTCTCGCGACGGCGGAAGGTGACGATGCCGGCACGCCGGTCAGCCGCGCTCAAAAGCTCCAGTGCCGATTCGGCGCGAATCCGCTCCACCAGATAACCGCTATTGGCGAGCACCCGCCGCTCCACCTCGGCGTAACCCACCTCTTCCAGCAGGCTCAGGCTCGCGCTCAGGCCGTGTACGCCGAGCATATTGGGGCTGCCGGCCTCGAAGCGGCGTGCGTCAGGCGCGGGAGCCCAGTCCTTGCGGTCGTAGTCGCCCGCGGCGGCCACCATGTGCCAACCGAACTGGCGCAGTTGCAGTTGGTCGCGCAACTCGGGCCGGGCGTAGAAAAGTCCCAGACCTTCGGGGCCCAGCAGCCATTTATGGCCGTCGGCGATGACGAAATCCGCGCCGATGGCCTGCGCATCGAAGCGCAGTGCCCCCAGGCTCTGTATCGCGTCCACGCAGAACAGGGCACCCGCCTCGCGGCATGCCTCACCCAGCCTCCCCAGATCCATGCGCAGCCCCGTGCCGTACTGCACGGAGCTTACCGCCAGCAGCCGCGTGCGCGCGCTCATGGCGGCAATCAAGGAACCCTCCGGGTCCTCGCGATCCAGGGTCACGTCGCGTACAAGCACGCCATATTCCCGGGCGAGGGATTCCCAGACGATGCGGTTGGAGGGGAATTCGTCGCCGTTGATGATGACCTCGTCCCCGGCCTGCCAGCCCAGCCCGTAAGCAACCAGTGACAAGCCCTCCGAGGTGTTCTTCACAAGCGCCACGTCCTCGGCGGGTACGTTGATCAGCCGGCCCAACTGTTCGCGCAACACCTGCTCGGTCTGCAGCCAGCGCGGGTAGTGGCGCGCACCCCAGCGTACATTCTCTTCCGCGAAGCGTTGCACCGCGGCGGCGGTGCGGCGAGGCCAGGGGCCGACGCCGGCGTGGTTGAGGTAAATCAGCTGCGGGTCTTGGGGGAATTCCTGGGCGATGTCCATGTGAGAGCGCTCGTTCTCTTTGCGGCCGGACACTCATGATAGCCACAGCGGAGCAGGGCTGTCGCCCGGCCCCGGGGGCAAGCCTCAGCAGGCTTGACGTTGACGGGGCGGACGAGGGTAGGCGGCATCCTGTTCCTCGTAGGCACGCCGATCCACGAATAGGCTGTTGCCCGGGCGTGCCTTGGCCTGGGCCTTGAGCTCTCCCATCACCGAAGCGATGTCGTAGGGGTTGGCAAAGCGTCCGGCGGGCACGGGGGCGACAGCCACCGACAAGCTGACAATGGGGTGGAAGCAGGGCCGGTCCTGGCGATCCCGGCAGCGTATGCCCTGAGCCTGGCGGTCGGTTTCGCTGTAATGCCAGGGGGCCAGGGTCTCGAAACGCCGCAGCACTTCCCGCAGGCGGTTGTGCCAGTCCGCGCTCTTCATCACCAGCATGAAATCATCCCCGCCGATGTGACCCAGAAAATCCAGCCCCGGCTGCAGGGATTCCTGCAACAGCCGGCTCAGGGCGAGAATCAGGTCATCGCCCTGGGCATAGCCGTAGCGGTCATTGAAGGCCTTGAAGTTGTCCATGTCGCAGTAGGCGACGATGAAGGGCCGTTGCTGATCGAGTAATTGCTGGATATGGGTGTTGATGGGCACATTGCCCGGCAGCCCGGTCAGCGGGTTGGCGTAGCGGGCGCTGCGCAATTGTTGCTCGGTGATCGCCCGTAGCAGGTCGATGATGGTGCCGAGCCCCAGATAACGATCATCACGGTCGATGATGATGAAATCCTCGTCCCCGGCCAGCCCTTGCATATCGGTGATCCGCTGGCTCAGGGCTTCCAGCGCGAGGCCCTGCGGAATCCGCAGAGCTTCGGTCTGGATGAGGTCGACGATGGGCCGCCGGCTGTACAGCGCGCGCCCGTAGCGGCTGGCGAAGAGGTTCAGCACGTCCGCGCGGCGCGCGAGCCCTAGCGCGCGCTGCTCGCCATCGAGCACCGGAACCGAGCGCAGGGACGGGTCGTTCTCGAACAGGTGGGCCACCTGCTCGGCGGGGGCTCTGCCATTGACCGGGGGTACGGGGCGGGCGAGTTCGCCTACATTGGCCGGTCCCACCTTGGCGCGCTGCTCCTGGCGCTGCGCCGGCAGGACCGTACTCACCTTCCGCGCCGGCTGCGCTGCGGGCCGCGCGAAGTAATAACCCTGCCCCAGCTCCAGACCGCTGCTCCACAGCGTGCGGTACTCCTCCAGGGTCTCGATGCCCTCGGCCACCACCTGGCAGCCCAGGCTGCGGGCCATTTCCATGATCGAACGAACAAAATCCCGCTTGCCGGAATCCTGGTCCACGCCCTGTACGAAGTGGCGGTCGATCTTCACATAATCCGGGCGCAACTCAGACCATTGGCGCAGCCCCGAATAGCCCGCGCCCAGGTCATCCATGGCGATGGAAAAGCCCATGGCCCGGTAGTGCTGCACGGCAGCACGCATCACGTCATAATCGTGAATGGGGAATTGCTCGGTGAGTTCGATGACCACGCGGTTGCCGCTCAGGCCGTGCTCGGCCAGAAAGCGGCTGGTTTCGCCGCTGCGGAAGTCCGCCTCCATGACGGTCTGTGGCGTGACGTTGAGAAACAGGCGGCCAGGCAGGGCGAGTTCTCCGAAGCGCGCTATGGCGACCTTGCGGCAAAGCAGGTCCAGCTCCACCAGTCGGCCGTTGCGGGCGGCGGCGTCGAACAGCTTGAGCGGTGAGTGCAGCAGGCTGTCCGAGGGGCCGCGGATCAGCGCCTCGTATCCGTAGACCGCCTGGCGGCGACAGCCGACAATGGGCTGGAACAGGGCGTACAGGCGTTCCTGCTCCAGTATCAGTTCGAGTGCTTCGACAGTGTTCATATTTATCCTCTTGACCACCGCGGCAACGCTAACCGCCTTGTGTTACACCCATGTTGCGGTTTGCCCGTTCGAGCGCTCTGTGCAAGACTCCCCCGCACGAAGTCGGGCACCGAGGACCCGGCTGACAGGGGAGAGGGCCGAAGCCCCATGGATATGATTCAGCTCGGACCCGGTGACCTCCAGGTTGGCGGTGTGCTGCCCTGGCCGGTGTTCGATTCCCAGGAGCGTTTGCTACTCAAGCAAGGTGCTGTCATCGGTTCGCCGCGGCAGCTGGAATCCCTGCTTTTGCGGGGCGTCTATCGCAGCTCGACGGAGGAGGGCGGGCGCCGCCCGGCGGCCGAGGCGCGGGAGGTACCCGACAACAGTACCCCCTTCGAGCGACTGGACGGGATGATCCGTCGGGTGCCGGGCTTGCTGGATAACGTGCTGGAAGCGCGGGAGGGCGCTGCAGAGCGCATCGGCCGCTTCGCCGACGAATTGGACGCCCTGTACAAGGAGGCGCCCCACGCGCTGATCGGCGCCGTGCATCTTGTCCACGAATACGAGTACAGCCAGATACACCCGGTGCATGTGGCCATACTGTGTCGGATGATGGCCGGTGCTCAGGGCTACGCCGACGATGACATGCGCAGCCTGCTGGCCGCCGCGCTTACGCAGAACGTGGCCATGCTCAAGCTGCAGGATGAATTGCAGTACCACCAGGGCCCGCTCAGTGACGAGCAGCGCCAGCAGATAACCGCCCACCCGGCCCGGGCCGTGCAATTGCTGCGCGCAGCGGGCGTGAAGGACCGGCGCTGGTTGGCGGCGGTGATGCAACATCACGAACGTATGGATGGCCGCGGTTATCCACTCGGGATATCCGGCAACGCACTGGGCCTGGATGCCAAATTGATAGCGCTGGGCGATCGTTACGCGGCCATGGTGTCCTCCCGCGCCTATCGCGCCGCCCGCGAATCCAGGGAGGCCCTGAAGGATTTTTTCCTGCACAAGGGGGAGTTCTGCGAAGAGGCGCTGACCCTGGCCTTCATTCGCGAGATCGGCGTCTACCCACCGGGCAGCTTTGTATTACTGAGCAACGGTGAGGCGGGCGTGGTGATCCGCAAGGGCAAGGAGGCGATCCGGCCAGTGGTCTCGGCCTATGTCTCGCCACGCGGCGCCCCCTACGCGCGCCCGTTCAGGCGCGACTGCGCGGTGGGGGACTATCAGGTGCGCAACACCATCAAACCCGATGTGAGCATCCCCATCAATCTGTCGACGCTCTGGGCCGTGTGAGTCGCGGCTCAGCCGCCCATCAGCTTGCCGGCAATGCGCGCCCCCGCCACGTACGTGCCCACCGCCGAGCCCAGACTTACCAGCACGAACACCAGCAGCGTGCGGGCTACCCGATTGCGCCACCAGCCACGCAGGCGGGTGAGCTCATCACGCAGGTTACGGAAATCCCGAACCTTGGGCTTGCGCAACACCAGTTCTACCCCGGCGGCGACCATTCCCGCGCCCACGGTGGGATTCAGGGAGGTCAAGGGGGCGGCGAGGAAGGAAAGGACCACCGTGCCCGGATGAGCCAGCGCCAGCAGGGCGCCGAGCGCGGCCAGCACGCCATTGATCAGCACCCAATCCCAGACCAGTGCCATGCCCATCGCCGGGCTGCGGCTAAAACCCAGGGCGAAGGCGGCCAGTATGGCGATGATCACACCGATACCGACGCGCCGGGGCCAGGGGGAGGGCGGCGGCACCTGGTCCAGCTCGGTGAGTTCCGCCGCGGGGGGCGGGGCCTGATCAGCGGGCTGCCCGAGCAGCTCGGCAATGCCCGCCGCATGGCCGGCGCCCACCACCAGCAGTACATGCTTGAACGCCCCGCAGCCGCTTTGGCGGATGCGGGCGGCCATGTAGCGATCCCGCTCCTCGATCAATGCCTTGTAGACAGACGGGGCGCGCTCGGCGAAACCGGCAAAGGCCGATTGCAGGATATCCGCCTCCTTGAGCTCCTCGATCTCCTCACGGCTTACCTGCTCGCGGCTGAACAGGCTGGCCAAGAGCTCCGCGAACAGGGCAAAGCGTCTGATCCACGGCACGCCGCGGATCAGACGCTTGAGGGTGATGCCGATATCCCTGTCCACCACGAAAGCGGGCAGACCCGCCTCAGCGGCGGCTTTCAGGCCGGCACGCATCTCCGCGCCGGGTTCCACCTCCAGGTGCTGGGCGATACGTTGCTGATAGGCGCTCAGGGCCAGGTTCGCCGCAACCAGACCGGCCTTGCCCTGACGGATCACCTGAAACAGATCCAGATCCTGCAGCGTATCCCTGCCTTCAAGACTCTGGCGGCGGCCTTCGCAAAGCTCCAGCGCCACGGCGTCGTACTCACCGGATTCTATAAGGGCGCGCACTTCATCCGCGCTGGCTTGCGAGACGTGGGCGGTGCCAAGGATGGTGATGCGGGTGTCGCCGCAGCGTATGTCGTAACGGGTGCCGGGCTGGGCCGAGGTGGAATCCATGCCGTGGGGTCGCTGCCTGTATGGGTAGTGGGCGGTCATTATGGGGTATCGACTTGCGGTGGGCCAATGTCGGGCAGACAGGCTGCCCCGATCCGCCGCGGCTGCTAATATCGGCGGTTGGCCGACGCACCGAAGAACAAGGGAATACGCCCCATGCCCCTGACCCTGCCCCAACTGGAACGCCATCTGTTCCGTGCCGCGGACATACTGCGCGGCAAGATGGACGCCTCGGAGTTCAAGGAATACATCTTCGGCATGCTGTTCCTGAAACGCTGCTCGGACGTATTCCAGCAGCAGTACGAGCAGGTGCTCGCCGAGCAGCGGGCCGAGGGGCTTGGCGAGGCGGACGCGCGGGAACTCGCCGACCAGCCGGACTGGTACGGCGACAGCTTCTACGTGCCGCCCCAGTCCCGCTGGAGCTTCCTGCTCAACGAGGCCCACCACAACGTCGGCGACTACCTGAACAAGGCCCTCTCGGGCCTGGAAGCCCACAACAACAGCCTGGCCGGCGTGCTGGAGCACATCGACTTCACCCGCAAGGTGGGTTCGGCCAAGCTGGCCGACAGGAAACTGCGCGAACTGGTGGTGCATTTCGGCGAACACCGCCTGCGCAACGAGGACTTCGAATTCCCCGACCTGCTGGGCGCGGCCTACGAATACCTGATCCGGGACTTCGCCGACTCCGCCGGCAAGAAGGGCGGCGAGTTTTACACCCCCCGCTCGGTGGTCCGCATGATGGTGCGACTGATCAAGCCCCAGGAAAATCACAGCGTTTACGACCCCTGCTGCGGCTCCGGCGGCATGCTGATCCTGTCCCGGGAATACGTCGAAGAGCAGGGCGGCAACAGCCGGCACCTGGGCCTCTACGGCCAGGAGGCCGCCGGCAGCGTGTGGTCCATCGCCAAGATGAACATGCTGCTGCACGGCATCCCCAGCGCCGATCTGCGCAACGAAGACACCCTGGGCGAACCGGCCCACGTGGAAGGCGGCGAGCTGAAGCGCTTTGACCGCATCCTCACCAATCCGCCGTTCTCCATCGCCTACGGCCCCTCGGACAAGGACAGCCAGCAGGACTACCAGCCCGCCTTCCCCGAGCGCTTTCGCTACGGCCAGGTGCCCCTGGGCGCGAAGAAGGCCGACCTGATGTTCCTGCAGCACATGGTCGCCTCGCTGAACAGCCAGGGCCTGCTCGCCACCGTCATGCCCCACGGCGTGCTGTTCCGCGGCGGCGACGAAAAGCGCATCCGCGCCGGCATCATCGACGACGACCTGATCGAAGCGGTGATTGGTCTTGCCCCCAACCTCTTCTACGGCACCGGCATCCCCGCCAGCATCCTCGTGCTGCGCGCCCGGGGCGCCAAGCCCGCCGAGCGCAAGGGCCGGGTGCTGTTCATCAACGCCGACCGGGAATACCACGAGGGCCGCGCCCAGAATTACCTGCACCCGGAGCACATCGAGAAGATCGTCAGCACCTACGACGACTTCGCCGAGGTGCCGGGGTTCTCCGCCATCGTCAGCAATGACGCGCTGCGCGACAACGACTACAACCTCAACATCCGCCGCTACGCCGACAACGCCCCGCCCCCGGAGCCCCAGGACGTGCGCGCGCACCTGAAAGGCGGCGTACCCCTGGCCGAGATCCGCGCCAAGCGGGCCCTGCTCGACGCCCAGGGCCTGGAACCCATGGAGCTCTTCGCCGCTCGCGCCGAAGACCCGGACTACGTGGACTTCCGCCCCGAGCTTGAGACCCGCGCCGCACTAAAGCCCGCCATCGAGGGCAATGCCGGCGTGCAGGCCAAGCAGGCCGCGCTCCTGCAGGCCTTCGAGGCCTGGTGGGCCGAGCACGGCCGCAGCATCGCCGACGTGGCCAATACGCTGGAGGCCAACGGCAGCCGCCTCAGCAACCTGCGCGACGAGCTGCTGGCCAGCTTCAGCCAGGCGCTGGAGCCGGTGGCCATGCTCGACCCCTTCGCCGTGCGCGGCATCATCGCCGGCTTCTGGGACCAGACCAAGAACGACTTCCGCACCCTGCAGGCTCGCGGCGCCAGGGGCGTGGTAGATGCCTGGCGCACCAGCATCGTCAACGCCCTGGACGACAAGCAGGACAAATCCAACCCCCTGGACCACAAGCTAATCACCTTCCTGCTGGCCGAATTCGTCGACGAACTGGAACGGCTACAGGGCCTCAAGGCCGAGCTGGACAGCAAGATCAAGGCCGCCGAGACCGCCGGCGACGAGGACGAAGAAGCGGAAGCCGAGGAAGACGCCCCCACCGAGACCGACATCAAGGCCTGGAAGAGCGCGCGCACCCAGGCCAACAAGAAGCTCAAGGCCAAGCGGGCAAGCTTTGAGCAGCACTTGAACGAAGCGGTGGACGCCCTGGACGAGGCGGCCGCCGCCGAGTTGCTGCTCACCGTTCTGCATGATGACGTGGCCGCGATTCTTGAGCGTTACAGCCGACAGCAGCGACAGGCAGTGATCGGCGCCTTCGAGACCTGGTGGGACAAGTACAAGGTGACGCTGGCGGATATCGAGGCCGAGCGGGATAAGGCGGCGCGGGAGCTGCAGGGGTTCCTGGAGGGGCTGGGGTATGTCTGATCGTGCAGTCTACGGAACGTTTCCTGATGACTGGACATGTACCAGCCTTGATGCGATCGCAAGTGCGGTTACTAGTGGAGGCACTCCTCGCTCTGGTGACCCTCGCTATTACGACCCCCACTCAGGCTATCCTTTTGCGAAGATCGAAGACCTAACGCGCTCGGATGGGCACCAGCTAGAGGATGCAGAGCTTAGGGTAACCGCTGCAGCGCTTCGGGAGTCCGCGGCTAAGCTGTATCCAGTGGGTACGATCTTGCTGTCAATGTACGGGACAATTGGGCTGGCGAAGCAGTGTGCAGCAGAAATGGCGGGGAATCAGGCGTTGAGCGCTCTGCTTCCACCTTTCCAGTGTGACCCACAATACCTGCTCCACCATCTGGACTACGTCCGTGATCACTGGCTTCGCTATTCGGGACAAACGACGCAAGCGAACATCAACGGTAGAGCGGTTAAAACGCATCTAGTACCTCTTCCTCCTGGCCGCGAGCAACGCCAGATCGCCCACATCCTGGACACCCTGGACACCCAGATCCGCCGGACCGAGGAGCTGATCGGGAAGCTGGAGCAAATCAAGCAGGGCCTGCTCACCGACCTGCTCACTCGCGGTATCGATGAAAACGGCCAACTCCGCCCCCCGCCCGACCAGGCCCCGCACCTCTACAAGGACTCGCCGCTGGGTTTTGTGCCGGAGAGATGGCGGGTCGTGCCGCTGGAAGAATTGGCTACCAGCTCCGTGATCGGTCCATTTGGTAGCGATCTGGTAGCTGACGACTACCGGGCTGAAGGCGTCCCTGTCGTATTCGTTCGCGATGCGAAAGTGTCAGGTTTCCAATGGAACAGCGACGTCTATATCACCCCGCAAAAAGCCATAGCCCTCAAAGCACATGAGGTACGGCACGGCGACGTAATTCTCACGAAGATGGGTCTGCCGCCATGTGTCGCGTGTGTCTACCCGAATTGGATGCCGCGGGGCGTGGTCACGGCTGACATCATTCGTATCCGTGTGGACGCGGAACGTGCGCAGCCGCAGTGGGTGGCCGAACAGGCAAACGCAGAGCAGGTTAGGCGACAGGTCGCCGCAATTACTGGTGGTGTAACCCGGCCTAAGGTTACGCTGCGAGATGTCCGGAATCTGGTTTTGGCCCTTCCTGATGTCGAAGAGCAAAATCGAATTCTAGTGGTCGTTGGTCAGAGCAATGCTCGCTTAGGCGCAGAAAGACGCCAACTCCAGGGGCTCCTGAACTTGAAGGCTGGATTGATGAACGACCTCCTCACCGGCCGAGTCCGTGTCACGCCGCTGCTGGACAAGGCCGAGCAGGCCGCAAGCTAGCCCATGAACCGCTATTCCGTACCGGGCTCGGAAGGCCAGTTTCAGCCAGGCTCCAATGAGCAGGTGCTGGCAAACAAGCTGGGCCTTACCGATCCCGCCGAAATGGACGAGGCTGAACTGCAGCTCCTGCTAAAGCTCCACGAACACGTGTTGCAGACAGTGGCACCGGATCAGCCTCTGTCAGTGGCCATGATCAAGGAGTGGCACCGTAAATGGCTGGTTAACATTTATCCCTGGGCCGGTGAAGAGCGCTCCGTGAACATCGCCAAGGGCGGGTTCCAGTTCGCGGCGGCGGCTCAGGTGCCACGGCTGTTGGCGGATCTCGAGCGTCAGCATCTGGGGCCGTTGACACCCTGCGCGGGCATGAGCGTTGAGCAAGCGGTTCACGCGATCGCCGTCGTCCACGTGGAACTGATTCTGATTCACCCGTTTCGGGAACGGAATGGTCGAATCTCGCGTGTGTTGGCCGATGTCATGGCCGTACAAGCGGGGCTTGGGATGCTGGATTTTCAGCCCTGGAAACAGAACACCGAGGGCTATATCGGCGCCATACACGCCGGCCTGGGCGGGGACTACGCACCCATGGAAGGCCTGGTCAGCCGAGCGGCAGGTCTCTGAAGCGGGATTTGCCCGCGCGCAAGCGCGCCTCGATACGGCTAACCGGTTCACCGGTCTCGATGGCGGTGGAGCTGGCCACCGAGCGGAGTATTGCCTCGCGGCTTGGCTGAGTGGTGCGGGTGGGAGTTTTCGCGGGTTTGCTCATGAACAGCAGCCTTTATGAAACTACCGCTCATTATACGCTGGCTGCGTTGCCAACGCATCAACAACCCACCCGTGCCATGCCTGAAGCGGTGCGGGTTCCCAGCCTCCCAAGGTCAGGGTAGGCTGGTCATGCTCCTAT
Source organism: Alkalilimnicola sp. S0819 (assembly GCF_009295635.1). NCBI lineage: Bacteria > Pseudomonadati > Pseudomonadota > Gammaproteobacteria > Chromatiales > Ectothiorhodospiraceae > Alkalilimnicola > Alkalilimnicola sp. S0819. The sequence continues at coordinate 193,619 of NZ_WHIW01000003.1, read as the reverse complement.
GACTGGCAGCTAAAGCCTGCTTACTTGCGTTTTTGAGCCCGCCTCAGCCAAGCTTCAAGTTCTGGAAGCGCGGATCAGGCTAGCGTAATTTGGCCTCTATGCGCGCCACGGATTTGCCGGTAGACAAGACGGTGGAACTGGTCACGGACTTGATTATCTCATTAGAGGAGGGCCGCTGGCGCGGCAGGTTTCGTCCTTTCCTCATCGCTCTGGGCTCCAGATCAAATGAACTGCTGAAACGCGCGCAGTCGGTCAGCCGTTACCACCAGCCCCTGCGCCGCCAGCAGATCGAGAAAATCCGTGGCCTCGACCGGCGGGTTCCGCAGGGCTGCCCGTTGCTGCTTGGCAGCGGCAACCACTACCCCCTCGTGCAGGTCCATCTGCTGCTCCACGAAGCGATCCGGGTGCACGGCCTCGATCCCGAAGCCATCCAGCACCTTTGCCGGAAAGTCCTTGAGATTGGCCGTGACGATGAGTTGCGCACCAGCCCGAATGGCGGCGGCCAGAACATGGCGGTCGTCGGGATCGGGCAGCGTGAGTCCGTCGATCAGTGGCTCATGGCCCTCTACCAGACAATCGGGCACAGCTTCGTTCATCAGTGTTCGTGTTCGATACACCGCCTCACGCAGCTCGGGCCGTTTCGCCACCAGGTTTCGCATCCATTCATCATGGATCTGTTCGGTCCACCTGGCAGCGAACATACCGGTCATGGCCAGTCGTATCAGCAGATCACGCAGGGGCGCAGGGTAGAGCACACAGGCGTCGTAGATGACCACAAAGCGCATCAGTAGCCGAGGCCCAGTTCTTGTGCCTGGGCTGCCAACTCATCCATGGCCTGCTCGCTGCGGCGCTGGCGTTCCTGCTGATAGGCCATCAGGTCTTCGTAGCGGATGCGCCTGTGGGTGCCCACACGGGTGTAGGGGAGCTCTCCTTGTTCCAGTAGCTTGACCAGATGCGGACGGGAGACGTTGAGGATGCCGGCCGCCTCCTGGGTGGTCAGTTCCGCGTGAGTGGGAACGATAGTCACCGCATTGCCCTGTGCCATTTGTGCCAGGGTATCGCGCAGCAGCACCAGGGCGTGGCGGGGCAAAACGAGGTCGGTGCCGTCCAATTGCACTCGGGCCCGTTCGGCCTCCGGGCGGCGCGCCAGCAGCTTGCTCAGCTCCGTGGCGCTGGCGCGAGCCAGGGCGGTGGTTTCATCGTTGGGCAGATTGCCTTTGTCTTCCGCGTTGTGCATGGGCTTCTCCCTGTTGTTGCCGTCCCTGCCTTGCATCCAAGGATATTCGAAATAACCGAAAATCGCAATAAACGAAATGGGTCGGGTTCCCAGTCTCTCAAGGGGAAGGTAGGCTGAGCGGGACAAAAACAACACTCGCAAAGCAAGCTAAAGGGGGGCGGCGTGGCCGGCCCGGAATTCAACGACGTAGAACTCCCCTTCATTCGCCAACTGCAAGCCCAGGGCTGGGAGTACCTGCAGGGCTCGCTGGACGACCCTGCGGCCACCGGGCGCGGCGACTTTGCCCAGGTCATTCAGGAAGACGTGCTGCGCGAGCAGCTTTACCGCCTGAACCGGCGCGATGGCCAACCCTGGCTGGACGAAGAGCGCCTGTCCCAGGCCGCGGCGGCACTAACCCGCATCCCCGCCGCGAAGCTCATGGAGGCCAACCAGGCCGCCACCGAATTGCTGCTCAACGGCACCGCCGTCGATGGCCTGCCGGATTGGGACGGGGGCCGCGGCCAGACTGTTCGCTACATCGACTGGGACGAGCCCGAGAATAACCGCTACACGGTCATCAACCAGTACAAGGTGAAGTGCCCGCCGGGGCATGACGGTGCCGCGGCGCACATCATCCCGGACCTGGTGCTGCTGGTGAACGGCATCCCGCTGGTGGTGGTGGAGTGCAAGGGCCGCGGTGTGCCCGAGGGTCTGCCCTCGGCGGTGGATCAGCTGCGCCGCTACACCAACCAGCGCAAGGCCGCCTTCGAGGTAGAAGACAACGAGGGCGCGCCGGCGCTGTTCCACAGCAATCAATTACTGATCGCCAGCAACTTCGACGATGCCCGTGTGGGCACCATCGGCGCGGGCTTCGACCATTACCTGAACTGGAAAACGGTGGCGCCGCGCACGGAAGGTGAGGCGGCCGCGGCGCTCGCCGTGACGCAGCTCTCCAGCCAGCAGCGTTTGATCGCCGGCATGCTCACCAAAACGAACCTGCTGGACATCGTCCGCCACTACACCCTGTTCATGAACCCGGCCGGGCAGACCATCAAGGCGGTCTGTCGTTACCAGCAGTTCCGCGCCGTCACCAAGGCCATCGAGCGGCTGAAAACCGGCGAGACCCGGCTGGAGGACGGTGAGCACGACCGGCGGGGCGGCATCATCTGGCACACCCAGGGCTCGGGCAAGAGCCTGAGCATGGTGTTTCTGGTGCGCAAGCTGCGCACCGACCCGGATCTGCGCCGCTTCAAGGTGGTGGTGATCACCGATCGCAAGGATCTGCAGACCCAGCTTGCCGCCACCGCCAGCCTTACCGGCGAGAACGTGGAAGTCGCGAAGAAGACCGGCAAGCTCAAGAGCCTGGTCAAGCGCCCGGGGCCGGGACTGGTGTTCGCCACCATCCAGAAGTATCGCGAGCCGGAAGAGGCCGCGCCTTACCGCCTGCGCGACGAACGGGTGGAGTGGGACAGGCGCGATGCGGCGGAGCAGGGCGGCCCGAGACCGGACCAGCCTTTCGAGCTGTTGAACGACAGCGCCGATATCCTGGTGATGATCGACGAGGCCCACCGCACCCAGGCCGGCGACCTGCATGCCAACCTGTTGCGCGCGCTGCCCAATTGCGCGCGCATCGGCTTCACCGGCACGCCCATCATCATGGGCGAGAAGAAACGCACTCACGAGATCTTCGGCGAGTTCATCGACCGCTACACCATCAAGGAATCCGAGCGCGACGGCGCCACCGTGCCGGTACTCTACGAGGGCCGCACCGCCAGTGGCGCGGTGAAGGAGGGCGGCAGCCTGGACGAGCTGTTCGAGGATCTGTTCCGCGAGCGCAGCCCGGAAGAGCTGGAGGCGATCAAGAAGAAATACGCCACCAAGGGCCAGATCCTCGAAGCGCCGAAGCTGATCGAGGAAAAGGCCGCCGACATGCTGCGCCACTACGTCATCCACATGCTGCCCAATGGCTACAAGGCTCAGGTGGCCGCCTACAGCCGCCGGGCGGCGGTGGCTTATCAAAAGGCCTTCGAGCAGGCCCGCGCCGAATTGCTGGAGCAGGCCCTGGCGCTGAGCCCGACCGAGAAGGCCATGGACATGGATGCGCTGATGCAGCGCCCGTACCGGGTGCAGGCGGCGGTGCAGGCCTGGCACTACCGGGAGCTGCTGGCGAAGCTGGAGTTCGCCGCCGTGATCAGCGCCGACCACAATGACCCGGCCCGGTGGGCGCGCTGGAGCGATAACGCCGCCGTTGAATCCCATATCAAGCGTTTCAAGAAGCCGCTGAGCCATAAAGACCCGGACAAGCAGGACCCGCTGGCCTTTCTGGTGGTGCGCACCATGCTGCTCACCGGCTTCGATGCGCCCATCGAGGCGGTGCTGTACCTGGACAAGCCCATCCGCGAGGCCGAGCTGCTGCAGGCCGTGGCGCGGGTGAACCGTACCGGTTTCGGCAAGCGGGCCGGCTTCGTGGTGGATTATTACGGCGTGGCCCATCATCTCCAGGAGGCCCTGGCCGCCTACAGCGCCGAGGATGTTGAAGGCGCGCTGCAAAGCCTCAAGGACGACATTCCGACCCTGCGTGATCGGCACCTGCGCACCATCGACGTGCTGCGCGCCCAGGGTGTGGAGAGTCTGGACGACGTGGAAGCCGTCATCGAGGCGCTGGGGGACGAGCGGGTACGGGCCGAGTTCACGGTAAAGTTCAAGCAGTTCACCGCGCTGCTGGATGAGGTGCTGCCCCGGCCCGAGGGGCTGGAGTTCACCGCCGATGCCAAGCGCCTGGCGCATATCTACGCCGCGTCCCGCGGGCGTTACAAGGACATGGTGGAGCTGGGCCGGGACGTGGGCGCGAAGGTGCGCCGGCTGGTGGAAGACCATGTCATCTCCCTGGGCATAGACCCCAGGATTCCGCCGGTGCAGCTCACGGACACCGACTTCGAGCGTCACATCAACCGCCAGGTCGGCGACCGGGCCAAGGCCTCGGAGATGGAGCACGCCATCCGCGCCCATATCCGCAAGCACATGGACGAGGACCCGGTGAAGTACGGCAAGCTCAGCGAGCGCCTGAAAGAGCTGCTGGAGAAGCTGGAGGGGCAGTGGCAGGAGCAGATGGACGCCTTCGGCGAGATCAAGGCCGAGTTGCACGGTGATGCCCGACTCGAAGGCGAAGACCTGCCGCACATGCCCGAGCACTGCCTGCCGTTCCTGCGTCTGCTCACGAGTGCCAAGCTTGGCGACGACCAGCCGGATGCGCAGACCCAGGCCAAGCTGATGGATGCCACCGCCGAGGTGGTGGAAATCCTCACCGGCGAGCTGCGTATTCCCGACTTCTGGAAGCCGGCCCGCGTACCCGACCAGACGGCGCTGCGCACCCGGTTGTTCCGGGAGCTCGCCGCGCGCAAGCTGCTGCCCATGAAGAATTTGCCCGCCACCGCCGACAAGCTCATGGAACTGGCGAGGGCCAACCACGAGAAGCTCACCAAGGCATGAACCGGCTGCAGGTGGACGAACTGGCATTCACGGTGCGCCTCAGCGCCCGTCGCAAGACCCTGCAGATCACCGTGGAGCGCGACGGCGAATTGTTGCTGTCCGCGCCCACGGGAACCGAGGAGCAGCACCTGCGACGGTTCGTGCACGAGAAACGCTATTGGATCTACACCAAGCTGGCGGAGAAGGCGCAGCTGCAGCACGTGATTCCGCGCAAGGAATTCGTGGACGGCGAGGGCTTTCTGTATCTGGGGCGCAGCTACCGCCTGAAACTGGTGGATGAGCAGGACGAACCGTTGAAGCTTGTGGGCGGGCGTTTCCGGCTGCGCAGTGATCTGGGCGCGGAGGGTCGTGGGCAATTCATCCGCTGGTACACGCACCGCGGTCGGGAGTGGCTGGCAAACCGGGTGCGGGCCAACGCGCCGCGCATGGAGGTGCAGCCCGGCGGCGTGAAGGTGCAGGACCTTGGTTACCGCTGGGGGTCCTGCGGCAAGGGTGGCCAGGTGTACTTCCACTGGAAGACCGTGCTGCTGCCGCGAAGCATTGCCGAGTACGTGGTGGTGCACGAACTGGTGCACTTGCTGGAGCCGCACCACACACCGGCGTTCTGGCGCCGCCTGGAGCGCGCCATGCCGGATTACGAGCGACGCAAACAGTGGCTGGCGAACCATGGCATGAGTGTGGAAGGGCTTTGAGGGCGGTGGCCGCGCTGGCTGCTTTTCGACCAGCGCTTACCAAAAATAACCGGGCTGCTTGTGCGTCTGATGTATTCGCTGATGGTTAAACGCACCTTGGTGCCGGCAACATCCAAAACGGTGTGCTGTTCCGAGGCGTTGCTGCGCATAATGTATATTATGGTAAATGAAGGATCAGCAGGCGCATCACAGCCCTTCCGCCTCCACCTCACTCGCCGCCGCCAACTCGGCTTCGCCCAGGCTGCCGGCCTGCGGTGCTCCCACGGCCCGCTCCTAGTGCAGCGGGCACAATCCGGCGAGCGATCAATAGAGAAGTTACTCCGGTGACTCGCATCCAACTCGAGCGCAACCAGGTCTGGCTGTATCTGTTGGCGATCACCCTGGGGCTGATCCTGGGCAACACCTTTCCCGCGGCATTCAGTCATGTCGATACCCTGCTTTGGCCTCTGCTAGCCTTGCTGCTTTTCACCACCTTCACCCAGATACCACTGGCGCGGCCGGGTCAGGCTTTTCGCGACGCCCGCTTCATCGCCGCGGTGCTGATCGGCAACTTCCTGTTGGTGCCGGTCTTTGTCTGGGGGCTTTTGGCCCTGCTGCCGGCCTCTGATGCCATCCGGCTCGGGGTGTTGCTTGTGCTGTTGGTGCCCTGCACGGACTGGTTCGTCACCTTCGTCCAGCTCGGTGGAGGCGATGCGCGGCGCGCCGTGGTGGTGACGCCCATCAATCTGCTGCTGCAGCTGTTATTGTTGCCGATGTATCTATGGCTTTTCCTGGGGCGCGAACTGCTGCCGGCATTCGACCCGGGAACGTTGCTGGCCGTGGTGCTGGGGATTCTGCTCATGCCGCTGCTGTTCGCCGGCTGGATGCAAGGTGCCGCGCGACAACACGAGGTTTGGCGAGGCACGATCCGCCGCCTCGGCGGCTGGCCGGTGCCGCTGCTCGCGCTGGTGGTGTTTTTCATCGCCGCCTCCCAGGTACAGACCGTATTGGCTGGCCTGGACATGCTCGGCCGGGTTGCGCTGGTGTTTATCGCGTATCTGGTCGGCGCGGCCCTGTTCGGGCGCTGGCTGTCCCGTGCCTTCGCCCTGCCCCCGCCGGCGGCCCGGACTCTGACCTTCAGCCTGGGCACGCGAAACTCCTTCATGATGCTGCCGTTCGCCTTGGCCCTGCCGTCGGGCTGGGAGTTGGCCGCAGTGGCGATCGTGCTGCAGTCGCTGGTGGAGCTGTTTGGCATGTTGGTGTTTCTGGCCTGGCTACCGGAGCGGCTGTTTCCCCATCAGGAATAACCATCTGTTCAGTATCACCATGGCCACAGCGTGTACCCAGGGCATCATCGGCAGGCTGGGCCGAATGACTTATCACCGGATGAGCCCGGCAAACGCGCGAGTTGCCCAGCCCGCGATCCGGCCTTGTCCCGGCGCCTGCCGCATGCATGCCGGGGAACGCCCGCGGCGGCCCTTTCCCTTGGGACCACAGCGCGTGGCCTTGCCGTAGGGGTTATCACGTATTGCAAAGGACACCGCCGAGCGGCATCCCTTACCTGCGTCAGGGTTATTCGCGCAGGAGGTGCGGCGATGGCACAAGTACATGTACACACCTTGATTGGGCACCAGGAACTGGAATGGCGGCCTGTGCTGTGGAGCGGCCTGCTGGCCGGGGCCGTCTTTCTGTTGCTGGAAATGCTCATGGTGCCACTGTTCCTGGGGGGTAGTCCCTGGGGGCCGCCGCGAATGATTGCGGCCATGGTGCTGGGTTCGGGCGTGCTGCCGCCGCCGGCCGGCTTCGATGCCGGCATCGTGCTGACCGCGCTGATCGTCCACTTCGTGCTTTCCTGGGTGCTTGCCGGCATTTTCGCCTGGGTTTTCGGTGGTGTGCGCCTGTCGACGGCGCTGGTGGCGGGTGCCGGCTTCGGCCTGGCGGTTTACCTGGTCAACTTCTACGGCTTTACCGCGCTGTGGCCGTGGTTCGCCGGCGCCCGCAATGCCGTGACGGTGATCGCCCACCTGGCTTTCGGTCTTGTCCTGGCCTGGACTTACGTGGGCATCAGCCAGAAACACCGCCACCATGGTTTAGGGAGGCACTGACCAATTCCCAGCGGTTGCACCGCACTCTTCTCGCCAATCGCACAGCCCGGGCCACCGGCAGGAGCGGTGATGGCGACCTGGGAAAGAAACACACTGCCGGCGCAGCGCCTCCGCCTTCATCGCTTCCGTGGCGGTGGAGGCGGAAGCGATGGCGTGCACACTAACTTCCAGGATGTCGCAGTGAGCATCCACCGAACTCCTGTTCAGCGAGGGAGATCAGACAGTGGTAAAAACACCCCAGCACCTCTTGCGCCAATATGCATTTTACGCGCTCAGTCTGCTCGGTGTGCTCGCCCTGCTGGATGCCTGGTCCGATTACCGTGATGCCACCTCCAGCCGATTTGCGCGGCTGGAGGTGGAAGCGCGCTTGTTTGCAGAGCACGCGGAGCTGTCCCTCGCCTCCGCGGAAACCGTGCTCACGGACGTGGTCGGGCTGGTCCACGATACGAGCCTGGACGAAGTTGCCAGCGCCTTGGAATACGCCGCTTCTCTGCGGCGGCGGCTGGATCAGCTCCCGCAACTGACCTCTCTGGCCATGGTCGACAGTGAAGGGAGGGTACGTTTCTGGAGTGGTGGCCCGACGGAGATGCTGGGCACGGTCATTGGCGAGCGGGATTACTTCCACGCCCATCGAACTGACCCCTCGCTGCGAATCAGTGCGCCGGTGGTGGGTGCGGGCAGCGGCCGATACCTGGTACCGGTCAGTATGGGGCTGGCGCCCCAAGGGGGGGCTTTCGCCGGGATCGTGGTGGCCATGCTGGACGTGAACTATTTCGAGCGCTTTTACGCCCTGCTGCCGGAGGCCTCCGATCGTCGTCTGCTCATGTACCTGGACAATGGCGCCTTGCTCACCCGCAGCCGCAACGAAGCCTCCTTGTCCGATTCGGAGCAGCGCATAGTGCCGGGCTGGGCTCCCGCAGAACGTGGTATCGCGCCCTGGGGTGGGCGCGGGGAGGAGAACCTTTACGTCAGAAAGGGCTTGCGCGGATACCCGGTAGAGGTGGCCGTCGGGAGCCCTTACAGCCTGTTGATCAATGCTCTGTGGCTGGAGTGGTTCTGGACCGCAGTGATCTTGATCGCCCTCGGTGGCGGCGCGCTGTTCGCCATCCGTATGGTGCGCCGGGCCTTGCGCGTTGCAGAGCAAGCCAACGAGAACACCTTGCGCCAGGCGCAGGAACAGCACCGCGCGGAAACACTGGCGCGGGAGATCACTCGCCGCCTGCCCAGCGGCCGAGTGGCTGTGCTGGATGCCGAACTGCGCTACGTCTTCGCCGAGGGGAAGCCTCTTGCCGACGAGCTTGGGCTGGATAATGCGGCATTGATCGGGCAATCGCTGGCGGACGTTCATCCGCCACCCAGCGCTCAGGCCCTCACGGAGATCGCCCGAACCGCGCTGACCGGCGCGGAGTCTGGCGGGGAAATCGCCTACGGCGACCGGTGTTACAAGGTCATCGGAGCGCCTTTGCGCGATGAGGCCGATGAGGTGGAACAGGTGCTGCTTCTCGCTCAGGACATCACCGAGTTCAAGCAGATACAGAAGACATTGCAGGTGCGCAACAAGGAGCTGGAGTGTCTCTCCTACACGGATCCGCTGCTGGGCATCGCCAACCGCCGCGCCTTCGACGAGGCTCTGCCAAGGGAGTGGCGCCGCGCCCGGCGCAGAAGCCTGCCGCTGGCACTGCTGCTTGTGGATGTGGACCGCTTCAAGCTCTATAACGACAGCTACGGCCACAGCGAAGGCGACCAGGCGCTCATCCGGGTCGGAAAAGCGCTGCGGCGCGCGGTGTCCCGCCCGGCGGATCTAGTGGCGCGATACGGTGGCGAGGAATTCGTGGTGCTGTTGCCGGAAACCGATGAAAAGGGGGCCCAAGAGGTGGCGGGTCGGATTCACCGCGGGCTGGCTGAAGCCGCCATACCCTTCCCCGTGGCGCCGGCACCGGGGCGGCTGACGGTGAGCATCGGCCTTGCCGCGATCATACCGGTGCCGGGCGTGCACGTGGCCGGTTTGATGCAAGCCGCCGACCGGGCCTTGTACGCTGCCAAGGAGGGCGGCCGCAATCGTACCGTGGCGGGCCACTGAGAAAGCTGGTCCCGGGGCGACTCAGCCGGGCGCGAGCCAGGCGGCCGGCAAGCTGGACAGCTGTGGTGGTTCATCCACATCTTCCAGCACTTCGCCTTCCCACCAGTCCCAGCCCAATGTCTTCAGCCGCTCCCGGGTCGCCGCCATAACCCGTGGGGTACTCCAGGCTATATCGGTGAACAAGTGCCGGTTCTCCCGGCGCAGGCCCACCAGACAATAGCCGCCATCCCGGGTGGGGTAGAAAACCGCCGTTGTGCCTGCCTTCAGCCGCGCGGCGGCGCGCCCAAGCCGGCCCGCATCCAGCGCGGGGCAATCCGTGCCGATCAGCAGAACTTCCTCGTGCGCCTTCAGCGCGCGCGCGATGGCTCGGTGCATGCGCACACCCAGATCGCCCTCGCCCTGATCCGTATGCGCCAGCCCGGCCTCCGCCGCCGCCCGCGCCAGTACAGGGTCCCGGTCCGGCGCGCCGCACAGCTCGCCACTGCCAAGCCCGGCGCCGCAGACCTGGGCCAGGGTGTGATCGAGCATGTGGGTGGCGATTCGCGCCGCGGCCCGGTCACCCACCGCTCTGGCCAGCCGGGTCTTTACCCGTCCCGGCATGGGAGCCTTGGCAAAGACGATCAGGTGCGCCATTCACGCACCCTGCAACGCGCCGCCACAACTGCTGCCCTGCCCCGCGGTGCAGCCGTAACAGTGGTCGGCCACAGTGATCGCGCGGCCCTCGGTATCCGTCTCCAACAGATCCCGCAGATGCGGACGCGCCGCGTCCACGGCTTGCAGGGGCAGCCCGAGCATCTGGTTGAAATCGCAATCGTACAGATAGCCCTGATAATCCACGCTCACCAGGCCGCGGCACATCACCTGAGGAACATTCTCCGGCTTGTGATTCTCCTTGAGCAGGCGCATGTAATCCGCGAACTGGCCACGGGAAATCAGTGTGCTGCCGAAGCGTTGTATGGGCATGTTGGCGAGCGTGAACAGCCCCGTGAAGACCACACCGAAACGGGCACGCAGTTCGCGTTTGTAATCGGCCTGTAGCGCTTCCTGGCCCGGCGGCAGGGTGGGACCCAGCGGGTTGTAGACCAGGTTGAGTGCCCGCCCGCTGCCCTCCACGCCGTAGCCCAGAGCATTGAGCTGGCGCAAGCCGGCGATGCTGCGCTGGAACACGCCATCGCCCCGCTGGCTGTCCACATTGTCGGCGGAATAGCAGGGCATGGAGGCGATCACCTCCACGTCATGCTCGGCGAGAAATTCCGCCAGATCCTCCTGCCCCGGCTCACTGAGCACGGTCAGGTTGCAGCGGTCGATCACGTGTATGCCCTGTTTGCGCGCTCGACGCACCAGTTCTCGAAAATGCACGTTCAACTCCGGCGCGCCCCCGGTCAGGTCCAGGGTACGTACGCCGCGACGCCGCGACACCTCCAGGGCAAGCTCCATGGTCTCCAGATCCATGGCCTCCTTGCGACTGGGGCCGGCATTCACGTGACAGTGCAGACAGGCCTGGTTGCAGCGGTAGCCCAGGTTCATCTGCAAGGTCTCCAGGGCCCCGCGGCGCAGCCGAGGGAAATCGGTATCGCGAAGCAAGGGCAGCACGGCGTGCATGGCGACTCCTGAAAAGCGTTATTAAGGTAGCGGGCTACAGGCTCCCGCAATTGCAGGCGGCTGACAATAAGTACCAACCCCTACCCCCGGATACGGGGCTTCACGTATAGACGCCGCTCGGGCGGCGCGATTAACTGGGGGGTAGCTGACCGCCGAGGAGAATACCAATATGGATCCGGCCCTCGCCTTTCGGGCGTTCCCGTATGACCACCCCTGCCGGCGCTCCTGTCATCGGCCCATCGCCGACGGGCCGGATTACCCGCTGGCGCAGGGGCGCCATGCGGCGGCTTTCATTTGACTCATGAGAGAGGCGCTCATGCGACCCGGGCTGTTTTCATCGATCCCCTTGCTGCTGCTGCTCGCCAGTGCCACGGCGGCCGAGATCCCGGCCTTTTCCCGGACCGGCCTGTCAGGTTGGGAAGAGCGTTCCTTCGAGGGCAACAGCCGCTACCGCCTGGAAGAGCAAAATGGCCGCCAGGTACTGCATGCCAGTTGCGACGGTACGGCCTCGGTGCTCTACCGGGAGCAGGAAGTGGACCTGCGGGAAACACCCATCCTGCGTTGGCGCTGGCGGGTGGACGAGGTTTTCCAGGGCAATGACGAGCGCAGCAAGGCCGGCGACGATTACGCCGCCCGGGTCTATGTGGTGGTGGATGGCGGCCTGCTTCCCTGGCGCACCCTGGCCGTGAACTATGTCTGGGCCGGCGGCGAACCCCGCGGGCAGGCCTGGCCCAATGCCTTTACCGGCAATGCCATGATGCTGGCCCTGCGCTCCGGGGAACGCGATACCGGCGCCTGGCGCGAGGAGCGGCGCGATGTGCGGGAGGACTTTCGCCGCCTGCACGAGCGGGAAATCGACGTCATCGACGGCGTTGCGCTGATGACCGATTGCGACAACACCGGCGGCCAGGCCGAGGCCTGGTTCGGCGATATCCGTTTCGAAGCTCGATAGAGGTGCCCGTGAGGTATTCCCGTTGGTTCCTGCTGGCCGCCCTGCTGATCGCGGTGCTGGCCTTCTTCGCCCTGGACCTGGGGCGTTATCTGAGCCTCGATTGGCTGAAGGCCCAGCAATCGGCGCTGCAACATCTGGTGGCCACCCACTGGCTGCCCGCGGCCCTCGCCTATTTCGGCCTTTACGTGCTGGTTACCGCGCTCTCCTTGCCGGGGGCGACGATCATGACGCTGGCCGGCGGTGCCGTGTTCGGGCTGGCGGCCGGCAGCGTACTGGTCTCGTTCGCCTCCACCCTGGGCGCCTTTCTCGCCTTTCTCATCGCCCGGGGCCTGTTGCGCGAGACCGTGGCGCGGCGCTTCGGCGCGCGGCTGGAGGCGGTGGACCGGGGCGTGCGCGAGGACGGCGCCTTTTATCTGTTCACCCTGCGCCTGGTGCCTATCTTCCCCTTCTTCGTCGTCAACCTGGTGATGGGGCTGACCGCCATACGCGCCTGGACCTACTGGTGGGTCAGCCAGCTGGGCATGCTGCCGGCGACCCTGGTCTATGTGAACGCCGGCACCCAGCTCGCCGCCGTGGATTCCCCCGGCGACATCCTCTCCCCCGGCCTGCTGTTCTCCTTTGCCCTGCTGGGCATCTTTCCCTTACTCGCCAAGAAGGGGCTCACCATGCTGAAAACCGCCAAGGCCCTGAGCGGCCACCGCAAACCCCGCCACTTCGATCGCAATCTGGTGGTGATCGGCGCCGGCTCCGGCGGCCTGGTGGCAAGCTACATCGCCGCCGCGGTCAAGGCCCGGGTCACCCTGATCGAGAAATCCCGCATGGGTGGTGATTGCCTGAATACCGGCTGCGTGCCCTCCAAGGCGCTGATACGCACCGCCCGCTTCGTCGATGAGGCACGGCGCTGTCAGGATTACGGCGTGCAGGAGGCGGAAGTGCGGCTGGATTTCGCCAAGGTGATGGCGCGTATCCAGAATGTGGTGCGGCAAATCGAGCCCCATGATTCCGTGGAGCGCTACCAGGGGCTCGGAGTAGAGGTGATCGAGGGAGAGGCGCGCATCACCTCCCCCTGGACCGTGGAGGTGAACGGCCACACCTTGAGCACCCGGGCGATCGTTGTGGCGGCCGGAGCCTCGCCGCTGGTGCCGCCCATACCCGGCCTGGCGGAAGCGGGTTATCTGACCTCGGATACCGTGTGGGAGCTGCGCGAGCAACCCCGGCGGCTGCTGGTGCTGGGGGGCGGCCCGATAGGCTCGGAGCTCGCCCAGGCCTTCTCCAGGCTGGGCTCACAGGTGATTCAGGTGGAGATGGGTGAGCGCCTGCTGCCCCGAGAGGATCCGGACATCGCCGAGCGGGTACAGCGGCAATTTCGTGACGAGGGCATCGATCTGCGGCTGGCGCACCGAGCGGTGGAGGTGAAACGCCGTGGCGAGGCGCTGAGCGTTGTCTGCGAGCACCAGGGCAAGCAGGTCGAGATCGAATGCGACCGGATACTGGTGGCTCTGGGGCGTGCCGCCCGGGTAGAAGGCTACGGGCTGGAAGAGCTGGGCGTGCAGCTCACCTCCCGGCACACGCTGGGGGTGAACGATTTCATGCAGACCAGCATTCCCACGATCTATGCCTGCGGCGACGTGGCAGGCCCCTACCAGTTCACCCATGTGGCCTCCCACCAGGCCTGGTACGCGTCGGTGAACGCCCTGTTCGGTTCACCCCTGAAGCGTTTTCGAGTGGATTACCGGGTCATCCCCTGGGCCACCTTCACCGATCCGGAGGTGGCGCGCGTGGGGCTGTCGGAAACGGAAGCGCGGGAGCGCGGTATCGCCTACGAACTCACGGAGTACGATCTGGCGGATCTGGATCGGGCCATCGCCGACGGCGAGGCCCGTGGCGTGGTGAAAGTGCTGACCGCGCCGGGGAAGGACCGCATTCTGGGCGCGACCATCGTCGGCTCCCATGCCGGAGAATTGATCGCGGAATTCGTGCTGGCGATGAAGCACGGGCTGGGCCTGAACAAACTTCTGAGCACCATCCACATCTACCCCACCTGGGCGGAGGCGAACAAGTACGCGGCGGGCGTCTGGCGCAAGGCACACAGCCCGGAGGGCCTGTTGCGCTGGCTGGAGCGGTTTCACCGCTGGCGGCGGGGCTGAGTGCAAGGGGGGGGGCGGCGACAGGCGCGCGCCCTCCCCTTTCGCTCCTGGAAACTCAGCCCAGGCTCTGCTCATCGCTGGCGACGTGCACGGTTCGCTGCGGGAAAGGAATACTGATGCCCTCCGCGTCGAATGCCTTCTTCACCCGCTCCTGCATGTCCCAGTAGAAAGGCCACAGGTCAGCGGATCGGGTCCAGGCCCGCACGGTGAGGTTGACGGAACTGTCGGCCAACGCCCCCACCACGATCAAGGGCTCCGGCTCCTTGAGGGCGCGCTCGTCTTCCTCGATCAAGCGTCGGCAGATGGCCTTGGCCTTGTCGATATCGTCGTCGTAACCGATGCCGAAGCTCATCTCGCAACGCCGGGTCTCGTAGGCGCTGAGGTTGGTCAGGCTGCTGTTGGAGAGATTGCCGTTGGGAATGACGATGCGGCGATTATCGAAGGTATTGACGATGGTGTAGAGGATCTGGATCTCCACCACGCTGCCCAGATACCCCTGGGCCTCGATCACATCGCCCACCTTGAAGGGCTTGAAGATCAGGATCAGCACCCCGCCGGCGAAGTTCGCGAGACTGCCCTGCAACGCCAGACCAATGGCCAGGCCCGCGGCACCGATCACCGCCACGAAGGAGGTGGTGGCAATGCCGATCATGGAGGCCACCGAGATGAGCAGCATCACCTTCAGCGCCACGCTGATCACGCCGGAGAGGAACTTGCCCAGCGTCGGGTCCCTGGCGCTGAGCTTCTTGTCCAGCACATTGACGAAGCGCTTGATCAGCCACAGGCCCGCCAGCAGGGTGACGATGGCCAGCAATACCTTGGGCGCATAACCCAGGAGCAGGGCTATTCCCCGCTCCATCAAGGCGTTGGCGTCGGCTCCTGCGAGTTCTTCCATGTATTGTTCCTTCAGTAGCGGTTGAATGTCCGGATGCGGCCCTCTTCATCGAGCGAGCGCAGATGATTTCTCAAGGCTTGCATGCTCCCTTATCTCTTGGTTTCAGTCGCTGAAACGGCCTCGCCGCGGCGAAGGCGTGCCGGTCGGGTCGCCCACCCGGCGCGAGGCGAACAGTTGGTTTGCGGCTTTCTCCAACAACGGGTGGCAGGCCTCTGCGACGACGTCGCCGGGCCCGGCTGCTGGGGCAAGCGTGCTCAAGCCGCCGCCCGCGCTGCGCACCCCAAGCGTTGATGGCTTTCAGCGGGCATCAGCGCCACCATGGTGGAATTCCGCCGCCGGCACAGGATAGCCGAAGTAATAACCCTGTGCTTCATAGCAGCCGCGGCTGCGCAGCCAGCGGGCGGCGGCGGCGGTTTCCACGCCCTCCGCCACCACCTCCATGCCCAGGCTCGCGCCCAGCCGTATGATGGCCCTGGCGATGGCCGCGTCCTCCTTGTTGCCTGGAATCTGGCGAATGAAGGTTTTGTCGATCTTCAGGGCATCCACCGGAAAGCGTTTCAGGTAACTGAGGCTGGAGTAGCCGGTGCCGAAGTCATCCACGGCCAGCCGCACGCCCAGCGCCTTCAGTTCCCGCAGCCGGTCATTGGCGCCGGCAGTGTCGCCCATGAAAACGCCTTCGGTGACTTCCAGCTCCAGCCGGCCCGCCGGCACCCGGAATTCCCGCAGTGCCCCGCGAACCTGCTCCAGCAGGCTTTCGTGGCGAAACTGCACCGGCGAAACGTTCACCGCCACCCGGATAGGGGGTTTGCCGGCATCCGCCCAGGCTCGCATCTGCGCGCAGGCATGGTGCAATACCTGCTCGCCCAGGCTGAGGATTAGTCCGCTGTCCTCCGCCACGGGGATGAAGCGCGCCGGGGAGATGGCGCCGCGGCGTGGGTGCACCCAGCGCAGCAAGGCCTCGGCCGCCAGCAGGCGCCGGCTGCGCAGATGCAATCGTGGCTGGTAGTGCAAGCTCAGGCGGCCCTGTTCCATGGCCTCGCGCAGAGCCGTCTCCAGGAACAGGTGTTCCCGGGCGCGGCGGTTCATATCAGCCGTGAAGTAGACAAACCCGTTGCGGCCCTGCTCCTTGGCGTGATACATGGCGATATCGGCGTGCTTGACCAGTTCCCGAGCCTGCTCGGCGTCATCCGGGTACAGGCTTATGCCCATGCTGGTGGTGATGTGAAGCTGGTGGCCATTGGCCTGGTAGGGCGCCGCGATGCGCGTGATCAATTCCTGGGCCAGGTCGGCCAGCTGTTCGGCACTGCCCGGGTCCTCCAGCAGCAATACGAATTCATCGCCGCCGTAACGGCTCACGGTGTCATTGCGCCTGACCACCTGCTTGAGACGCTCAGCCACCTGGCGGAGCAACTCGTCGCCGGTCTCGTGCCCCAGGGTATCGTTGACCTGCTTGAACCGGTCCAGGTCGAGAAAGCACACGGCCAGCCGTTTGCCGTTGCGCCGCGCCCCGGCCAGAGCCTGCTCCAGGCGATCCGCCAGCAGGCTGCGGTTGGGTGCACCGGTGAGCGGGTCGTGGGTGGCCTCGAAGGCCAGCTGTCGCGCCAGCGCCTGTTGCAGTGTTATATCCCGCAGCAGCACCACATCTCCCTCGATGCCCTGACCGCTCCGCAGCGGCTCGCGTTGCACGTCCACCCAACGGTCCTGGCCCGGTGCCGTGCATAGCAGTCGCCGGGCAGGTCGCTCACTCAGCGTCTCCCATGCCTGCTCGGCCGCCTCGGGCCGACCCGCGTCCCGGCGCAGTTGCAGCACTTCGTGAATGGGTTGCTGCTGCATGCTGTCCAGGGGCAAGCCGCACAGTCGAGCCGCCGCCGGGTTGGCGTAACGCACACGCCCGCTGCGATCCACGGAAATCACCCCTTCGCTGATGGACGCGAGTATGCGCTCGGCCCAGCGTCGCTCCCCCGCCAGGGCCTGGCGTGTGTTGTGCTGCTCGGTGATATCCACGGAAACGCCCAGGCAGCCAATGATTCGTCCGGTATCGTCGCGCAAGGGCTCCACATTGCGCTGGTACCGGCGCCCGCCCCGCCAGCCTTCGTTGCTCACGGACTGACCGCGCAGGGCGTGCTCGAGCATACGGGGCAGCGGATCCGTGTCGGCCTGGGACAAGGGAAGCAGATCGGTCGGCCGCTGCCCGATCACCTGTTCAGCGTTCAAGCCCTGTGCGGTCAGACCTCGACCGGAAGCCGTGGTGATACGCATGCGGGTATCGGTGGTCCATATGGTGGCGGGAAGTTGCTCGAGGACACGGGACAGCTGTCGATGGGCGGCTTCGTTGCGGCGGATTTCGTGCGCGCGTTCCAGGGCGGCGGCAGCCGGCGCCGCCAGGACGCGCAACAGCTGCTCGCTGCTGTGCATGGATCGGGGTCGCTGCAGGCGCAACAGGCAATGAAGCTGCCCGGGGGGTGCCTCGGGCAGGTACCAGTACTCGCGGTCCAGGCGCTGCAGGACACTCCCGGGCCGTAGCCCCTGGAGCCGGGCGAGCAGGACTTTTTTCAGCGGCACGGTCAGTGTGCTTACCCGGACTCGACGATATTCCCGGGCGAAATGCCCCCGGGCGATAACCGACCGCAGCTCGCGATCCACCAGCAGAATGCTGACGGCCCGCGCATCGCAGCTTTGTCGAATTCCGGCGAGAAGCCCGCGCAAAAGGGTATCCAGGCAACGCTCTGCGCTAAACGCCTTCCACAAGGCATTCACCCAGTCCGCTTCCCCACTGGCATGGCGGACGATAGCCGCGTGCAGATCGTCCCCCATGTGGCCTCCGCGCGGTGTAGTTTCCCGCAGATGTTGGGCTCGGGCCGTGCCCCCGCAAGGGCGTTTGTTGCAAGCGCCTCGGAAGGGCACAATGAGACTCTCTAAGGGGGGGCACTAAGCAATGACCGGGAGAACGGCAAAGGTGAGGGCTTGACCATCCTGGCCTGGGCAGCCGCGTCACTGGCGGTGCTGCTGTTCGTGCTGACCGCGCTGCCCTGGTCGCGTTCTACGCGCTGGTGGGTGCGAGGCCTGGATTTCCCCCGCCTGCAGTTGCTGGCCGTCGCCCTGGTGCTTATGCCGGTGCTGTATCTGGTGCTGGCGCCGGGCCCCTTGCGCACCGCGCTGCTGGCCTTGGTCGCCCTGTGCCTGGCCTGTCAACTCTGGTGGGTCCTGCCATACTCCCCGCTGTACCGTCGCGAGGTGCCCGATGCGGTGGCCAGGCCCGGCGAGCCGCTCTCGGTGCTCACCGTCAATGTGTTGATGGATAACCGGAACGCCCAGCGCCTGCTGACGATAATCCGCGCTCAGCGACCGGACGTGGTGCTGGCTCTGGAGCCGGATGCCTGGTGGCAGGCGCAACTGGACCAGCTGGCCGCCGACTACCCCCATAGTCTCAAGTGCCCACTGGACAACCTCTACGGCATGCTGGTCTATTCCCGTCTGCCCCTGGACGCAGGGCAGGTGGTTTTTTTGGTGGAGGACGGCATCCCCTCGGCTCACGCCACGCTGCGCATGCCCTCGGGCCGTGAAGTGGCCTTGCATTGCCTGCACCCCAGGCCCCCCAGCCCGCCCGAGAGCGACAGCGCCGGCCCTCGGGACGCGGAGCTGCTGGTGGTGGGACGCGACCTGCGCGGTCGGGACAAGCCCATCATCGTCGCCGGGGATCTCAACGACGTGGCCTGGTCCCATACCACCCGCCTGTTCCGCAAGGTCAGCGGTCTGCTGGATCCGCGGGTGGGCCGCGGCATGTACAACAGCTTCCATGCGCAGCTTTGCTGCTTGCGCTGGCCTTTGGATCATCTGTTCCACAGCGAGCATTTCGCGGTGGAGACCATACGACGGCTGCCGGCGTTCGGTTCCGATCATTTTCCCTTGTACATACGCCTGCGCCTGCTGGAGACGCCGGAAAGCGCCGCGCAGGGTCCGGACGCCGATGGGGAGGACCTGGCCGAGGCGAGGCGCAAGCGTCGGGAGGAGGACGTCAATCAGGTACACGCCCCCCGTGTCTAGACGCCTGCGGGGCCCGATTCAGGCAAGCTCGTACTGGGTCGCTGTGGGAAGGTACGGGGTGCGAAGCGCTCTTGTCAGTTATTGTCCGGGCGACAACAGACGTTCCCTATCCGCCAGCGCCAACAAAGCTCTCGACGAGGCCAGGCTCCGCGTTCGCGATCGGGTGGTCTCCGCTGGGCAATACGGGTCATCGTTCCCGCCATGCCGAGAAGAACCGCTGCCCAAGACTTGCACTCGCCGGCTTCGACCCGCACGAGAGCATCATGGTCGAACCCCTGCAACCTACTGCCTTGCCCCCACGCCCCACGGACACAGCGACCCCGGTCCTGGTCCTCGGGCCTGACGTTTCGCCACCACCGTCGTGGGACAGCCACGCCACCGCCCTCCCCCTTCGCAGAATAAGGCTGAGCAAGGCCGAGGACACCCGGCACGCCCTCGCGCAGCTGCCTCATTGCCCGGGCATCGCAGGGGCGCCCCTGGTGCTGCTCGCCGCAGAGCCCGAGCTGTTGGCCCGGGCACGGGCGCTGGGCTACGCCCTTGTGGTGGGCTTGGCCGGCCGGCATGCTCGCTCCACCCTCCTGAAAGCCGGTGCGGATCTGGTGCTGCGCCGCATCGAGGAACTGGACCCGCACCATCTGCCAACACGCCAGCTACCGAGCGCTTTCGCCGCCATACACACCTTGCGGGCCGAGTTGAAGAGCGCCACCCCGCGCCTCTTTCTGGACTATGACGGCACCTTGACCCCCATCGTGGACCAGCCGGCCCAGGCCAGGCTCACTGAGCACCAGCGTGCAATACTGCGCAGCGTATCCGCACGGGCAAAAATTGCCCTGGTCAGCGGCCGAGACCTGGCGGATCTGCGCCGGCGCGTGGCACTGCCCGAGCTGATCCAGGTGGGAAGCCACGGTTATGAAGCGCTGGAGCCGGCAGGCGGTCACTGGGTTCACCCGGATGCGGGCCCGGCCACGAGGGCGCTTGCCGAGCTGGAAAGGGTTCTTCGTTTCCAGCTTCCGCAGTGGCCCGGGTGCGTGGCGGAGCGCAAGGCCTATGGGCTGGCAATCCATTACCGACACTTGCCCGAGCACCGGGTGGGCGCTCTGGAGCAATGGCTGCTTGGCCTCGCGGGGCGGTGGCCTGCGCTACGCCCGCGGGATGGCAAGAAAGTGCTGGAATTCGTGCCGGACCTGGCCTGGGACAAGGCGCGGGCCGTGAAGAGGCTGCTGGCCGGGGCCATGAGAGGCCGGGGGCCGGCAGTCTACATCGGCGATGACCTCACCGATGAGGATGTATTCTTCCACCTGAGGGGCGAGATCATCGGTTTGCGGGTGGGCAAGGAAGCGGGAGCCAGTTACGCGCAATACCAGCTCGATGATGTGGAGGCCGTCTATCGGCTGCTATGGGAGCTCGTCAGGCCAGGCGTCTCCCGCAGCGATCAGGGCCCGCCACGCCGCGGGCCCTGAACAGGGCTGCCTGCACTCAGCCCCTGCTCTATTGAACAGTGATCCGCTTGCGGCGGGATTGTTCCACCTTCGGCAAGGTCAGCTCCAGCATCCCGTCCTTGAAGGAGGCCTTGGCCTTGTCGCCATCCACCAGGCAGGGCAAGGGGATGGTGCGCAGGTACTCGCCGCGGGAGATTTCCGCCCGGTAGTAGTTGCCCTTCTCGGTGCGTTCCTCGTGATGGCGGGTGGCATGCAGGCTCACGCTCTGTTCGTCCACGGTGATGTCCAGGTCTTCCTTCTTCACGCCGGGCAGTTCGGCGCGCAGAACCATCTCCGATTCTCGATCCATCAAGTCCACGCGGGGCATGTTGCCGTGAATCTCCGCTTCACCCCAGAGCCCTGAGCGCCAGGGACGAAGATCGTTGAACAGGCGCTCGATCTCCTCGAAGGGCCGACCCCAGCGCTGGGGCGTGGTGCGCATGATGCCGCCCTCGGACTGTTCTTCTCTCTCTTTGGCCATGATCCGTCACCTCGATTGATTGCAGACAACAGCACGAGCTCGCCTGCGCAGTAAGGTGGGGCCGTCGTTGGCGCGATCAAACCATGAGAAAGGCTTATTCCCCCCTTGAGGCGCGGGGCGGCGGGCCTGCTGATGATCCCCCTGGCGGCACAAGCCCTTCCCAGCCGTCGCTGACCGGGAACTGGCCCTGCGCGGCTCCGGCGGCAGCGACAAGGACCTCGACAACAACCGTTGGGCGGGGGCCGCCGTGGGCCGCCCTCTGCTCAGGGCTGCTGATTGCGAATCTCGCCCAGCAGCTCTTCAGTGGAGCCACCCTTGGTGAGATAGGACTGGGCGCCGGCGGCCAGCATCGCGCCCTCCATGTCACGTTGGTCGTGCATGGACAGCCCGATCACACGAGTCTGCGGGTGGCGGATACAGATGCGCCGTGTCGCCTCTATGCCGTTCAGACGCGGCATGCCCACGTCCATGATCACCACGTCGGGCTTCAGGCGATCAGCCAAGCGCACCGCTTCCAGTCCGTC
This sequence comes from Alkalilimnicola sp. S0819, assembly GCF_009295635.1. Lineage (NCBI taxonomy): Bacteria > Pseudomonadati > Pseudomonadota > Gammaproteobacteria > Chromatiales > Ectothiorhodospiraceae > Alkalilimnicola > Alkalilimnicola sp. S0819. The sequence continues at coordinate 171,935 of NZ_WHIW01000003.1, read as the reverse complement.
CGCGGCCTTGCCCACCAGCTCGATATCCGGCGTTTCGCCCAACACTTTCGCCAGGCCCTCGCGCAACATCTCATGATCGTCCGCCAGGAGTACGCGTATACGGTCCAGCGGGATGCGCAGCTGGGCAGACGAGGCTTCGGCCGAGGGCACGGGCTGCCGACGCTCCGTGGGCGGCAAGGCGCTGACGGGCAGGCTGAGACGCACCGTGGTCCCCTCCCCCGGCGCGGTTTCCAGGATGAATTGGCCACCCAGTACCTCGATACGCTCGCGGATGCTGAACAGGCCAAAGCCGCCACTGCCTTGGTAACGCACCGCCTCCGCGGCATCGAAACCTCGCCCATGGTCGCGGATGCCGATCCACAATTGCTGTTCCGCATCGCGCTCCAGCTCGATCTCCGCTTCCGAGATCCGGCCGTGCTTGACCACGTTGAACAACAACTCCCGCACCGCCTGGAACAGGAAGGCACGCAGGTCCTCGGGCAAGGGGTCTATTTCCTCGCCGGCGCGTACCGTCACCCGCAAGCCGTTCTTGTCCAGGGACCAGCGTGCCAGCCAGTCCAGCGCGGCTACCAAGCCGGCGTCATAGAGGATGGGGGGGCTGAGCTCCACGGTAAGCGAGCGGGAGGCATCCAGGGATTCATCGATCAATTCCGAAAGCTCGTGGAATACCGGCCCCGACCAGGCTTCGACGACCCGGTTCTGCAGATAGCTTACCCGCAGTTTGGCCGCCACCAAGAGCTGCTGCAGATGATCATGCAGCACCTCGGCGATGCGGCGGCGCTCCCTCTGTTCGGCGTTGGCCAGCTGCGCCGCCAACACCCGCAGCTGCGCGGCCCGCTGCTCCGCCTCTCGGGTGCGCTCCAGCACGCGCCGTTCCAGGGTCTCGTTGAGCGCCGCCAAGGCCCGCTCGGCCTGCTTGCGCTTGGTGATGTCGGTGAAGGTGGTCCGTACCAGGCGCCGCCCGGCCGGGTCCGGCAACGCCGTGGTGCGTATTTCCACCACGAACTCCTCGCCGGCGGCATTGCGGCGCAGCGCCTCCTCCACCACCAGCTCCCCGGCCAGGGCCCGGTCAGCCAGTTCGCGCATCTTTCCCCGGCTGTCGTTGCCGTCCAGGTCGTGGTCCGGCAGCAGCTCTCCCCAGGCCGTGTAGGGCATCTCCTCGCGGGGTATGCCGAACATCTCCAGGGCCTTGTCGTTCGCCTCCACCAGACACAGGGTATCCACGTCCAGCACCGCGATGGCTTCCGGGGCATGGTCCACCAGGGTCTTGTACTTGCGCTCGCTGGCAAGCAGCGCCTCACGGGTGCGCTCATTCACCACCGCCAGCCAGGTCCGTTCGGCCACGGCCTGGACCAGGGCGATTTCCTCGCTGCTCCAACGCCGCGCCCTGCCGTGCTGCACCACGAAACCGGCCACCAGGCGACCGTTCTTCACCAGCGGAACGATCACAGCGGCGCGGGTGCCGAATTCACGATAGACCTGGGCCAACTCGGCGCAATCCGGGTCGGTTTGGGTATCCTCCACGACAACGGTCTGACCAGCCTGCAATTGGTGCAGCAAGCTCGGGGAAATGGTCTGATCCAGATCCCAGCGCCCCACCATGGTAGCCTCGCCGGCGCTGTAATCCGCCATGGAGGCGACCCGGCGACCCGGCAGGTCGAATTCCACGTAGCCGGCCCGTGCCACACGCAGGTTGCGGCCCAGACGGTCCGCCGCGATGGCCATGATGCGACGGGGTTCATGGCAGCCGCGCAGGGCGTCATTGAATTGCCCCAGGAACATCTCCCGCTTGCGGGCCAGGTCGTCAGTCTGCCCGTCCGCGGCGGCCAAGCGGGCGGCCAACTCAAACGCGAAGCACAGCGCATCGAGGGCTTCGCCTATGGCATCGTCCGCGCCTTCTCTGCCCAGGACCAGGCAGTATACCGCCGAGCCGTCCCGCGCCAGGCTTATACGCGCAGTGCGATACATCCGCCAGCCAACACCGGCCAGCGCGCCGCCTCGCTCCAGCTCCACCAAGCCTTGCGCAGGCTGGGTGCTTAGGGCCAGCGCCTGCGAGAGCGCCGCGCCGCGCAATTCGGGGCCGGAAAGTGCAAGAGGAGACTGGGAAACAGACTCACCGGTTTCGCGCAACAAAATAGCGAGATGCGGATAGCGGGCATCAGCCCATTCCGAAAGGAGTGCGACGCGTCGTGACAGGGGCTCGCCTTCCATCGCGGCCCGATAAAAGGCGCGAGAGCCGGGACATGCCTCGGGCTGATGGGTTCTGCGTTCCATGCTGTTCCTGTATTACCCCGCCACGGGCGCTGCGGTCGTGGCTTTATAGTTGTTGTTGCTCGGCGCCTTCAACCGGGCCGCGGTCTTTCACCCTGGCGCTCCCACTGACGCCTGTGCCCCGGATCACCCAGATCCCATTCCTGGGCGCTGTAGGCCGCGGCCCCCTGCTCCATCAGCAGCCAGGCGGCAAACCCCCCCACTTCCGCCGGTTCGCGCAGGCCGCCCTCGGCATGCAGGCGCTGGAAGCGCTCCACCGCGGGAAAACGCTGCGCGGGAATACCGCGAATATGCGCCTGCATGGGGGTGTTGACCACCCCGGGGCGCAGGCTGCCGAAGGCGATACGCTCGACGGGCCATTCGCTTTTCCAGGCCAGAAAGAGCATGTGCAATGCCGCCTTGCTGCTGCAGTATGCCGCCCAGCCCGGGTAAGCGTGATGTGCGGCACCAGAGGAAATGTGCAACACGCGCCCGCCGCCGTCCAGTACCGGCAGCAGCTCACGGGTCAGAAACAGCGGCGCTTCCACGTTCACCGCGTAATGCCGGCGCCATGCCGCGGGGTCCATATCGGCCAAGGCACAGACCGGTTCCAGCAAGGCCGCGTTATGCACCAGCGCACGCAACCGCGCCTGCGCGGGTAACGCTTGGCGCAGCGCCCCGCGCCCGGCCTCGGTGGCCACATCGGCCACTACAGGCTGCAGGCCCGCGCCATAACGCTGCGAGGCCTCCCGCAAGGGTGCCTCTCGTCGCCCGCAGATCAGCACCTGCAGGCCACGCTCGGCCAGAGCGCGGGCAATGGCCAGCCCTATACCCGTACCGCCGCCCGTGACGATGGCGTAATCCTGCATGCCTATGCGCTCCTGTGCCGTATTCCTTACCGATCTTGTCCAAGCCGCAAGTGGCTGGCAAGTGCCCGCCGTTGGTGCCGCCCGCGCCAGCGCGTATGATAGGCGCTTTGCTTCCGCCTCGGAAAAGCCATGCGTATCGGGCCTTACCGTATTGATAACCCGCTGGTTCTTGCTCCCATGGCCGGGGTCACGGACCGCCCGTTCCGGCAGTTGTGCCGAAGCCAGGGCGCGGGTTTGGCGGTGGGCGAGATGTTGGCGTCAAACCCTGATCTGCGCCAATCGCGCAAATCGCGGCTGCGCCGGGATCATCAGGGCGAGCCGGAGCCGCGCATCGTCCAGATCGCCGGCGCGGACCCGGCAACGATGGCCGACGCGGCCCGCTACAACGTAGAGCAAGGCGCGCGCATCATCGACATTAACATGGGCTGCCCCGCGAAGAAGGTCTGCAACAAGTCGGCGGGCTCCGCGCTGCTGGCCGATGAGGCCCTGGTGAGTAACATTCTGGAGGCCGTGGTGGCGGCGGTGGATGTGCCGGTAACGCTGAAGATGCGCACCGGCGTCAGCCCCGATCGGCGCAATGCCGTGCGCATCGCCCGGCTGGCGGAACAGGCTGGGATTCAGGCACTGGCCCTGCACGGACGGACCCGGCAGGATCTCTACCGAGGCGAAGCGGAATACGACACCATCGCCCGGGTGAAACAGGCGATCAGCATTCCGCTGATGGCCAACGGCGATATCGACAGCCCGGAGAAGGCCGCCCACGTACTGCGCCGCACCGGCGCGGATGCGCTGATGATCGGTCGCGGCGCCCACGGCCGTCCTTGGCTGTTTGGCCAGATCCGCCATTATCTGGCGACCGGCGAGGAATTGCCCGAACCGGCGCCGGAAACGATCGCCCGCATCGTGGACGGGCACCTGCGGGCGATGCACGATTTCTACGGCGTGCATCAGGGCGTGCGCATGGCGCGCAAGCACATCGGCTGGTATCTGGACGGACGTCCCGGCGGGGAAGCACTGCGACGCCAGGCCATGCGCCTGGAATGCCCGCTGGCGCAACGCCGTCTGCTGGGCGATTATTTCCGGCGCCTGGCCGATTCACAGGCCGCCTGAGCCCGCGGACAGGAAACACTAAACGGCGAGTACCGACAACGTGAAGAAGATCGAAAAATCCGCCAAGCTGGCGGATGTCTGCTATGACATCCGCGGCCCGGTGCTGGAGCATGCGAAGCGGCTGGAAGACGAAGGCCACCGCATCCTCAAGCTGAACATCGGCAACCCCGCCCCCTTCGGTTTCGAGGCACCGGAGGAGATCCTCCAGGACGTGCTCCACAACCTGCCCACCGCTCAGGGGTATTCCGACTCCAAGGGGGTCTTCGCCGCCCGCAAGGCCGTGGTGCAGCACTGCCAGGCCCGGGGCATCCCGGATGTGGGCATAGACGATGTCTACCTGGGTAACGGCGTCAGCGAGCTGATCGTGATGGCCACCCTGGCGCTGCTGAACAACGGTGATGAACTGCTGATCCCCGCCCCGGACTATCCGCTGTGGACCGCCGCGGTGAGCCTGGCGGGCGGCAAGCCGGTGCATTATCTGTGCGACGAGCAGGCCGACTGGTTCCCGGATCTGGAGGACATCGCGGCCAAGATCGGGCCGCGCACCCGGGGCATCGTGCTGATCAACCCCAACAACCCCACCGGTGCGGTGTATTCCCGGGAACTGCTGGAAGGCGTGGTGGAACTGGCGCGACGCCATGATCTGGTCATCTTCGCCGATGAGATCTACGACAAGATTCTCTATGAGGACGCGGTGCACATTCCCATGGCCTCCCTGGCCGATGACGTGCTCATCCTCAGTTTCGGCGGACTTTCCAAGGTTTACCGGGTGGCGGGGTTCCGCTCCGGCTGGATGTACATCACCGGCCCCAGGGATCAGGCGGCGGGCTACATCGAAGGCCTGGACATGCTCGCGTCCATGCGCCTGTGCGCCAATGTCCCCGCCCAGCATGCCGTGCAGACCGCGCTGGGGGGCTATCAGAGCATTCAGGAATTGATCCGCCCGGGCGGGCGGTTGCGGGAGCAGCGGGACCGGGCCTGGGACCTGCTCAACCAGATACCCGGGGTGAGCTGCGTGAAACCCCGCGGCGCCCTGTACCTCTTCCCCCGACTGGACCCGAAGGTCTACCCCATCCATGACGACCGTCAGCTGGTGCTGGACCTGTTGCGCCAGGAACACCTCTTGCTGGTGGAGGGCACCGCCTTCAATTGGCCGCAACCGGACCATCTGCGCATGGTCTTCCTGCCCTGGCTGGACACGCTGGAGCAGGCCGTGGAGCGCCTGGAACGCTTCCTCGCCCGCTATCGGCAATAGCGCGGCTGGACAGGACGCGGCGCTTGGGTTAGCTTGCGCACGGTGGCCAGGACGCCACGATAGCAATACCAACTACCAGGGATGGAAAAGCGGATGCAACAGCCGCCTGTCTTTGTGCGCCTCAGGGGCGCCCAGCATTCGGATATTTACCCCCGCCGTGATGATACCCGCCCCGCGCTGCGCCTGAGTCGGGACGCCGCCTGCCGCGTGGCCCACACCGGCGGCCGGCTTCAGAAGCCGGCCTCACCGCCCGCGCGACTCGAGCAACTGGGCCTGTCCGTGGCGCACCTTTTGGAGCAGCTACTGCATCTGCGCGACTGGGAGAGCCTGCGGCGTCGTTTCCCGGGCCTGGAGCCGGATGATGTGAGGGAGGCCCTGGACTACGCCGCCTGTCATGGCCTGGCGGGTGTCACGGGCTGAAGGCTTGCCCGAGGGGCAGGATGTGCTATGGATAGGCGCAGGCCAGCGATATCTGCACAGGCGAGCCCGGTATGGCGCATTATCTGTCGTCCTTCTTCAACCCGGCCTCCATCGCCGTCATCGGCGCCAGTGAACGCCCGGGTGCCATCGGCACCCTGGCGATGGCCAATTTCCTCGACAGCAACTTCGGCGGCGCCCTCTATCCGGTCAACCCCCGTCATCGGGAAATACAAGGTCGACAAGCCTACGCGCGGGTAGCGGACATCGCGGAACCGGTGGAACTGGCGGTGGTCGCCACCCCCGCTCGCACCGTCCCTGGGCTGATCCGCGAATGCGGCCAGGCCGGAATTCACGCCGTGGTGGTACTCTCCGCGGGCTTCGGCGAGCAAGGCGAGGCCGGCGTCAGGCTCGAGCGAGACATGCTCGCCGCGGCCCGCAACCACCGTGTACGGATCATCGGCCCCAACTGCATGGGCATCATGCGCCCGCGCCTGGGCGTCAACGCCACCTTCAGCAAGAATGCCGCCCTCCCCGGAGAGCTGGCTCTGGTCTCCCAGAGCGGCGCGCTGTGCACCGCCATTCTGGACTGGGCACTGGAGCGCAGGATGGGCTTCTCCGCCCTGGTGTCCCTGGGGCATGGGGTAGATGTGGGCTTCGGCGAAATCCTCGCCTTTCTCGCCATGGACCCGGCCACCCGCGGCATACTCCTGTACGTGGAAGGCGTGCACGACGCGCGCCGGTTCATGAGCGGGCTGCGCGCGGCGGCGCGGATCAAGCCGGTGGTGGTGGTGAAGGCGGGCCGGCGTGCTCCGGGAGTCCGCGCGGCCATGTCCCACACCGGCGCGCTGGTGGGGGAGGACGACGCCTTCGACGCGGCCTTGGCGCGTGCCGGCGCGGTGCGGGCGGACACCATCGAGCAATTGTTCGCCGCGGCCGAGATACTCGGCAGCGGCATCCGGGTGCAGGGCGAACGGCTCGCCGTTATCACCAACGGCGGTGGGCCCGGCGTGATGGCTGTGGACCGGGCGGCGGACATGGGCGTGGCGCTGGCGGATTTTTCCGAGCCCGGCCAACACGGCCTGCGTGCCCTGCTCCCGCCCCAGGCCGCCGCCGGCAATCCGGTGGATCTGCTCGGCGATGCCGATGCCGGCCGCTACCGCGAGGCGCTGGAGATCTGCCTGCGCGATCCGGCGGTCGACGGCGTGCTTGCCCTGCTCACCCCCCAGGCGGTGGCGGAGCCGGAGGCCACGGCCCGGGCCGTCACCGAGACTGCCGCCGCACAGCGCAAGCCGGTGCTGGCCTGCTGGATGGGCGGAGGGCGTGTCCGGGACGCCAGGCAGTGGTTTGCCGAGCATCGGCTGCCCCATTTCGACTCCCCCGAGGCCGCGGTGGAAGGTTTCTCCTATCTGGTCCGGCATCGGCGAAACCGCCAGCTGCTCTTCCAGGTGCCCGAGGCCAGCAGCCGGCCCCGGGAGCCGGATCTGCAGGCGGCGCACTGGATCATCGAGGCCGCGCTGGAGGAAGGGCGTGGCCTGCTCAGCCAACTGGAATCCAAGGCCCTGCTCGGCGCCTTCGGAATTCCGGTGGTACAGACTGTAGAGGCCCGCAGCGCATCCGAAGCCCTGCTGGTGGCCCAGTCACTGGGCTTTCCCGTAGCCATGAAGATCAATGCGCCGGGGATCACCCACAAGGGCGAGATCGGCGGCGTGCGGCTAAACATCAGCAACGCCCAGGCCGTGCGCAGCGCCTATGTGGATCTGCACGCCTCGGTCGCCCGGTGGGCACCCGAGGCGGAGGTGCACGGCGTTACCGTGGAGTGCATGCACACGCCCCGCCATGGCCGCGAATTGATGGTGGGAGTGCTGCGCGACCCGGTATTCGGACCGGTGATCAGTTTCGGCGCCGGGGGCGCACAGGTGGAAGTGATACAGGACAAGGCCGTGGCCCTGCCGCCCTTGAACAACTATCTCGTGCGGCAATTGATCCAGAGCACACGGGTCGCGCCGTTCCTGGCGGCCTACCGCCACGCCGCCGCGGTGGACATGACGGCGATCGAGGATGTACTGCTGCGGGTGTCGGAACTGGTGTGCGCCCTGCCCCAGATTCTGGAGATGGACATCAACCCGCTCATCGCCGACGAGGATGGCGTACGCGCCGTGGACGCGCGCTTTCGGCTCGCCCCCAGGCAGCCCAGCGCCGACCCCTACGCGCACATGGCCATCGTTCCCTATCCAGCGCAACTGCAGCGGGAAATCACGCTCAGTGACGGCACCCTCGTGACCCTGCGCCCCATACGCCCGGAGGATGCCGAGATGAAGCAGGCCTTCGTGCACGCCCTCTCCCCCCAGTCGCGTTTCTTCCGTTTCATGGAGCACCTGGCCGAACTTAGCGCCGATATGCTGGTGCGCTTCACCCAGATCGATTACGACCGGGAAATGGCCCTGGTAGCCACCACCGTGGACGAACAGGGCGAGGAGCGACAGATCGGCGTCAGCCGCTACGTCACCGATCCGGATGGGTTGAGCTGCGAGTTCGCCCTGGCGGTGGCGGATGACTGGCAGGGCAAGGGGATAGGCACCCGACTGATGAAGGCCCTGATGGAGCAGGCTCGCAGCCGCGGCCTGCAACGCATCCATGGCGAGGTCCTCACCAGCAATGTGCGCATGCTCGGGCTGATGCGTCGGCTGGGCTTTAGCAGCCGTAGAAGTGCGGAGGACTACACGGTCAGCCTGGTCAGCCGCGATTTATAGACTGGGCGCGCCAGCGGCAAGGCTGTCGCGCCGGCCCTAGACCGGCAGCGGGGCCGGGCGGGCAATGCCGTAACCCTGGGAGTAATCCACGCCCAGCTCACGCAAGGCCTGCAGAGTGGCCTCGTCCTCGACGAATTCAGCCACGGTCCGCCGGCCCACGGCGCGCCCCACCCGCACGATGGCATCGAGCATGGCATGGTCCACCGGGTCATGAAGGATGTTGCGCACGAACTCCCCGTCTATCTTCAAATAGCGCACGGGCAGTTGCTTGAGATAGGCGAAGGAGGACATGCCGCTGCCGAAATCGTCCAGCGCGAAGCTACACCCCAAAGCCTGCAGGGACTGCATGAAGCCCCGGGCCTGATTCAGGTTGGCGATGGCATGCGTCTCGGTGATCTCGAAACAGATTCGTTGCGCCTCCACGCCGGTCTCGGCAAGCACCTGTTCAACATGGTGGATGGTCCGAGGGTCCGAGACGCTGGCGCCGGAGAGGTTGATGCTGATCAGTGGCGGGGACTGCCGGCACTGCGAGAGCCAGCGCAGGGCCCGGCTGATGACCATACGGTCGATCTCCGGCATCAGGTTGTAGCGCTCCGCCGCCGGGATGAAGGCACCGGGCGCGATCAGCCCCCCCTGCCCGTCCTCCAGCCGCAGCAGCAACTCCCAGCAGGTAGTGTGCCTGGGGTCATCCGTCTTGACGATGGGCTGGTAGAACAGAGTGAAGCAGTCCTGATCCAAGGCCTTGCGAAGCTCGGTCACCCACTGGATCTGCCCGCGGCGTTGGGCGACCTGGGCATCGTTCGGGCGGAACAGGTGCAGGCGGTTGCGACCGGCATCCTTGGCCAGATAACAGCTCGCATCCGCGGCGCGCAGGGCCTCTTCGCCGCTGTGCACGTCGGCATCCAGCATTACCAGGCCGAGGCTGGCGCCGACGACGAAATTGCGCCCCTGCCAACTGAAACGGAACTGGCGGATCAGATCGATGAAATCCTCGGCGGTACGACGCGCGGCTTGCGGGCTGCAGTCGCGCAGCAAAATGGCGAACTCATCGCCGCCCAGGCGTGCCAGCGTGTCACTGCGTCGCACACGCTCGGCCAGCACCCGGCTCAGTTGGCGCAACAGCTCATCGCCCGCCGAGTGCCCACAGGTGTCATTCACCAACTTGAACTGATCCAGGTCCAGATAACACAGGGCATGGCCGGTATGACCGTCCCGCGCGTCCCGCACCAGCGCATCCAGGCGGCGCTCGAACTCCATGCGGTTCACCAGCCCCGTGAGCCCGTCATGGCAGGCCTGATGGGAGAGCTTCCGGGTAAGCCTGCGCTGCTCACTGACATCGCGCAGCACGATGACCGCGCCCACATTGCCCGCCCGGGTATCACGTATCGCCGACAGGGAAAGCTCCACCGCTATGGGCTCGCCGAGACGGGGGCGAAGCAGGCCCGGGTGGTTGCTGCTGCCGCGTTCGGCCAGTTGCCGCAACTGTCCGAGCAATTCCACCGGTGGGCTGTCATCCTCGGCTTCCAGGCGCAGCACCTGATCCACCCTCAGCCCCGCGCAGGCCTCTTGGGGCCATCCGAGGAGCGCCTCGGCGGCGGGGTTCATGTAGCTCACCGCATGGCGTGCATCGGTGGTCAGCACGGCCTCGCTGACCGACTCCAGGGTGGCCTGGGACCAGCGCTGTTCCTGGGCAAGTTCGGCGGTGCGTTGGTGCAACAACGCCTCAAGCCGCTGTTGCTGTTCCTGCAGGGCAATCTGGGTACGGCGGCGTTCACGGATATCGCGCACCGTCACCACGGTGGCGGCGTCCGCGCCCCGGCGCAGGACGGATACCGAGATCTCGGCGGCGATGGGGCTGCCGTCTCTATGCTGCAGCATGGTCTCGTAGCGGGTAGAGAACTGCTCGCCGTCGATGCGCCGCCGCCAGTTGGCCAGAATCCGGTCCCGGTCTTCCAGATGGAACACCCCGGTGAACAGCGGCATGGCCATGAGCTCATCCTCACGGTAACCGCAGAGCCGGCATAGGGCCTGGTTGACGAACACGAAGCGACGATCCTGGATGATCATCAGCCCCTCGCCCATCTCGTCCAAGGCTTCCACCAGCGCGCGGTAAGCCGCTTCTTCCTGATATTCTTCGGCGACGCTGAGCATTCAAGCTAACCTTTATCCGTCGCATACCGTGATACGGACGGCTGCTGCTGGCGAGCGAATGTGATTTCGTTCTCGTACAGCTAAAGCTAGCATGATAGGCCGCGAAGTGAATGGCGCGGCGCAGCACGCCCCGCGGCTGATGGGGCCGGGCGCCGGCCCCACCAGCATCAGTGCTCGCGGGTGGAATGGAAGCGGATTTCCGGCCAGCGCTCTTCGGCGAGTTGCAGATTCACCCGTGATGGGGCCAGGTAGGTCAGATTACCCGCCACATCCAGGGCCAGGTTGTCACTGGCCTTGCGGCGGAACTCCTCCAGTTTCTGCGGGTCCTCGCTGTCCACCCAGCGAGCGGTGCTGACATTCACCGGTTCGAAGATGCAATCGACCTTGTATTCGTGCTTGAGCCGAAAGGCGACCACGTCGAACTGCAGCACACCCACCGCGCCCACGATCACGTCATTGCTGTTGAGCGGGCGCAGCAACTGCGAAGCACCCTCCTCGCACAGCTGCTCTATACCTTTGTGCAACGCCTTGAGGCGCATGGGGTCCTTGAGCACCGCGCGGCGGAAAAGCTCGGGGGCGAAATTGGGGATGCCGGTAAACTTCAGCGCCTCTCCCTCGGTGAAGGTGTCACCGATCTGGATGGTGCCGTGGTTGTGCAGGCCGATGATGTCGCCGGCGTAGGCGTCCTCCACCTGATCGCGTTCACTGGCCATGAAGGTGATGGCGTTGGCGAGCCGCACGTCCTTGCCGACACGCACGTGCCGCGCCTTCATGCCCTTTTGGTAATGGCCCGAACAGACCCGCAGGAAGGCAATGCGGTCCCGGTGATTGGGGTCCATGTTGGCCTGGATCTTGAACACGAAACCGCTGAAGGCTTCCTCATCCGGCTCCACCTCCCGGCTGGCGGTGGCGCGGGGCTGGGGGGGCGGTGCGTTCTCCACGAAACTGTCCAGCAGCTCGCGAATGCCGAAATTGTTGATCGCCGAGCCGAAGAACACCGGGGTAAGCTTGCCGGCGAGGTAGGCCTGCTGGTCGAAGGGGTTACTGGCCTCACGGATCAGCTCGATCTCCTCGCGCAGCTCCGCGGCGCGCTCACCGAGCAGGTCACTCAGGCGCGGATCCTCCAGGCCCTCGATGACCTCGCCCTCCTGGATCCGGCCGCCATGCGTGGCGCTGAACAGGTGGATGCGGTCGTGGCGCAAGTGGTACACGCCCTTGAAGGACTTGCCCATGCCGATGGGCCAGGTGATCGGGGCGCAGCGGATCTTCAGCACCTGCTCCACCTCGTCCATCACCTCCATCGGGTCGCGGCCTTCCCGGTCCAGCTTGTTGATGAAGGTGATGATGGGGGTATCGCGCAGGCGGCAGACCTCCATCAGCTTGATGGTGCGGTCCTCCACACCCCTGGCACTGTCGATCACCATCAGCGCCGAGTCCACCGCGGTAAGCGTGCGGTAGGTGTCCTCGGAGAAATCCTCATGGCCAGGCGTATCCAGCAGATTGATGATGCAGTCCTTGTACGGGAACTGCATCACCGAGGAGGTCACCGAAATGCCGCGCTGCTTCTCCAGTTCCATCCAGTCGGAGGTGGCATGGGCCTTGGACTTGCGCGCCTTGACCGTACCCGCGAGCTTGATCGCCCCCCCGTAGAGCAGCAGTTTCTCGGTGACGGTGGTCTTGCCGGCGTCCGGATGCGAGATGATCGCAAAGGTGCGCCGTCGGCGGATTTGCTGTGAGAGCGAGCTCATGGTGTGGAACGGTTTCGCGCGGTGGCCGACAGGGCGCGCAGTATAACGAATTGACCGATCTGCCGCGAAACCCCTCCCCCTAGAGCGTGGGAATGACGGCGGCCGGCGGCGGGGTCAGCTCATGGGCCAGGCGAAAAGGAGCCCCTTCCGGGTCGGCGCCGCCCTGGGTCATTCGCTCGCTGATGCGCCGGGGCTCGCCGGTGAGCCGCCAGTCGAACACCACGGCGAAGGCCAGCAGGCTCTTCACGTAATCTCGGGTCTCGGCGTAACTGATGTTCTCTATCCACAGCGCCGCCGGCTGGTCCGGATTGCGCGCCAGCCAGTCCTCCACCCGGTGCGGCCCTGCGTTGTAGGCGGCCGCGGCGAGGATGGGGTTGCCATTGAAGCGGTCCAGCACCTCGCGCAGATAGGCGCTGCCCAGGCGCATATTGATCTCCGCATCCAGCAACGCCGAGGAACCGCTCAGTGGCTGGCGAATCCGCCGTGCCACCGCACGGGCGGTGCTGGGCATCACCTGCATCAGGCCGCGCGCACCCACCGGCGACACGGCATCGGGGGAGAAGGCGCTCTCCTTGCGCATCAGGGCGTAGGCCAACGCCGGATCCAGCGCATTGGCACCGGCGTGCTGGCGCACCTGCGCCGGGAAGGGGGTGGGAAAACGCAGCGCCAGAGCATCGTGCAGACCCGCCCTGTTGGCGGTGAAGATGGCCCGATCATGCCAGTTCCAATAGGCCGCAAGCTGCGCCGCCAGAGCCTGCTGTTCCCGCTCCAGCGGGATCACCGCCGCCTGCCATTCCCGGCGTGCATCTCGCAGCAGACCGAGTGCGCGCAGTTCGGCGGCACGCCGAAAGCCGGGGCGGCTCGCCAACTCCGCCAGCTCCGCGGGTTCCGCCGCAGGGCTCCGGTCGTTGAAACTGTAGGGCAACCGCAATGCGTCGGCGGCCAGGAATCCGTAGTAGCTGCGCTCACGGGCCAGATCGCCCAACAGCAGCCGGCCGGTTTCAGCCTCTCCGGTGAGAACCAGCGCATGCCCCTTCCAATAGAGCCATTCGGATTGGTTCGCGAGTACCGCGGGCAGCTGGTCTATGGCCTGTAGCAAGCCGGCCCAGTCCCGGGCCGCACGATTCATCTTCGCACGCCACAGCAGCACGGTGCGGTCCACCACCGCCTCGGGCAGCTGATAGAGCCAATCCAGCGCCTGCTCCTCACGGCTGTAGGCGGCGCGCAAGGCAATTTCGCGCTGTAATCCGGCACGCTGCGCCGGATGCAGACGCTCGGCGTACTGCTCCAACCAGTGTCGGGCGCCAGGCCGGTCCCGTCTGGCCAGGGACTCGATGGCGTCGCCAATGATCTGCTGGCCGCGAGGGTGCGCCACATCGAAGCCGGGGCGGCGCAAGCTGCGCTGGGGAGCCTGGCGCACGCGCAGCCAATGCTTCACCCACGGCTGTTGGTCAGCGGGCAAACCCCGGGCAAGGTAGCGGGCAAGACCGTGTTGGCGGTGCCGCATGGCGGCCTGGATCCGTTGCCAGCGCCGCTCCGGACTGATCAGGTCACGTTCGTACAGTAGCGCGAATACCGGGTCGCAGGCGTCGGGCTGGGAGCGGCCCACAGTCCAGAGAACCAGCGCCCGCTCTATCCAGTCCTCGTCTACCCCGCCCTTGGCCCGCCGCGCGCGCAGGGCGTAGCAATCGAGCGCCGCCCCCTCCCCGCTGCGGTAATGTCGCCGGAATGGCTCCCAGCGGCCCTGCTTGCCGAGGATCTCCAACCAGTCACGCCGCAGCCAGTAGGCCAGGGGCAAATCCGCATTTTCTTCGAGGAAGGCCTCCACTCGGGCGGTGTCGAGCTCCCAGAGGCGGTTTCGCAGCTGTCGGTATTCCAGATAGGGATGCAGCGGATAGTCGCGGAGGGCTTCCAGGCGCGCATCACCAACCGTCTCCCGGCGCCCCAGCGCCTCGTAGAGTTCCAGGAACTGCTGACGTTGGCGCGCGGTCTCATTCAAGGTGTCCGCCAACAGGGCCGGCGGCAGCAGGAGCAGCAGGATCGGCAACAGTCGGCGAAGAATGATGAACGGCATGCTTTCCCGGCTTGTGTAAGTTGTTGGACCCGTCCATACCAGCATAAGGCCGGCGGTCGGGCTGCCAAAGAGCGCACAGTCAACGATACAATACCCGTCCACACGACCCGGAGGGAACGCCTTGAGCAGGCCTTTTTGGGAAACACTGACCCTGGCGCAAATGAGCGCCGAGCAATGGGAGTCCCTCTGCGACGGTTGCGGGCGTTGTTGTCTGCACAAGCTGGAGGACGACGACAGCGGCGAGGTGTATGTCACGCGTGTCGCTTGCAAGCTGCTGGACACTCACAGCTGCCGCTGCAGCAACTACGGGGAACGCAAGCGCCATGTGCCCGATTGCACCCAGCTGAGCGTCGACAATGTGGGTGCCTTCCACTGGCTGCCTGCGAGCTGCGGCTACCGGCGCGTGGCGGAGGGTCGGGGCCTGGCCTGGTGGCACCCGCTGGTCTCGGGACGCGCGGAGAGCGTGCACGAGGCTGGCATTTCGGTCCGCGGGCAGATTATTTCCGAGGAGCGGGTCAGTCCCTCGGCGCTGGAGGATCACATCGTCGAGCTGTATCCGATGGATGATCCGGACCGTTGATGCCCCGACTTGAGCAGACATCGATCAGCCTCGCCGGTGGCGTGACGCCCCGCCTGCCTTCCAGTAAGATGCCCGCCGATACAACGCCGCCACGGCGACAGTGAGAACGACTGGATACCTCGATGACAAATCAGAACAGCTTCACCCGGGAAGAACTGCTCAAGTGCGGTTACGGCGAACTCTTCGGCCCCGGCAACCCCCAGTTGCCCGTGCCCAATATGCTGATGTTCGACCGCATCACCCACATCAGCGAAGAAGGCGGCGACTACGGCAAGGGCCAGATCATCGCCGAGTTGGACGTCAAACCGGATCTGTGGTTCTTCGGTTGCCACTTCCCCGGCGACCCGGTGATGCCGGGCTGCCTGGGCCTGGACGCGCTCTGGCAGCTGGTGGGCTTCTTCCTCGGCTGGACGGGCGGTACCGGCAAGGGCCGTGCCCTGGGCTGCGGCGAAGTGAAATTCTTCGGCCAGGTACTGCCCGAAGCCAAGGTGGTGACCTACAAGCTGCAGCTCAAGCGACTGATCCGTCGTCGCCTGATCATGGGCATCGCCGACGGCAGCCTGGAAGTGGACGGGCAGCAGATTTACACCGCGGCCGATCTGAAGGTCGGCCTGTTCAAGGACACCTCCGCCCTCGCGGGCGGTTGAGCAAGCATCAACGGCCCAAGGCCGGTATTGCGGGAGGATAGAAGGTGCGTCGAGTTGTAGTCACGGGGATCGGCATCGTTTCCTGCTTGGGCAATGACAAGGCCAGCGTGCTCACATCGCTGCGAGATGGCCGTTCCGGCATACGTCACAAGCCGGATTACGTCGAAATGGGGTTGCGCAGCCAGGTGGCCGGCGTGGTGGATCTGGACGTGGATGAACTGATTCCGCGCAAGGTGCGCCGTTTCATGGGTGATGCCGCGGCCTATGCCTATATCGCCATGGACCAGGCCATTGCCGATGCGGGGCTCACCGAAGAGCAGGTATCCCACCCTCGCACCGGCCTGATCGCCGGCTCCGGCGGTGGCTCCACCGGCAGCCTGGTGGCCGCCGCCGACACCTTGCGTAACCGCGGTGTGCGCAAGATCGGCCCTTACGGCGTGCCCAAGACCATGGCCAGCACCGTCTCGGCCTGCCTGGCCACGCCCTTCAAGATCCAGGGCGTGAACTACTCCATCACCTCCGCCTGCGCCACCAGCGCGCATTGCATCGGCAATGCCATGGAGCAGATCCAGCTGGGCAAGCAGGACATCGTCTTCGCCGGCGGTGGCGAGGAAGAGCACTGGTCCATGAGCATGCTCTTCGATGCCATGGGCGCGCTGTCCACCAGCTACAACGATGCCCCCGAAAAGGCGTCCCGCGCCTACGACAAGGACCGGGACGGCTTCGTCATCGCCGGCGGCGGCGGCATGCTGGTCATCGAATCGCTGGATTCGGCGCTGGCCCGCGGTGCCCATATCCACGCGGAGCTGGTGGGCTACGGCGCCACCTCCGACGGCTACGACATGGTGGCCCCCTCCGGCGAAGGTGCAGCCCGCTGCATGCGCCAGGCCATGGACATGGCCGGTGTGGACGTGGACTACATCAACGCCCACGGCACCAGCACCCCGGTGGGGGATCTGGCCGAACTGGGCGCGATTCGCGAAGTCTTCGGTGACCAGGCCCCCGCGATCAGCTCCACCAAGAGCCTCACGGGCCACTCCCTGGGCGCGGCCGGCGTGCAGGAGGCCATCTACAGCCTCCTGATGCTGGAGCAGGATTTCCTCGCGGCCTCCGCCAATGTGGACAATCTGGATCCGGCGGCCGAGGGCATGCCCATCGTGCGCGAGCGCAAGGACAATGCCGGCCTGAACGCGGTGATGTCGAACAGCTTCGGCTTCGGCGGCACCAACGCCAGCCTGATCTTCCGCCGCTACGAACCCTGAGGCCTCGCGCCTCGGGCGGATTAAGAAACGGCACCCCAAGGCGCCGTTTTTGCTTGGTTCATCGCGGGCTGGAAGGGAACCACCAATGCTTTTCCGGCGACCCGGGCAGTATGGGAGCTCACGCTTGGGCCTCGGCGGCTGCCGCCGTGTCCGGGTGGCTGCTTCTCGATCCAGAGTGCAACAAAGAGAGATCACGCTGTCGCTTTGCGACGGCGCGAGCGTTCTTCTCCCGGCTTCTGGGGTGGAGCTTGCGCCGACAGATGGGGTTCCGGGGTGGGTGCGGTCTGGGGCGGACGTCGATGCAGCCGAGCATCGCAGCCGGAAAGGGAAAAGCGGGTTGCCTGTTTGAGCGAAGCGAGTTTGCAACCCGCCCCTTTCCGGCGAGAAGCGCAGGGGAGCCCGGCGTAGCCGGGCCAAATCGTGGGCCGCCCCAGGCCGCACCCACCCCGGAACCGGCACCCACCCCGGAACCGGCACCAGCACCACAATCCTCGTGACAGGGCCCGCTCCCTAAGACGCCGCTTTCCCGCTAAAGGGCGAAGAACCTTTTATCAACCTGGCCGTGATGCGGCCGCAGGCGGACTCGAGGCTCCAGCCAGGTTAAGCGGTCAGAGCAGCCCGATCGCCTGGAACAACCCCAGCCCATAGGCCAACACAAGAGCAATCAGCACCGGCGACACGTAGCGCACGATGAAGCGCCAGACCCGGTAACCCCGCCCCATGGCCAACTCGTCCCGGCTGGAGGCCTGGTGCATGCGCCAGCCCGCGAAGAGCGCGATCAGCAGCCCGCCCAGGGGCAGCATGATGTTGGAGGAAAGCCCATCGAACAGATCGAACAGAGTCTTGTCCTCCAGCGGCTCGATGAAACCCAGGGGATAGAAATCGGCGAGCAGGTTCAAAGAGAACACGCTGCACAGACCCAGCGCCCAGATGCTGAAGGTGAGCACCGCCGTGGCCTTCCGTCGGCTCCAGTCCCGGTTCTCCACCAGATAGGCCACCGCCGGCTCCAACAGGGACAGCCCCGAGGTCAGGGCCGCGAAACTCACCAGCAGGAAGAACAGCGTGCCGAAGAAAGCGCCGGCGGGCATCTGCCCGAACACATAGGGGAGCGTCTGGAACAGCAGGCCGGGCCCGGCGCTGGCTTCCAAACCGGTAGCGAAGACGATCGGGAAAATCGCGAGCCCCGAGAGCAGCGCCACCAGCGTATCCGCACCGGCAATCAGAAAGGTGGTGCCGGCAATGGAGGCGCGCCGGGGCAGATAGGAGCCGTACACCATGATCGCCCCCATACCCAGACTCAGGGTGAAGAAGGCATGGCCCAGAGCCACCAGCATGGCCTCGCCGCTCAGGGCGCTGAAATCAGCGGTGAACATGAAGCTCAGGCCGCGGCCGAAATCGCCCAAGTGGTAAGCATAGGCCACCAGCAGCAAGAGCAGCAGAAACAGCAGAGGCATCAGCACCCGCACAGCCTGCTCGATACCCGAGCGTATGCCGCGGGCCACCACCAGAAAACACAGCACCATGAACAGCGTGTGCCAGCCCAGCACGACATGCCACTGAGCAAGCATGGCGCCGAACACCGCGTCCACCGCCGGTCCTTCCATACCCGTGAAAGTACCCGCCGCCATCTTGAACACATAGGCAACGGCCCAGCCCGCCACCACGCTGTAGAAAGACAGGATCAGGAAACCGGCGGCAACCCCCAGCCAGCCCAGCCCACTCCAACGCCGAGAAAGGTTTTCCTGGTCGGCGAGACTCGCGAGGCCGTTGATGGGACTTTGCCGGGAGCGTCGGCCGAGCATGGTCTCGGCCATCATCACCGGGATACCGATCACCGCGATACAGGCGAGATACACCAGCACGAAGGCGCCGCCACCGTTCTCACCGGCGATATAGGGAAACTTCCAGATATTGCCCAGCCCCACGGCGGAACCCGTGGCGGCCAGGATGAAAGCGAACGAGCTGCTCCACTCCGCGTGTATCGGTTTGCCCTGGTAGGCCATTGTTCTTGTTCTCCGTGAGATTCTCACGGAATTGTGCGCAATCGGCGTCACGCTGGCAACCGAGGGGCGGCATGCGGGGGACTGGTGCCCGGGGCCGGACTCGAACCGGCACGGCCATGCGGCCGAGGGATTTTCTGTTCCCCTCGTTTAATGCCGGGGGAGACGTACCGCGTGGATTTACTATCCACGCCCTTTTAAACCAGCTTGGAACAGATGTTGTGGCCAATTCCGTGGGGCACGAATTACGGATCGCGAATCAACCCCATTCGGCGGCGGGTTTGGTTCCAATAATGACGGATTCAACAATGAGTCCACCACCTGGAATATTCTCTGATCGGGGCGGCCCCTGCCCTCATCTTGAAGGCCTCCTCAATGCGGACAGCGAGGGGAGGCGAGCGGGACCGGTCGCTCTTGTTCTATCAGATGGACGCACGACCGAAGCTAGGGTGTCTGGGATAGACGCGCCGGATGCCACCCATCCGCATCCCGGTGTCAACCTCAATAGCCAAGAAGGCAGGCCAAGCCAGGCTGGCTGGTGTACCTGAGGAACGCCAGCGGCTCATTTCCTCGTCTTCTGCGAGGTACCTGATGCGGTGCTCCGATTCCTTCCTCCGCTCGATCTCCACCTTAGTTGATGATGAATCCATGGTCCGCGGCAAAGCTCAGCATCTCGCTCAACGACGACAGAGGGCGGTTGTTAGTGCGGTTGGACAGGCCTCGCGACTCGAACAGGAGGGTCATGTCGCCGATGCGCTGCTAGTTGATAACCCCCGGTATGAGGTTCGGTCTCATAGCTTCGCCCTCCTTCGCTCGCGGATGCCAGCTCGCCACGAAGGAGTGCTGTTTTGGCCTGCATCTACCATGCCTCAGTTTTTGCTCTGGAGCGGAAGGAATCCCTCTAGCGCGCCTTGATGGTGGCCGTGGCTTGGTAGCCGTGCCCTTTAGTGAGCACCGGCATTGCATCAACCAGTAGGTTTCTGGTTGAATCGGGCTAGGTTAGCTCGGGTGATGGAACTGGTAGACATTGGGCACTTAAAATGCCCTGGCTTTTAGCCGTGCGGGTTCAAATCCCGCCCCGAGCACCAAGCCCAAGGCGGCGGCCCCTCATCAGGCCTCAAGAAGGGCCTTCAATGATTCAGCAACCCGACGTCCCTTCGAAGTGAGGTGAACGAGCTTTCGACGCCGCTCCATAGGGTCTTCCGTCGCACGCACGAGGTCGAGTCCTGGGCGGTTTAGACGGTGATACTTCGAGAGCGCCGCCACGTTTCTGCTGGTGCTGGACTGTGATATGCCCAGCCGTTCGCACAGCTCTTTCATGGTCAGACCCTCGTAGTTCACGATCAGCATGAAGGCGACAGCCATTTGTAGCGGCATCTCGCTGTCCAACTTTCGGAACTCCTCGAGAAAACGTATGGCCTTGTCGTACGTTTTATCCACTTTCTTTTCCTATGTGACCCATCGGTTGCGCGCTGCGCTTCCCGGCACACTTCGTCGCTCCGGACGAAGAGTAGCCTTGCCCCACGGATAGCTGCATATCACCGCACGCACTTCCCGATTGGGGATCTTATTCGTAGCGGGGGCAGTCGGATTCTACCCCGTGGCTACAGGCACTTCTAAAAAGGTCCATCATAGGCCGCGAGGAGTGTTGCAGCCAAGCGCAGACGATTCAGCATAGAGTACAAGGCGTGCGCATGAGCAAGTGACCCGCGATTTCGGGATCGGCACCGGATCGTTCAAGCGTTGGCGGCGGGAGATGGACGTCGCCGTTGCGTCGGATTTTCCTGGGCTTGGAAACCCGCGTGACCAAGAGCTTGCTCGGCTCAAGCAGGAGCTCGCCCGGGTGAAGCAAGAACGGGACTACGGAGATTACCAAAGGGTGGCGGCTCCCCTCTCCCTATGCCTGCAACTGCCCCTAACCACCGGCCCGCTATACAGGGGTGCATCCGGTTCGCAAAAGGAGGCAACCAGGCCTTATGACGCGCCACATTCCATGTGGTGGCAAGACAAACCTCACCATGTGTGGATACGTGGGCAGCAAAAGAAACCAGAGCGCCTGCTGAGGCCCCATGTCCGGATGGAAAGCCGTTCGCAGTGCTTTCTAGGTACCCTTGCGTCTACCAGTTTCGCCACCCGGGCGGGCGCGGAGTCAGGAACGAATAATGGAGGCTAGGGCCGGAATCGAACCGACGTACACGGCTTTGCAGGCCGCTGCATAACCACTCTGCCACCTAGCCGGTCGAGTGCGTTGAGGACTGAATAATATCAGCCCGCGGGCACCTTGGCGAGATTTCAGGCGAAACCATTCCCCTGAACGACAAAACCCCGGAAAAACCGGGGCCTTGTCTTTATTTGGAGCGGGAAACGAGACTCGAACTCGCGACCCCAACCTTGGCAAGGTTGTGCTCTACCAACTGAGCTATTCCCGCTGCGTCGTTGATGGGCGTGTATTCTACGGCCCCCAGCGAAGCTGTCAAGCCCTTGCGCCAAATTCATGTTCAAGGGCGTTGCGGGCTGAGAAACACCCAGGCGGCCCGTAAATACACGACCATGGAGTACAGGGTCAACGCGGCGGCCACGTAAATCAGCAGCATGCCGATCAGTTGCAGGGGTATCGGCCCCAGATCCTGATTGAACAGCAGGATCAGGATGGCCGCCATCTGCGCGGTGGTCTTGATCTTGCCCACCTGCCCTACCGCCACGCTGGCCCGCTGGCCCAGCTCCGCCATCCATTCCCGCAGCGCGGAAACGGCGATTTCCCGGCCGATGATCACGGCGGCGGGCACCGCCATCCAGGCCGAGGGGTTCAATTCAACCAGCGCCACCAGCGCCACGGCCACCATCAGCTTGTCCGCCACCGGGTCCAGAAAGGCCCCGAAGGCCGAGGTCTGGTTCCAGCGTCGGGCCAGATAGCCATCCAGCCAATCCGTGATGGCCGCCAGGCCGAAGATCGCGGTGGTGGCCAGGTTCGCCCAGCTTGCCTCCAGCAGGAACAGCAGCCCGAACACCGGAATGAAGACAATGCGCGTCAGGGTCAAGGCAATGGGTACATTCCAGGGCATGGGCTCACTCGCTGTGGAAGACGTCGTAGATTTTCTGCGCCAGGGTGCGACTCAGGCCCGGCACCCGGGCCAGGTCCTCCACCCCCGCTCGGGAAACCGCTTGCAGGCCGCCGAACTGCTTCAACAAACTGGCACGACGCTTCGGCCCCAGCCCCGGGATGCTCTCTAGTGCCGATTCCGTGCGCTTTCTGCCCCGCCGGGCCCGATGCCCGGTGATGGCGAAACGATGTGCCTCATCGCGGACCTGCTGCAACAGATGCAAGGCCGGGGAGTTCGGCGGCAGCTGCACCTCCCCTTCCCGCCCGAGCAGGAAAAGGGTTTCCTCCCCCGGCCGGCGCTCCGGCCCCTTGGCAATCCCGAGGACGGCCAGGCCCTCCACCTGCAGTTCCTCGAGCACCTCCCGTGCCTGGCGCAGCTGCCCCTTGCCGCCGTCCACCAGCAGCAGATCGGGCATCACGCCCTCCCCGCTCTTCAACCGGGTATAGCGCCGAGTCAGGGCCTGGCGCATGGCGGCGTAGTCATCGCCCGCGGCTATGCCCTCTATGTTGAAGCGCCGGTAGTCGGACTTCAACGCGCCTTCACGGTTGAACACCACGCAGGACGCCACCGTGGCCTCGCCTCGGGTGTGGCTGATATCGAAGCACTCGATGCGCTCGGGGAGCTCATCCAGCGCCAGCGCGTCCTGCAAGGCCTCGAAGCGCTTGAGCATGCTGGCCCGATCGGCATGGCGCGCCTGCAGGGCGTGCACCGCGTTCTCCCGGGCCATGGCCAGCCAGCGCCGGCGTTCGCCGCGCAGCGCATGGCTGATGCTGACCTTGTGACCGTTCTCCCGGCTCAGAGCTTCTTCCAACAGCCCCTTCTCGGCGATCGGGTGACTGATGATCAGCTCCTTGGGCACACGCTTGCCCAGGTAGTACTGGGCCAGGAAGGCGGCCAGCAGGTCGGCCTCCTCCATGTCGGCCGGCGCGCGGGGGAAGTAGCTCTTGTTGCCCAGATTGTGGCCGGCGCGGAAGAAGAACACCTGCACGCAGGCCTGCCCGCCGGCGGCGACACAGGCCACCACGTCCAGATCCCCCTTGGCGCCGATGATGTACTGACGCTCCTGGATGCTGCGTAGCGCCGCGATCCGGTCGCGCAACTGAGCGGCCTGCTCGAAGTGGCGCCGCTCCGCGTGGCGCTCCATCTGCCGGACCAGCTCCTGGATCACCTCGTCGCTCTTGCCTTCCAGGAACATCTCGGCGTGGCGCACGTCCTCGCGATAGGCCTCGGGGCTGATGAAGTCCACGCAGGGTGCGGTGCAGCGCTTGATCTGATACTGCAGGCAGGGCCGGGTGCGGTTGGCGAAGAAGCTGTCCTCGCACTGGCGCACCGGGAAGACCTTCTGCAGGTGGTTGAGGGTTTCCCGCACCGCGCGGGCGTTGGGGTATGGGCCGAAATAACGCCCTTCGGCCCGGCGCGCGCCGCGATGGGTGGCCAGGCGGGGAAAGCGCTGCTTGCTGGACAGATAGATGTAGGGGTAGCTCTTGTCGTCCCGCAGCAGCACGTTGTAGCGGGGCTTGTGGCGCTTGATCAGGTTGTTCTCGAGGATCAGCGCCTCGGCTTCGGTATGCGTGAGGGTGAGCTCTACCGCGCGGATCTGACGCACCAGCACCGCGGTCTTGCCCTGCTGGCGGGAGCCGACGAAGTAGCTGGACAAGCGTCGGCGCAGGTTGCGCGCCTTGCCCACGTAGAGGATTTCGCCCTCGGCATTGAGCATGCGGTACACGCCGGGCCCATCGGGGGCGGTGCGCAGGAAGGCGCGGGCATCGAAGGTGTCGGGGGGGGGCGTTTGCTCGGTCATGGACTCCGGGGACGGCGCCAGCGGGCGCGCGAGCGCCTCAGCGCAGCTGGTCGATCATGTCGTGGCGTATGGCCAGGTGCGTGAGCTCGACATCGTTCTGCACGCCCAGTTTCTCGTAAAGGCGGTAGCGGTAGGTGCTCACCGTCTTGGGGCTCAGGCAGAGGGTGTCGGAGATTTCCTGCACCTTCACGCCCTGGGTGATCATCATCATCACCTGCACCTCCCGCTGGGAGAGCTTATCGAAGGGATTGCGGGAATTGCCGTTGAGATTGGACAGCGCCATCTGCCGGGCGATGTCGGCGCCGATGTAGCGCTCGCCGCGGGCCACGGCGCGTATCGCGCCGATGATTTCCTGCTCATCGCAACCCTTGGTCAGGTAGCCGGCGGCGCCGGCCTCCAGCAAGCGGGACGGGTAAGGCTCGTCCACGTGCACGGTCAGGGCGATAATCTTCAGGTTCTCGTCGATGCGCAGCAGCTTGCGGGTAGCTTCCAGCCCACCGATACCCGGCATGTTCACATCCATCAGCACCACGGTGGGGTGATGCTCACGCACCAGCTTGAGGGCTTCCTCCCCGGAGGCGGCCTCGGCGATGACCTGGATTCCCTCGGCCTCGTCGAGTATGCGGCGTATGCCACTGCGTACGAGCTGGTGGTCGTCGACCAGCACCACATCGATCATGTGTCCCTGTACTCCCATAATGACTCCCCCTGTCCATCGCGCCGGCTTATGCTAGCGCAGCCGGCAGCATCTGACCATCGACCGGAGACCCCCATGTTGCAAAGACTCTACCCCCTGCCCGCCGCCAGCGAAGCCCTGCAGGGCTGTTATCTGGGCAAGGCGCTGCGCCCGGCGGGCTGGCAGGGCCTGTTCTGCTACGCCAATTACGTCACCAGTTTGGATGGGCGCATCGCCGCACCCGCCAGCGACGGCGGCCTGCGGGTGCCCGAGACCGTGGCGAACCGCCGCGACTGGCGCTTGTTCCAGGAGCTGGCGGCCCATGCCGATGTGCTGATCACCAGCGGGCGTTACCTGCGGGATCTGGAGGAAGGCAGCGCTCAGGACGTACTGCCCATCGGTGGCGAGCGGGAATACGCGGACCTGCGGCTGTGGCGCGCCCAACAGGGTCGTCCACCCCAGCCGGACGTGGCGATCATGAGCGCCAGCCTGGATTTCCCGGTACCCCGGGAATTGCTGGACCAGGGCCGCCGCGTGCAGGTCTTCACCGGCGCGCGGCATGATGAAGCAAGGGCCCGCCGACTACGGGAACAAGGCGCGGAAGTCCACGCCATAGGCCGCGGGGCGGCGGTGTCCGGTAGTGAATTGATGCGCGCGCTGGCGGATCTGGCCTATCACAACGCCTATTGCGTCACCGGCCCCTACGTGCTGCACAGCCTGATGGCCGATGGCGTGGTGAACAGCCTCTTCCTCACCACCGTGAGCCGGATCATCGGCGGCGCGCCCTTCAGCAGCATCGTCGAGGGGCCGCTGCTGGACAAGCCGGTGGATTACCGCCTGGACTGGCTGTATCTGGATACCCAGGCGCCCGATGGCCTGGTGCAGCTGTTCGCACGCTACAACCAGCAATAGGGAGATGCGGACCAACCCCCGTGGGTCTCTGAGCGCCTGGCGGCTTCACCGCCAAGGCGCGGCTCAGCGGCCCGGGATGCCTCCCCGGGTGAGTTGTGCCGGGTCCAGCAGCGCCCGCAGCCTGCTCTCGTCCAGCCCCGTGAGCTCCCGCGCCACCTCGAGTATGGGCCGGCCATCGGCATAGGCCTGCTTGGCGATAGCGGCCGCCTGGTCATAGCCGATCACCGTGTTCAACGCCGTCACCAGGATGGGATTGCGCGACAGCGCCTGATCCAACTGTTCATGGCGCACTTCGAAGCCGGCAATGACGCGCTCGCCCAGCAGCCGCGAGGCATTGGCCAGCAGCTCGAGGCTCTGCAGCAGGTTGTGAGCTATCAGCGGCAACATCACGTTCAGCTGGAAGTTTCCGCTTTGGGCCGCGACGGCGATGGCGGCGTCGTTGCCCATTACCTGCGCCCCCGCCATGGCGACGGCCTCGGGGATCACCGGGTTCACCTTGCCGGGCATGATGCTGCTGCCCGGCTGCAGCGCGGGCAGCGCGATTTCGCCCAGGCCGGCCAGCGGACCACTGTTCATCCAGCGCAAATCGTTGCTGATCTTGATGAGCGCGGTGGCCAGGGCGCGCAGCTGGCCGGAGAGCTCCGCGGCGGTGTCCTGGCTCGCGAGCCGCTCGAAGGCATCCGGCGCGGCTTCGAAGGCGATCCCCGTGCGTTCCGCCAGAGCCGCCGCCACCCGCTGGCCGAACCCGGCCGGCGCATTGATCCCGGTGCCCACGGCGGTGCCGCCCTGGGCCAACAGCCACAGCCGCGGCGCGGTGTCCTGCAGCCGCGCCCGGGCTTGGGCGATCTGGGTGGCCCAGGCACCCAATTCCTGGCCCAGGGTCAGCGGCATGGCGTCCATCAGGTGCGTGCGGCCGGTCTTCACCACCGTGGCGAGCTCCTTCGCGCGCCGGCGGATGGTCGCCTCCAGCTCGGCCAGCGCCGGCAGCAGTTCCTCGTGCAGGGCCATGGCCGCACTTACGTGCAAGGTGGTGGGGATCACATCGTTGCTGCTCTGGCTCATGTTGACGTGATCGTTGGCATGCACCTTCGTGCGGCCCTCGGCGGCCACCAGATGGGCAATCACCTCGTTGGCGTTCATATTGCTGCTGGTGCCGGAGCCGGTCTGGAAGACATCCACCGGAAAGTGTTCATGGTGATTACCGGCGGCGATGGCTTCCGCGGCACGGATGATGGCGTCGGCCTGCTCGCCGCCCAGCCCGCCAAGCTCCCGGTTGGCCCGTGCCGCGCAGGCCTTCACCAGCCCCAGGGCGGCGATGAAGCGCCGGGGCATGGGCTGGCCGCTGATGGGGAAGTTCTCCACCGCGCGCTGGGTCTGGGCGCCGTACAGGGCGCCGGCGGGCACCTTCAGCTCACCCATGCTGTCGGATTCGATGCGGAAGTCCTGCTCGCTCATCGGGCCTCTCCTGTGGGTTCATCCTGACCCAACCGTATCAGGAAAATGTAGCGCATATCCTTTACAATCCGCGCCGTTGCGCCCCTTGCGCGTACTCCATACGCCCATGCTCTAGAGGAACACACCATGGATCTGACCCGGCTTACCGCCATCGCACCCGTAGACGGCCGTTATGGCGACAAGGCCGCGGCCCTGCAGCCGATCTTCAGCGAGTACGGCCTGATTCGCTTCCGCACCGAGGTGGAAGTGCGTTGGCTGCAGGCTCTGGCCGCCGAGCCGCGGATCAGCGAGCTGCCGGCCCTGTCCGCGGAGGCCGATGCGCATCTGGAGCGGATCCTGGCGGAGTTCGACGTGGCTGCCGCCGAGCGGGTGAAGACCATCGAGCGCACCACCAACCATGACGTGAAGGCGGTGGAGTACTTCCTCAAACAGCGTCTGGCGGAATCCGAGGAGCTCAAGGCTCATGTGGAATTCGTGCATTTCGCCTGCACCTCGGAAGACATCAACAACCTCTCCCACGGCCTGATGCTGAAAAGCGCCCGGGACCAGGTGCTGTTGCCGTTGATCGACGAACTCATCGACAGCCTGCGCGCCATGGCCCATGAGCAGGCCGAGCAGCCCATGCTCTCGCGCACCCACGGCCAGCCCGCCTCCCCCACCACCCTGGGCAAGGAAATCGCCAACGTGGTCTACCGCCTGCAACGCCAGCGCGCCCAGATCGCCGCGGTGCCGATCTTCGGCAAGATCAACGGCGCGGTGGGCAACTTCAATGCGCACCTGAGCGCCTACCCGGAGCTGGATTGGCCGGCGCTGGGTCAGCGCTTCGTCGAGAGCCTGGGCCTGGACTCGAACCCCTACACCACCCAGATCGAGCCCCATGACTACATCGCCGAGCTGTTCGATGCCTTCGCGCGGCTGAACACCGTGCTCATCGATTTCGCCCGGGATGTGTGGGGCTATATCTCGGTGGGCTACTTCAAGCAGCGGGTGGTGGCCGGCGAAGTGGGCAGCTCCACCATGCCCCACAAGGTCAATCCCATCGACTTCGAGAACGCCGAGGGCAATCTGGGCATCGCCAACGCGCTGCTGGAGCATCTGGCCCGCAAGCTGCCCATCAGCCGCTGGCAGCGGGATCTCACCGATTCCACCGTACTGCGCAATCTGGGCGTGGGCCTCGCCCATGTGGTGATCTCCCTGCAAGCCCTGCAAAAGGGCATCGGCAAACTGGATGTGAACGCCGAGCGACTGCACGCCGACCTGGACGCGAACTGGGAAGTGCTGGCTGAGCCCATTCAGACGGTGATGCGCCGCTATGGCATGGAGGGTGCCTACGAGAAGCTCAAGGAGCTGACCCGGGGCAAGCGCCTGGACCAGGCCGGGCTGGAGCGCTTCGTGGACAGCCTGGAGCTGCCGGAGGCCGTGCGCGGGGAACTCAAGGCCCTGCGGCCCTGGGGCTATGTGGGCAATGCGGCGGAGCGCGCCAAAGCGGTCTAGACTGCAGGGCATGAGCGACATCCAGACCGACCAAGGTCCGCGGCGCCTGGACAGCCTGGGCGCCCTGCGCGAGGCCACCGATGAACTGCTGCAAGGGGCGCGGCTGAGCGTGGACCTGCTCAGCCGCGACCTGGAGCCCGCCCTGCTCGACCGCGAACCGGTACGCCAGGCCCTGCGAGATCTGTGCACCGGCTCGCGCCGGGCGCAGGTGCGCATCCTGCTCCAGGACAGCACCCGAGCGATCAAGGAAGGCCACAGCCTGGTGGAATTGGCCCGGCGGCTGAGCAGCTTCATGGAAATCCGTCTGCTCGGCCCGGAGCACCAGGCAGTCAACGATGCGCTGCTGATCGTGGACCGGCGCGGCTACATCCGCCGTGAGAGCGGCGACCGGCCCGAGGGGATTGCCGAGCGGGACTCACCCGCGCGCGCCGTGGAGCTCGGCGAGGAGTTCCAGCGCTACTGGGATGCCAGCGTCGCCGACCCGAACCTGCGACGGCTGCACCTGTGAAACACCTCCCCGCCCTGCTGCTCTGCCTGCTTCTCGCCCCGGCCTTCGCCGAGGAAAGCCGCATCAGCCACCTGACGCTGAACTACCACAGCGCCGAGGAGATCCTGCCCCTGCTGCGACCCCATCTGGACGGGACCACCCAACTCAGCGGCCGGGGCCACAGCCTGATACTGCAGGGCGCGCCCGACACGCTGGCGCGTCTGGAAGCGCTGGTGGCGGAACTGGATACCGCCCCCACCAGCCTGCGCATCAGCCTGCGCCGCGGCGAGGCTGGGCACAGGCAGAACCGCGGTTTCAAGGCCCGCGGGCATATCCACTCCCACGAGGGGGCCAGTGGGCAGGTGCGGATCTACCGCGACACCCAGGCCAGCAGCGCTACCACCACGCAAAGCGTGCGGGGGCTGGATGGGCGCCCGGTGCGCATCGCCCAGGCCATCAGCCTGCCGGTGCGCGAGCGCACGGTGCTGGTGGGCCGGCACGGCACGGGTGTGGATGAGCGGGTGCATTACCTGGAGCTGCGCGATGGCTTTCACGCCCTGCCCCGCCTGCAGGGCAGTCGTGTCCGGGTGGACATTCTGGTACAGCAGCAGAGCCCGCGCCCCGGGGGGGCGCCGAGGGCATGGAATTGCTCAGCAGCGTCTCGGGGGAGCTGGGGGAATGGCTGCCGCTCGGTGCCTGGGAGGCCACCGAGAGCCACCGTAACGGCCACCGGCGCCTGTCCACCCGGCAAGCCTCCGAGCGCCAGCAGCGCTGGTGGTTACGGGTCGAGCGGCTGCCCGAATAGGGCCTCGGTGGCATCCGCCTCAGCCGCGCCCCACTGCCGGCGTACCCGATCCCGGTTCAAGGCCAGCCATTGCAGGGCGAGAATGGGCATGGCGGCGTTGATGCCGCCGCTCTCGATCATCGCCAGGGCCTCGTCCAGCGGCAGCACGTGAACCTGAATATCCTCGTCCTCTTCCGGCAGGCCGTATACCCCGCCCACACCTTTCGCATCCACCCGGCCCACGAACAGGGCCGTGCGCTCGCTGGTGCCGCCAGGGCTGACCAGATAATCGAACAGCGGAATCAGCTCCTGCACGGTACAACCGGCCTCTTCCTGCGCCTCTCGCCGCGCCACGTCTTCCGCGCTCTCTCCGGGCTCGATCATGCCGGCGACCACTTCCAGCAACCACGGCCCCAGGGGAGCGTCCACCGCCCCCACCCGGAATTGTTCGGTGAGCACCACCAGGTCCCGCTCCGGGTCATACAGCAATACCCCCGCCGAGTGCCCGCGCTCGAATACCTCGCGGTGAAACTCGCCGCTCATGCCGCCCTCGAACAGCGCATGGCGCAGCGTGTAACGATCGACCCGGAAAAACCCCTGAAACACGGGTTCGCGCTGGATGATCTGAAAACGACGGGACATGAACGCCTCCTTTGGCTCGCGCTTTTTCAACGCTCGAACAGAGCAATGCTCTCCACATGCGCCGTGTGGGGGAACATGTCCATCACGCCGGCGGCACGCAGCTGGTAGCCGAATTCCTTCACCAGCAGGCCCGCGTCCCGGGCCAGGGTCGCCGGGCCGCAGGACACGTAGACGATGCGCTCGGCGCCCAGCTTCGCGATATGGGGGATCATCTCCAGCGCGCCGCTGCGCGGCGGATCCAGCAACACCCGATCGTAGTCGCCCTTGAGCCAGGCGGCGTCGGTCTGATCGTGCATCAGGTTCGCCACGTGGTAGTCCACGTTGCTCAAACCATTGTGCGCCGCGTTCTCCCGGGCCCGGGCCACCAGTTCCTCGGCCCCCTCCACCCCGGTGACCTGCCCTGCCACACGGGCGAGCGGCATGGTGAAATTGCCCAGCCCGCAGAACAGGTCCAGCACCCGCGAGTCGGCGCTGGGTGCGAGCAGTTCCAGGGCCCGCGCGATCATCCGCTGATTGATGTGCTGATTCACCTGGGTGAAGTCGGAGGGGCGAAAGCGCACTTCCACATCGTAGTCGGGGATGCGGTAGTACAGCGATTCCGGCTCGGCGGGCCACACCGGGGCGATGCTGCTCTCATTGCCCGGCTGCTGGTAGATACGGAAACCATGGGCCTGGCCGAATTCGCTCAGCCGCTGCAGATCCGCCTCGGTGAACGGCTCCAGATTGCGAAATACCAGCGCCACGGCGTTGTCGGCCACGGCCACCTCGATCTGCGGCACCGCCCGGTACACGCTCAGCCCGCCGATCAGTTCCGCCAGCGCCGGCAGGCACTCCCCGACCCGGGGGTCCAGCACATGGCAGATGGACAGATCCGCCACGTAGGGGCTGTGCTTTTCCCGAAAGCCCACCAGCACCCGATCCCCCTTGCCGGCCACGTACCTGGCCGCCAACCGGGCTTTGCCCCGATAGCCCCACACCGGGCCGGTGAGCGGTGCCAACACGCGCTCGGGCTCCACGCCGCCGATCTGCCGGAACTGCTCCAGCAGCACCGATTGTTTGAAGGCGATCTGGTCCTCGGGGGTGAGCTGCTGCAGGCTACAGCCGCCGCACAGGCCGAAGTGCGGGCAGCGGGGCTCTATGCGATCGGGGGCGGCCTCCAGCACCTCCAGCAGCTTGCCGTCGGCCACGCCGCGGCGGCGCTTGGTGTATTGGAACATCACCCGCTCGCCGGCCAACGCCCCATGGATGAACACCGGCTTGCCGTCCACATGGGCCAGTCCCCGGCCTTCGTGGCTGAGCTTCTCGGTGAGCGCCTCCACCGGTTCCTGGGGCAGACGGTTACGACGGCGGCGGCTCATGCGTCCACTCCGCTCTGCCAGGTCTTGAGGAAGGTGTCCAGATGCGGCTTGCCCTCGGCGCGCAGGCTGTCGCGCACCCGCTCGCATTCGAGCTCATAGCCCGTCGCGTCCAGCGTGCCGCGCATGAGCTGGAAGCGCAGATACAACAGATAGGTATTCAATACATCGGTCTCGCAGTAATCCCGAATCCGGCCGATCTCGCCGGCCTGGAAGGCCTCCCAGACCTTGCCGCCGCTCATGCCCATCTTGCCGGGAAAGCCGCACAGGCTGGCGAGCTGGTCCAGGGGCGCGGCGGCACGGCCGTTGAAACAGGCCAGCACGTCCATCAGGTCGGTGTGGCGGTCGTGGAAACGGTTCTGATAATTGTTGAAGCGGAATTCCCGATCGCCGTCCCCGTTTTCCCAGTAACGCGGTGCGCTGATGCCGTGGTGCAACGCCCGGTAATGGAGCACCGGCAGATCGAAGCCGCTGCCGTTCCAGGACACCAGGGTGGGTGTGTAGCGCTCCACGCCGTCGAAGAAGCGTTCGATCAGGGAGGCCTCCGCCTCCTCCGGTTCACCCAGGGACCAGACCTTGAAGCGCTCGCCCATGCGCGCGGCGATGGATATGGCCACCACCCGGTGCAGGTGCAGGCGCAGAAAGTCGGAGCCGCCGCTTTGCTGGCGGCGCAGGGCAAACATGGCTTCCGCCGCCGCGTTGTCATCCAGCGCCTCGTCCAGGCCGTACAGGCGCCGCCCGCCGGCCACATCGGGCACGGTTTCTATATCGAAGACAAAGATATTCATAGTGTTGTCGGGCGCACCCGAGCTCAGCCCGGGAACACACCGGTGCTCAGGTAACGATCGCCCCGGTCGCAGACGATGCTGACGATGGTGGCGTTCTCCAGCTCTTCCGACAGGTGCAGGGCCACGGCGGCGGCGCCGCCGGAGGACACTCCGGCGAAGACCCCCTCCCGCGCGGCCAGCAAGCGGGTGTGCTCCTCGGCGGTGGCCTGATCCACCTCCAGTACCTGATCGATGCGCGAGGCCTCGTAGATCTTCGGCAGATAGGCCTCGGGCCAGCGCCGTATGCCGGGGATACTGGCCCCGTCCGCCGGCTGCACGCCGACGATTTGTATATCCGGATTCTGCTCCTTCAGATACTGTGACACCCCCATGATGGTGCCGGTGGTGCCCATGGAGCTGACGAAATGGGTAATCCGACCGCCGGTCTGGCGCCAAAGCTCCGGGCCGGTGCCATCGTAATGAGCGCGCGGGTTGTCGGGGTTGGCGAACTGGTCCAGCACCCGTCCCTCGCCCCTGCCCTGCATCTCCAGGGCCAGATCCCGGGCCTGCTCCATCCCGCCGCTTTGCGGCACCAGGAGCAGTTCGGCGCCGTAGGCCTTCATCGCCGCGCGGCGTTCCTCGCTCATGTTGTCGGGCATGATCAGGACCATGCGGTAGCCGCGTATGGCGGCCGCCATGGCAAGCGCGATTCCGGTATTGCCGCTGGTAGCTTCGATCAGGGTATCGCCGGGGCGGATCTCGCCGCGCTCCTCGGCGTGCTTGATCATGCCCAGCGCCGGTCTATCCTTGACGGATCCGGCCGGATTATTGCCTTCGAGCTTCAGCAACACGTCATTGGGCCGGTGCTGGCCCAATCGTTGCAGGCGAACCAGTGGCGTATTGCCCACGAAATCTTCTATGGTTGGGTACTTCATGGGCGCAGTTTAAGCAAAACCGGACAGGGACAGAAGGCGGGTTTCCACACCGCGCGCTTCGGGGGACAGGGATTGTATTGGGGTATCCGAAAACATCTGGCCGTATTGGCGCTGCTGCCGGGGCTGCTGGCGGCCCTTTTGGCGCTGGGGTATCTGCTTGGGCCGCAGCTGCAGGAGCTGCGTGTGGAGAGCCTGGAGCGTACCCGCGCGCTGGCGGGCTCGCTGGCCGCTGATGCCGCGACACATCTGAACCGCGAGCCGGAGGGTGGTTGGGAGCAGGACTGGCGTGCGCGGGCCAGCCGCATGGCGGAGATACAAACGCTGGGCCTTTATCGCCCCGACGGCCGTCGGCTGGCCGAGTGGGATGCGAGAACCGGCGAGTCCGGCTGGCGCCAACGCCTGGCCACCTGGGCGCTGCCGAAGAACTATCGTACGATCAGCCTCTCCGTCACCCGACCGCCTGAAGCGGTGTTCGACCCGGTTTCCGACCGCTTGAGCCGGGTCCGTCTTGCCCGGCTCAGCCTCACCCTGAATGCCGAGGATATCGCCGGGCCTTACGTGAACCTGCTGTTGCTCGCCCTTGCCTCCGTCGCCGTGGTGATAGGCATGAGCGGGATTTTAGCCATGTTGGTGGACGCGCTCATCGACCAGGTGCTCGACGATATACGCCGGGCGGTGCTGAGGCTGGGACGCGGCCAGTTCGACACGCCGCTGCGGCTGCGCTCATCCGGCCGGCTGGGGGAGCTGGAGCAGGCGATCAACGACAGCACCAAAGCCATGAGCGGGCGACGCCAGCTGTTGCAACAGCAAGTGGAGCGCACCACGCGGGAGCTACGCAATACCCTGCAGGCGGTGGAGACCCAGAACGAGGAGCTGGATCAGGCGCGCAAGCGCGCCTTGGAGGCGAGCCAGGTGAAATCCGAATTCCTGGCCAACATGAGCCACGAGATCCGTACCCCCATCAACGGCATTCTCGGTTTCGCCGATCTGCTGCGCCACACCAGCCTGGACGACGAACAGAGCGACCACGTTCACACCATCAAGCAGTCCTGCGCGAATCTGCTGGCCATCGTCAACGACATACTGGATTTCTCCAAGATCGAGGCAGGCAAGCTGGTCATCGACAACGTGGCCTTCGATCTGCGCGATTGCGTGGAGGAAGTCCTCTCCCTGCTGGCCCCTACCGCCTACGGCAAAAGCCTGGAGCTGCTGCACCTGATCTATGCCGATGTGCCGTTGAAGCTCTACGGTGACCCCATACGCGTGCGCCAGATCCTCACCAATCTGGTGCACAACGCCATCAAGTTCACCCCCGCCGGGCGCGTGGTGGTACGGGTCATGCTGGAGGAGGATGGCAGGGAAGACAGTCTGCTGCGAATCGCCGTCACAGACACCGGCATCGGCCTGAACGACAGCGATCAGGCAAAGCTCTTCCGGGCCTTCAGCCAGGCTGACACCTCCATCACCCGGCGCTTCGGCGGCGCCGGGCTGGGGCTGATCATCTCCCGCAAGCTGGTGGAGCACATGGGCGGCGAAATTCACCTGGAGAGCAGGCCGGGGCAGGGCTCCACCTTCTGGTTTACGCTACGCTGCCTGAAGCAACGAAAGCCCGAGCAGGATACCGAGTCCGGCGCGGACAACCCGCTGACGGGCAAGCGCGTGCTGCTGCTCGATGAGGAGCCCTTGTCCCGACTGGCCCTGCGTCATGTGCTCGAAGGCTGGGACATGCAGGTCCACGAGCAGGTCGACTGGCATCAATTCGCCGTGCGCCTGGCGAGCGGCAATTGGGACCTGGCCCTGCTCGGCCTGCGGCGCAGCGATCTGAACAACCGCATGCTGCGCGGCATACTGGATCGCGACGAAAATCTACGCACCCCCCTGGTGGTACTCGCCAGTACCGTG
Organism: Alkalilimnicola sp. S0819; assembly: GCF_009295635.1. Classification (NCBI taxonomy): domain Bacteria; kingdom Pseudomonadati; phylum Pseudomonadota; class Gammaproteobacteria; order Chromatiales; family Ectothiorhodospiraceae; genus Alkalilimnicola; species Alkalilimnicola sp. S0819. The sequence continues at coordinate 136,508 of NZ_WHIW01000003.1, read as the reverse complement.
GACCGCCAAGAGCTGCGCGGCCTCTACCAGCAGGGCGCGCGCGCCGCCCTGACCAAGGCCACCCGCCGCCAGACCCTCTATCGGGAGCTGTGCCGGCTCAGTGGCGCCCAACCGCCGGAGCCGGCCCATAGCCCAATCCCCCCCCTGCCCGCGCCCCGCCGTTACGATCGGCTTCGGGTGCTGGTGGTGGACGATAACGAGATCAATCGACGCCTGGTGTCCAGTGTGCTGGGGCTGCATGGCGTTCGGGCAATGCAGGCAGCGGATGGCGAGACCGCCGTGGCCATCGCCCGCGAGCAGCCTTTCGATCTGATCTTCATGGATCTGCACATGCCCGGCATGAGCGGCGAGGAAGCGAGCCGTGCCATCACGCGCCTTGGCGACAACCGTCCGCGCATTATCGCCCTGACCGCCAATGTGTTGTTGGGTGATGGCGCCGATCTGCAGCGCTACGGCATCGAGCGATGCTTGGTGAAACCGGTCAGCGAGGACCAAATCATTGCCGTACTGGACACCGTAGCACCCCCGGTGGTGCTGGCCGGCGGTAAGCCACCGGCACGCCCCCACGGGGACAGCACCCGGCGTCGCGACCTGTTGGCGGAGTTGCGTGGCATGTTGTTGGCCGAGCTGGACGAACACAGGCGGGATATCCAATCAGCCTATCGAGCCGGTCGTCTGGAAGAGCTGAGGCAACGGGTGCACAAGCTGAACGGTGCGGCCAGCGTTTGCCGACTGGAGGGCCTCAAGGGCGCCTGTCAGGAGCTGGAGGCCAGCCTTCTGCGGGGAGACCGGGTGGTGGTGCCGGGAGGCGTGGAACGCCTGCTGGATGAAATGCGCGCCTTCGCCAGCGCCCGCAAGGCGGCCACGGGGTAAACCCGCGGCTCAGCTCTCCAGCACGACAAAGGCGACCGCGTAGTCTTGTTCGTCGCTAATGCTCAGATGGCAGCGGCGCCCGCCCAGGGCCTGCAAGCGCCGCGCCGCCGCCCCGTGCAGGCGCAACAGGGGTTTTCCCAGGGCATCGTGGCTCACCTCCAGGTCCTTGAAGGTCACTCCGGCCGCAATTCCCGTGCCCAGCGCCTTGGCGGCCGCCTCCTTGGCCGCCAGGCGCCTGGCGAGCACGGCCTCTGGGCGCGGGCTGCGTCGGTAGCCGGCCAGTTCCGCCTCGGTGAGGATGCGCAGGGCGAAACGCTCACCGTGGCGCGCCTGTATCCTCGCCAGGCGCGCCACCCGAACGATGTCCGTTCCCAGCCCGACAATGCTCACCGCCGCGCGTCCAGCATCAGCCGCTTCATTTCCCGCACCGCCTCAGGCAGGCCGCTGTACACGGCCCGGGCGATGATGCTGTGGCCGATGTTGAGCTCGTGGATATCCGCCATGGCGGCGACCGGCTGCACATTGTGATAATGCAGGCCGTGGCCGGCATTCACCCGCAGCCCCAGCGAGACGCCATGGGCCACCGCCGCCTCTATGCGCCGCAGCTCAGCGCCTGCCCGGGCCTCATCGCTGGCCTCCGCATAACACCCGGTGTGGATTTCCACCACCGGCGCGCCGGCCTCCCGGGCGGCATCCAGCTGAACCGGATCCGGGTCTACGAACAGCGATACCCGCACGCCCGCCGCCGCCAGCCGTTCGCAGGCCTCGCGCAGTCGCGGGATCTGCGAGGCCACATCCAGACCGCCCTCGGTGGTCAGCTCCTCGCGCCGTTCCGGCACCAGGCAACAATCCTGGGGACGCAAGCGTTCGGCAATGGCGAGCATCTCCTCGGTAACGGCTATTTCCAGGTTCATGCGGGTCTGCAGCAAATCCCGCAGCAAGGCTACGTCCCGATCCTGAATATGCCGGCGATCCTCCCGCAGATGCAGGGTGATGCCGTCGGCGCCGGCCTGTTCGGCCAGCAGCGCCGCCTGCACCGGGCAGGGATAGGTCGTGCCCCGCGCCTGACGCAGAGTGGCCACGTGATCGATGTTCACGCCCAGGGCAATACTGTGCTGTGGCATGCCTGTCTCCTACTTGCGTTTGCCGGCGAACTGCCGGTACAACTCTCGACTCTTCAGCGGTCGCTCGCCCAGGTAGGGCCGCAGCAACCGCCGCATGGTTCGTGTCAGCGCGCCCAGCTCGGGCGCGAGCGGGTCCTCCCGCGCCAGGGCCAGCAAGGCCCCTCCCGGCACGCTGTCCGGGGCCGGGGCGCCCAGGGGCACCGGCCCGCGTTCAGCCTCGTAACGGTAATGCCCGTGCTCACGCAACGGTTCACCGGCCAGATCGTGATCGAGCAATAAGCCATAGCCCAGCTCATCCAGCAGCCGTTTCTCGAAAACGCGCAACACACCGGCCTCCGGCGCATCGCTTCGAAGGGCTTTCAGCGCGGCGCCATAGGCCGAGAACAGGCCCTCATGGGGGTCCTCACGGCGCAGCAGGCGCATGAGCAATTCGTTCAGGTACAAGCCACTCACCAGGCGCGTGCCACTGAGCGGCCGATGCGCCTCGGCGCCCTCGACATCGGTGAGGGTGTGCAGCTCCCCCCTGCCCTGCCAGGACAGGCGCAGCAAGCCGAAAGGCTGCAGCAGGCCGGCGCGGCGGCTGCGCGGGCCCCGCACCCCGCGGGCGATCAGCCCGACCCGGCCATGATCCCGGCTGTAGATCTCCAGCAGCGCGCTGGTTTCACGGTAGGGCCGCTGATGCAGCAGATAGGCGCTCTGCAGACTGACGCGTTGTGGCGTCATGGGGGCGACTCAACTCTCGTCGTAGCCCAGGGAGCGCAGCGCCCGTTCGTCGTCCGTCCAGCCAGCGCGCAGCTTGACCCAGAGATTGAGATAGACCCGGGTCTGCAACAGCTGCTCGATCTGCAACCGCGCCGCCTGTCCCACCTGCTTGAGGCGATCCCCCTGCTTGCCGATGATGATGGCCTTCTGGCCAGGGCGCTCCACCCAGATCACCGCGCCGATGCGCACCAGCTTGTCGCTTTCCTCGTAGGCCTCGATCTCCACCGTGGTGGCGTAGGGGATTTCCTGCCCCAGTTGGCGCATGAGCTGCTCGCGCACCAGTTCGGCCACCAGAAAGCGGTTGCTGCGGTCGGTGATCTGGTCCTCGGGGAACAGCGGCTGGCTCGTCAGCGGCAGGCGCGAACGGATCTCCTCCTCCAGGGCCGGCAGGTTCTCGCCGCGAGTCGCGGACACCGGCACCACGGCGGCGAACTTCGCCTTTTCACTGAGCGCCTGCAGATGCGGCAGCAGACGGGCCTTGTCGGCAATGCGGTCCACCTTGTTGACGGCGAGGATCACCGGGACGTTCACCCGTCGCAGCCGGTCCAGCACCAGCTCGTCCTCTTCCCGCCACTGCAGGCCCTCCACCAGGAACACCACCACGTCCACATCATCCAGGCTGGAATCGGCGGCGCGGTTGAGGTAGCGGTTCATCGCTCGGGAACCGCCCCGGTGTAGGCCCGGGGTGTCCACGTAGATGATTTGCTGATCGGCCGTACTGTGCACGCCGAGGATACGGTGGCGGGTGGTCTGCGGTCGGCGCGAGACGATGCTGATCTTCTGCCCCAGCAGACGGTTCAGCAGGGTCGACTTTCCCACATTGGGGCGCCCTACAAGCGCAGCAAAACCGCAGGGAATTTCGTTACCTGCGCTGGAATCCTGCTCGTTGGTCAAGATTTTCCCTTGAGTAGTTGTAGCATGTGTTCGGCGGCGGCCTGCTCGGCCTTGCGCCGGCTTCCCGAACGCCCTTCGCCGTAAAAATCGTGACCCTGCAGGCGGCAGGCCACCCGGAAGCTTTGCTCGTGGGCCTTGCCGGTGATCTGCAGAAGCTCGTACTCCGGCAGCGGCTTGCCCCCCGCCTGCAGGTATTCCTGCAGGCGGGTCTTGGGGTCTTTCAAGCTCTCCACGTCCGGCAGATCCGCCAGCCGTGCCGCGTACAGCCGGTGCAGGAGCGCCACCGCCGCCTCGAAGCCGCCGTCCAGGTACACCGCGCCGACGATGGCCTCCACCGCGTCGGCGAGGATGGATTCGCGTCGGTGGCCGCCGCTTTTCAGCTCACCGCCGCCCAGCCGCATCCACTCCCCCAGTCCCAGATCCCGGGAGATCAGCGCCAGGCTGCCGCGGTTGACCAGATTCGCTCGCAGGCGGCTCAGCTCCCCTTCGTTGCACCGGGGGCGCAGCCGGAACAGCGCCTCGGCGATCACGAAATTCAGCAGGCCATCGCCTAGAAACTCCAGGCGTTCGTTGTTGGCACCGCCCATGCTGCGATGGGTCAGCGCCGCCTGCAACAGCTCCGGCTGTTGAAAGCGATAGCCGAGGCGCTCTTGCAGTTTGTCGGTATCCGGACTCAAGGGCCGCCGGCTCAGCGCGGGATCAGCGCTGTCTTGCGGAAGCGGGCCACCGCGTCCAGGTTACCCACCAGCTTCACCCGGTCCTCGTACTCGATGGTCACCTGCAGCCCGCCGGTAACCTGCTCGAAGACGATATCGTCCCGCTCCACGGCGTCAATGTCATTGATCTGCAGGCGCTTGCGGATGGTATCCAGCACCCGGGCACGGTCGGCGGCGCTGTATTGGCGATCGTTCTCCACCGCTTGGAGTATGCTGCCCACGGCCTGGGCGTTCAGGTACACCGGAACCAACCGCATGGCGATCAGCGCGGAAAAGGCGATGAAGATGAAGACCAGCAGCCAGCCGATCAGGGTCATACCCGCCTGGCGGCGGGGAAAGGGCTTGTTATTCGATTGCATTGCCTAACCTGTCCCAGTTGATGCCATTGCTTTCGGGGTTCCAGCTCAGCCAGATGAAAAAGGCCTTGCCGACGATGTTTTCCTCGGGCACAAAGCCCCAGTAGCGGCTGTCGCTGCTGCGATCCCGATTATCCCCCATGACGAAGTACGCGCCTTCGGGAACGGTGAGCTCCAGCACGCCCCGCCGGGAGCCATTATGGATCAGAATCTCCCGGCTCTCACCACCCTGGCGCTCCAGGCGCAGTTGGGCACCGGGTTCGGCCTCGGGGCCGTAATACGGCCCGAGCAGGCGCTGGGGCAACGCCTGGCCGTTGATGATCAATTGCTTGTCGCGGTACACCAGATGGTCCCCGGGCACGGCCACCACCCGCTTGATGTAATCCTGAGACGGATCTTCGGGGTAGCGGAAGACGATCACATCGCCCCGAGCCGGCTCGCCGAAATCGACCAGCTCCTTGTGCCAGACTGGAAAGCGCAGCCCGTAGCTGAACTTGTTCACCAGGATGAAATCACCGTTGTACAGGGTGGGTATCATGGAGCCGGAAGGAATGCGAAAGGGCTCGACGATGAACGACCGTACCACCAGCACCGCAAGGATCACCGGGAACAGCGAACGCGGCAGGTCGATCCACCAGGGGGGCTGCTGCTCGCTGGGTACGGGTTCGCCGGCGCGCTTCAGGCGATGGACCCGCAGCTTGTCCCAGCCCCAGACCACGCCGGTGAGCAGGGTCAATGCCAGCAGCAGAAACTCGAAATCAAAGTGCATCGATGGGGTTCCGTATTACTTGTTATCCACCTGCAGAACCGCCAGGAAGGCGGCCTGAGGAATCTCCACCCGACCCACCTGCTTCATGCGTTTCTTGCCGGCCTTCTGTTTTTCCAGCAGTTTGCGCTTGCGGCTTATGTCACCACCGTAACACTTCGCTGTCACGTTCTTGCGCAACGCCTTGACCGTGGAGCGGGCGATCACGTGGGCGCCGATGCTCGCCTGGATGGCCACTTCGAACTGCTGGCGGGGAATCAGCTCCTTCAGCCGCTCGGTCAGATCCCGGCCCCGGCCCTGAGCATGGTCCCGGTGCACGATGACCGCCAGGGCATCCACCCGCTCGCCATTGATCAATACGTCCAGGCGCACCAGGCTGGCGGTCTGAAAGCGGCGGAATTCGTAATCGAAGGAGGCGAAGCCCTTGCTGGCGGATTTCAAACGGTCGAAGAAATCCAGCACCACTTCGCTCATGGGCATTTCGTAGACCAGCGAGACCTGGTTGCCCACGAACTGCATGTCCTTCTGCACACCGCGTTTTTCCACGCACAAGGAGATGACGTTGCCGACGAACTCCTGGGGCACCAGGATGTTCGCGGTGATGATGGGCTCTCGGAATTCCTCGATCTGGCCCACATCGGGCAGATCCGAGGGGTTGGAGATGGCGAGCGTTTCGCCCTGCTTGGTCACCACCTCGTGGACCACGGTGGGTGCGGTGGTGATCAGGTCCAGATTGTATTCCCGCTCCAGACGCTCCTGGACAATCTCCATGTGGAGCATGCCGAGGAAGCCGCAACGAAAGCCGAAGCCCAGCGCGCCGGAGGTCTCGGGTTCGTAATGCAGGGCCGCGTCGTTCAGGCGCAGCTTCTGCAGCGCGTCGCGGAAGTCCTCGTAATCGTCGGCGTCGACCGGGAACATGCCCGCGAAGACCCGAGGCTGCACCAGCTTGAAGCCGGGAATGGGCGCATCCGCCGGTTGGTGCGCGCGGGTAAGGGTATCGCCCACCGGCGCCCCGTCGATATCCTTGATGCCGGCCACCACGAAGCCCACCTGGCCGGTGCGCAGCTCCGCCCCAGGGGTGCGTTTGGGTGTAAAGGTGCCCAGCTGATCCACCTGGAACTCACGCCCGGTGGACATGACGCGTATCTTGTCGCCCTTCCTCAGGCTGCCGTCGACGATTCGCACCAGGGAGACCACTCCCAGGTAGTTGTCGAACCAGGAATCGATGATCAGCGCCTTGAGCGGCGCGTCCGGCTGGCCCTCCGGGGGCGGTATGGTGGCGACGATGGATTCCAGCAGGTCCTCCACCCCGAGGCCGGTCTTGGCGCTGATTCGCAGCGCGTCCTCGGCGTCCAGGCCGATGATTTCCTCGATCTGCTGGATCACCCGCTCGGGTTCGGCCGAGGGCAGGTCGATCTTGTTCAGCACCGGCAGGATCTCCAGCCCCTGCTCCACCGCCGTGTAGCAGTTGGCCACACTCTGAGCTTCCACGCCCTGGGCGGCGTCCACCACCAGCAGGGCGCCTTCGCAGGCTTTCAGCGAGCGCGAGACTTCGTAGGAGAAGTCCACATGGCCTGGGGTGTCGATAATATTGAGCTGGTAGGTCTGCCCGTCGCGCGCCTTGTAGTCCAGGCTCACGCTCTGGGCCTTGATGGTGATACCACGCTCGCGCTCCAGGTCCATGGAGTCCATCACCTGCTCGACCATCTCGCGATCCGTCAGCCCGCCGCAGAGCTGGATGAAGCGGTCGGCCAGCGTGGATTTGCCGTGGTCGATGTGCGCGATGATTGAAAAATTGCGGATGTTCTGCATGCTCGCCCCGGGCCGGATATGGCCGCTGTGCCGAAAAAAACGCGCCCGCCCCGGGGGAGTCGAGATCCGGCTTCCCCGGGGCGGGCGCGTCATTCTACCTTGTGCGACGCCTTTCCCATAGGGCAATGCCCACAGTCACCGCGCGGTGCTATTCCTCGCCCGGCAGGCTGAGCGCGAGAAAGCGTGGCGCGCCGTCGCGCTGTATCAGCACAGGCACCGGCCTGCCCCGGGGCAGCTCACGGACCAGCTCACGAAAACCCTCCAGGCTATCCACCGAGCGCTGATTGATGCGCAGCAGCACATCACCGGGCAGTATGCCGGCGCGCTGGGCAGGCCCGCTGGTGACTTCCACCACCAGCAGCCCCGGGCCGTCCAGTGCCAGGGTCTCTCGCTGCTCCTGGTCCAGGCTCTCCAGGGTAAGCCCCAGTTCCCGCGCCTCTTCAGAGCCGCGCACCGGCCCGCGCATGCCGGAGGTGCTGCCGCCGATGTTCTCCGGCAACTCGCCGATGCGCACCTTCAGGCTCCGAGGCTTGCCCTCACGGATCACCTTCACCGGCACCGACTCACCAATGGCGCTGCGCCCCACCATGGGCGGCAGGGCCGCGGAGGTGCTGATTTCCCGACCGTCATACTCGACGATCACATCGCCCACCTGCAGGCCGGCCCGGGCCGCGGGGCTGCCCTCCATGACCTGGCTGACCAAGGCACCGTAGGGTTTGGACATGCCGAAGGACTGGGCCAGTTCCCGGGTCACGTCCTGGATCATCACCCCGAGCCAGCCGCGGCTGACCTTTCCGCTCTCCTTGAGCTGCTCGGCCACGTCCATGGCGAGCTCCACGGGAATGGCGAAGGACAGGCCCATGAAGCCGCCGGTGCGGCTGTAGATCTGGGAGTTGATCCCCACCACCTCGCCGTCCAGATTGAACAGCGGCCCACCGGAGTTGCCCGGGTTGATGGCCACGTCCGTCTGGATGAAGGGCACGTAGTTCTCGGTGGGCAGGTTGCGCCCCTTGGCGCTGACGATGCCGGCGGTCACGGAGTGATCGAAGCCGAAGGGCGAACCGATGGCCAGCACCCATTCCCCGACACGCAGCCGCGAGGCGCTGCCGATGGTTACCACAGGCAGATCGTTCGCCTCGATCTTCAATAGCGCCAGATCGGTGCGCTCGTCACTGCCCAGCAGTTCGGCGACGAACTCACGCCGGTCACTCAGCCGCACGATCACTTCGCTGGCGTTCCGCACAACGTGATAATTGGTGAGTATGTAGCCGCCCGCATCGATGATGAAGCCCGAGCCCAGGGACTGGGCATCACGACTCTCCGGCGGCAGCTCCCTCTCGCCCAGGAAACGGTCGATGAAATCCCGCAGCGGATGATCCGGCGGCAGATTGGGAATCTGCAGCCCACTCAAGGGGGATTCCACGCTCTGGGTGGTGCTGATGTTCACCACCGCCGCGCTGTGTTTCTCCACCAGATCGGCGAAGTCCGGCAGACCCGGGCGCGCCCAGGCCGCGCCCGCCGCGAGCATCAGCCCGATGAACAGGACCAAAGGCTGGACACAGCGGCGGAGGGGCTCAGGCTTCATCGTATTGCTCTCCGTATAGGCGTCGCAACAGACTGGGTTGGTAGCGTGGATCACGGGCGATCCGACGGCCGAACAGACGGACCCAGGCAAAACCCAGCGCCAGACCGACCAGGCCGAGCAGCACGACCAGAGCCTGCCCACGGCCCAGGCTGTCTCCCAGAGCCGCGAATACCAGCAACAGCAATAGCGGCACCAGGTAGACCGCCAGGGAGCCGCTCAACAGAGCCTGCTCCGGCAGCCCGATGAGTACGGGCTCGCCAATGCGTGCACCCAGCTCGTCAATGACCCGTATACGCAGGGGCTTGCGCCCCAGGGCCTTGGCCATCGCGCCGGTGCCGCAGCCCTTGTTCACCGCGCAGCTATCGCAGGTCGCCCGGCGCTGGGTCTCCACCCAGGCCACGCCATCCGCCACTGCCACTACGCGGCCCTCTTCCCGCAGCATCAGCCTCCCCCACCGATACGCCGTACGGCGTTGGCAATGGCTCTGACAGTGGCGGCGGGGACCTCGCCCATCGCGGTGATCTGGTGATCATCCAGTTGCCGCCCATAGGCATTCACTGCACCCATACGCGACATGCCGTCGAACACGGGCATGCCCGCCAGAGGCTCGATGTAGACGGAGACGCTGGCCAGCCCGTCGGAGAAAAGAAGATGCTCTCGAGGCCCCGTGGCTTCCCGCCCCTCGTGCTGGTAACGACGCAACAGGGTGAAGCCGGGCGGCAGCTTCGCCACCGACCAGGCCGAGGCATCCTCGGCCGAAGAGCCCGCACCGCCGCGCTCCTGGCCCCGATACCAGGTGAAGCCCTCGCCGCTGGCGCCGGGCTGAAGCAGCGCCTCATCAATGCTCTGCGGGGTGTCCAGCGAGGTGAACAGCAACTGCTCCACCGCCTCGCCCGCATCATTGTGCAGGCTGGCCCCCAGCATCAGTCCCGAAGCCTTGTCCAGCCAGAGCTGATAGCCATAGCGATAATTGTCACGGGGGCGGATGTGCAGGGCTTTGGCCGGGCGTCCGGCGATGCGGCCATCCGCACCCAGGCGAAACTCGTAGTGCTCACCCAGCGCGGCGATATCCTCGGGAACCCAGTCGGCGAAGGGGTTGCCAGGCGGGCGGTTGTCGACCAGCACGGACTTGTCGTCGGGCAGTATGCAGGTGACCTTGTCGTTGTCGCGGATAATCTCCCGCGCCGAGCCGTTCAAGGAATAGAGCCTTTCGCGCTCGCCCCCGGGCCCCGCGCGGTGAATAATGCGCAGGGTTTCCAGCTGCCCGCGATGCCTGTAAACGAAGGTGCCGATGTAGTTGCGCTCGCGTACTGCCTCGCGCATGCGTTCCAACCAGCCCCGGGCGTCATCGGGGTCTTGGGCCGCAGCCAGCGCCGGCAGACAGAGCAGGGAGAACAGCAGGCCACGTGCGCTTCTCACTACCATGGCCGGCTCAGTCTTCACGGCCGTGGCCGGCGATGCGCGCGTAGGTGAGAACACTGCCCACGCCCCCGGACGAGGCGTGTTCGCCGTGATTGACCAGATAAACGTTGAGGCGCTGCTTCACGCTCGGATCCAGGCGCTCCCAACGGGATTCGTCCAACGTTCCTCCCCGAGCGAATGCCGCCGCCTGGCCCTGGCTCAGCGAGCCTCGGGCAACCGGCTGTATGTTTGGGTTCCCGCCGCGCATGCCCGTGAGGGCAGGCGTCACTTGCCGTGAGGCCATCAATGCCTCTTGCCCCGGCGCGGTGCTTCCATCGAACCAGACCAGGACCGACACGGTGGCCACCGATGCCGCCACCGCCAGCCCCGCCACCGGACGCAGGGCACGCTTGCCAACCCGCGCCCAAAGACTGCTGCGGTACACCGCTTCCGTCTCCAATGCCGCCGTGACGCGTGATGCCAGAGTCCAGCTCTCGGCCGCCGGCAGCTCCCCGCTCATGGCCTCCCGGGCCAGGCAGTAACGGCCAATGAGTTCGGCGGACCCGGCTTGCCGCTCGAGGCTGCGCAACAAGAATGCGCGCTCCTCCCGACGCAGTTCATCGTCCACCAGTGCCGAAAGCTGCTCCTTGAGCTCGTCTTTCATAGCCGTCACCTTTCAATCAGGGGCTGCAAGCGCTTGTCGATGGCCTCCCGCGCCCGGAATATCCGGGAGCGGACGGTTCCCACGGGGCAGTCCATGGCCTGAGCGATGTCCGCGTAACTCATGCCTTCCAGCTCGCGCAGGATGATCGCCGTGCGCAGATCGTCGGGCAATGCCGCCAGCGCATCGTTCACGGTCTGTTCGATCTCGTCGCGATGGGCCAGTGCCTCGGGGGTATCGTAATCCTTGAGACGGGATTCAATGTCGTACTGCTCCGCATCCTGAGCGTCGATGTCGCTCTCCGGCGGCCGCCGACCCTGAGCCACCAGGTGGTTCTTGGCCGTGTTGATGCCGATGCGATAGAGCCAGGTGTAGAAGCTGCTGTCGCCCCGGAACCGGGGCAACGCGCGGTAGGCCTTGATGAAGGCCTCCTGGGCGACATCCAGCGCTTCGCTCGGATCATGTACGTATCGCATGATCAGTTTCACCAGCTTGTGCTGATACTTCTGTACGAGGACATCGAAAGCCTTCTTGTCCCCCGCCTGTACGCGTTTGACCAGTTCCTGATCGACCGGTGCCTTCTTCATCGGGCGCTCGACCGGAGGAACCGGATGCTCGTTCTATTGGGGTAGACCTTGGGCTGCATGGATAGTTCGCACGCGTCTGACGCTTGGAGGTATAGTGTCGCCGGCTCGTGGTAGCTTCAAGGCGGCGGATGCCGCCACCACGGCGGGTTCGAGAGTAGCCGATCGTGATTCCGGGGCGCAAGCGCATGCACAACACCGAGACGGCCTTCGACGTGCTGATCATTGGCACCGGCGCCGCGGGCCTGAGCCTCGCACTGCGCCTGCCAGCGCATCTGCGCATCGGCGTGCTCAGCAAGGGGCCGCTCGCCGAGAGTTCCAGCCTCTACGCCCAGGGCGGTGTCGCCGCGGTGCTGGATGAGCAGGATTCGGTGGAAGCGCACATCGAGGATACCCTGGTTGCCGGCGCCGGGCTCACCGCACCGGATACCGCCCGCTTCGTCGCCGAGCGTGCCGCCGCCGCCATCCACTGGCTTCAGCGCCAACAGGTGCCCTTCTCCACCGAGGCCGACGCCCGCACCCTGCACCTGACCCGCGAAGGCGGCCATAGCCATCGGCGGATCGTCCACGCCGCCGACGCCACCGGGCGCGCCATAGAGATCACCCTGGAAGAGCGGGTGCGCCAGTGCCCGCACGTCACGGTGCTCGAACACCATGTGGCGGTGGATCTGATCACCAGCGAGCGGCTGGGCCAGGCCGGCCGGCGCTGCCTGGGCGCCTATGTGCTCGACAAGGAACAAGGCCGGGTCCGGGCTCTGGCGGCCCGAAATGTAGTGCTGGCGAGCGGCGGCGCAAGCAAGGTTTACCTCTACACCTCCAACCCCGACGGTTCCACCGGTGATGGTATCGCCATGGCCTGGCGGGCCGGCTGCCGGGTGGCGAATATGGAGTTCAACCAGTTCCACCCCACCTGCCTCTACCACCCGCAGGCCAAGTCCTTCCTGATCAGCGAGGCGGTGCGCGGCGAGGGCGGCAAGCTGCGGCTGCCCGACGGCTCCACCTTCATGGAACGTTTCGACCACCGCGCCGAGCTCGCGCCCCGGGACATCGTCGCCCGGGCCATAGACCACGAAATGAAGCGCCTGGGGGCGGACTGCCTATACCTGGACATCAGCCACCAACCGCATGACTTCATCCTCGAGCACTTCCCCACCATCTATCGGCGTTGCCTGGAATACGGCTACGACATGACCCGCGAGCCCGTGCCGGTGGTGCCGGCGGCCCATTACACCTGCGGCGGGGTGTTGACCGATCTGCACGGGCGCACGGATATCAGCGGCCTGTATGCCGTGGGGGAGGTGAGCTACACAGGCCTGCACGGGGCCAATCGGCTCGCCAGCAATTCCCTGCTCGAGTGCCTGGTGTTCGCCGCCGCGGCAGCCGAGGACATCGCTGCTCGGGCCAGCGAACCGGCTCCGCCCGAGCAAGTGCCGCCCTGGGACGAGAGCCGGGTGAGCGACTCGGATGAGGCCGTGGTGGTTAGCCACAACTGGGACGAACTGCGCCGATTGATGTGGGATTACGTGGGCATCGTCCGCACCGACAAGCGTCTGGAGCGGGCCAAGCGGCGGGTGGACATGCTGCGCCGGGAAATCCACGAGTACTATGGGCATTTTCGGGTCAGCGCCGACCTGATAGAGCTGCGCAACCTCGCCCTGGTGGCGGATCTGATCATCCGCAGCGCCCAGGCCCGCAAGGAAAGCCGTGGCCTGCACTACACCCTGGATTACCCCAACTCCCTGCCCGAGACCCGCCCCACCGTATTGGTGCCGCCCGCCCCCCGCCCTTTCAGCAATCTGGGCGACGGGGAGTCGCCCGCGCCTGCGACCAAGCGGTGAGGTAGACCCGCAGCCGCCGGTGGGCATGATCGCCCAGGCAATCCCTCGGCAGTACCAGGCTGCGACGGCCTCCCGCGCCCCTTAGTCGAATCAGGCACACCGCCGGGTGGCGAAAGCCACTGGCGATGGCGTGCTTCGCCGCCACCTGGCGGTCCCCCCAACGCAGGCGCACGGCGCCGCTCGCCGCCAGGGCGATGGCACGGGGCAGATACCGGCGGCGCCGGTGCAGCGCCCACAGCGCCTCGGCCGCCAGGCCCAGTATCAGCGCCGACCACAACAGCGATACCGACGCGGGCAGGCGCGCAACCCAGGGAAGCATCAGCGCGAGACCATGACAGCCAATCAGCCAGGCCACCAGGCGTGCCGAGGGGCCGGGCTCAAGAAGCAGGGGTGCTGAGTATGAGCTGGACAATATGTTGCAGCTCCCTGTCCGTGGGTTGCTCGGAACCGATCAGCCAGTGCTGCAAATCCGTGTCTTCATGATCCAGCAGCCGGTCATAGGCGCCCTGCTCCGCTACGCTGAGCTGCGGATAGCGCCGGGCGAGGAAGCGCTCGAGCAGCACGTCGAGCTCCTTCAGCCCCCGGCGGGACTTCCAGCGGATTCTTGAAGATGCGCTCATGTACTTGTTCCTTAGGCTGTTTTCACGGAAGCTCACCGGTCGGGCGCCGCGCCTTCAGGCCAGGCCTCGCGCCCATAAAAAACGCCGGCGGAGCATCTGCCCGGCCGGCGTGTTCTGGGGCCCGGAGCGCGGGCTTTAAACCCGGCGCTCCACCATCAGCTTCTTGATCTCCGCGATGGCCTTGGCAGGGTTCAGACCCTTGGGACAGGTGCTCGCGCAGTTCATGATGGTGTGGCAGCGATACAGCTTGAACGGATCTTCCAGATCGTCCAGGCGCTCGCCGGTGGACTCATCACGGCTGTCGACGATCCAGCGATACGCCTGCAGCAGGATGGCCGGACCCAGGTAGCGATCACCGTTCCACCAGTAGCTGGGGCAGGAGGTGGAGCAGCAGGCGCACAGAATACACTCGTAGAGCCCGTCGAGCTTCGCACGGTCTTCCTTGCTCTGCAGGCGCTCCCGGTCCGGCGGGGTGGCCGACTGGGTGCGCATCCAGGGCTTGATGGAGGCGTACTGGGCATAGAAGTGCGTCAGATCCGGCACCAGATCCTTCACCACCGGCATATGCGGCAGCGGGTAGATGCGCACCTCGTCGGGCAGCTCCTGGATGTCCTTGGTGCAGGCCAGGGTGTTGCCGCCGTCGATGTTCATCGCGCAGGAGCCGCAGATGCCCTCGCGGCAGGAGCGCCGGAAGGTCAGGGTCGGGTCGATCTCGTTCTTGATCTTGATCAGCGCGTCCAGAACCATCGGCCCGCAGTTATCCAGATCCACCTCGTAGGTGTCCATGCGGGGGTTCTGGCCGTCTTCCGGCGCCCAGCGGTACACACTGAAGCGCTTCACATTCTTCGCACCCTCGGCCTTGAAGGTCTTGCCCTCGCCGACCCGCGAGTTGGCGGGAAGTTTGAACTGTGCCATTCGCTTTATCCTCGTTCCGGAATCGTCGGCTTAGTACACGCGCGCCTTCGGCGGGAAGGGCTCGACTTCGTCGGTCAGGGTGTACATGTGCACCGGGCGATAATCCAGGCTCACCTTGCCCTGCTCGTTCACCCAAGACAGGGTGTGCTTCATCCACTCCTCGTCATTGCGCTCCGGGTAGTCCTCGCGGGCGTGGGCGCCGCGGGACTCGGGCCGGTTGAGGGCGGACTGGATGGTCGCCTGGGCGCAGCCAAGCAGGTTCTCCAGCTCCAGGGTCTCGATCAGATCGGAGTTCCACACCAGGCCCCGGTCGCTGATCTTCACGTCGCTGAAGGAGGCGTACACCTCTTCCATCTTGCTCACGCCCTGCTGCAGTGACTCGCCGGTGCGGAACACCGCCGCGTAGCTCTGCATGGTGCGCTGCATATTGTCGCGAATCTCGGCGGTGCTCAGGCTGCCCTGGGCGTTGCGGATGCGGTCCAGGCGCGAGAGCGCCAGATCGGAGCCGTCCTCGGGCAGGGGCTTGTGGAGCTCGCCGGCATCCTTCACCAACTCGGCGGCGCGGATGGCCGCGGCGCGGCCGAACACCACCAGATCCAGCAGCGAGTTGGAGCCCAGACGGTTGGCGCCGTGCACGGACACACAGGCCGCCTCGCCGATGGCCATCAGGCCCGGCACCACCTGGTCGGGGTTGCCGTCCTTCAGGGTCACGACTTCGCCGTGGTAGTTGGTGGGAATGCCGCCCATGTTGTAGTGCACCGTGGGCAGCACCGGGATCGGCTCCTTGGTCACGTCCACGCCAGCGAAGATGCGGGCGGATTCGGCGATGCCCGGCAGACGCTCGTTGATCACGTCCGCACCCAGGTGCTCCAGGTGCAGGTAGATGTGGTCCTTGTTCGGACCCACGCCGCGACCTTCGTTGATCTCGATGGTCATGGAGCGGCTCACCACGTCGCGGGAGGCCAGATCCTTCGCGTTGGGGGCGTAGCGCTCCATGAAGCGCTCGCCTTCGGAGTTGGTCAGGTAACCACCCTCGCCGCGCACACCCTCGGTGATCAGGCAGCCGGAGCCGTAGATGCCGGTGGGGTGGAACTGGACGAACTCCATGTCCTGCAGCGGCAGGCCTGCGCGCAGCACCATGCCGTTGCCATCACCCGTGCAGGTGTGGGCGGAGGTGCAGGAGAAGTAGGAGCGGCCGTAGCCACCGGTGGCCAGGCAGACGATGTGGGCACGGAAGCGATGAATGTCGCCCGTGGCCAGATCGATCGCCACCACGCCGCGGCACTCGCCGTTCTCCATGATCAGATCGATGGCGAAGTACTCGATGTAGAACTCCGCCTCGTGGGCCAGCGCCTGCTGATACAGGGTGTGCAGGATGGCGTGACCGGTGCGGTCGGCGGCGGCGCAGGTGCGCTGGGCGCGTCCTTCGCCGTAATGGGTGGTCATGCCGCCGAAGGGCCGCTGGTAGATCTTGCCCTCTTCGGTGCGGGAGAACGGCACGCCGTAATGCTCCAGCTCCAGAATGGAGGGAATGGCCTGGCGACACATGTACTCGATGGCGTCCTGGTCACCGAGCCAGTCGGAGCCCTTGACGGTGTCGTACATGTGCCAGCGCCAGTCGTCCTCGCCCATATTGCCCAGTGCCGCGGAGACACCGCCCTGAGCCGCCACGGTGTGGCTGCGGGTAGGGAACAGCTTGGTGACGCAGGCGGTCTTCAGGCCCTTCTCGGCCATGCCGAAGGTGGCGCGCAGGCCGGCGCCGCCGGCACCCACCACCACGACGTCGTAGGTGTGATCGATGATGTTGTAATCGCCAGCCACGTATCAGCCTCCCAGAGAAACGCGCAGCACCGCGAAGATACCGGCCGCGGCCAGCAGATACGCGATGAATTTGACCAGATAGATGGCAAGCATCTTCTGCCATTCGACGTGCAGGTAGTCCTCGAAGATCACCTGCATGCCGTTGGCCGCGTGGTGCGCCGTCAGGCCCACCAGCAGGCTCATCAGCACCGCCGTCACCGGCGAGGCGAACCACTCACGGACCACCGCGTAATCGGCGCCGGCATAGCAGATCAGGCTGTAGACGAACCAGATGACCAGCGGCACCAGAGCGGCGGCGCTGACGCGCTCGGCCAGCCACACACCGGAGCCATGCTTGGCGGAACCCAGGCCGCGAGCCCGCTTGATCGGAGTACGCAGGTTCATCAGGCACCCCCTACGGTGTAAGCAATGATCCAGAGCAGCACGGTAATGCCGATGGAGCCGAACACGATCAGCTTGGCGGTGAACACCGCCCGATCCACTTCCACGCCGATCACCGCATCCCAGAACAGATGCCGGATGCCCGCGAGGGTGTGATAGATCAACGTCCAGGTCAGCGCGAACAGGAACACCTGCCCGACGATGCTGCCGAAGAAGCCCTGAGCCGTAGCGAAAGCCTCCGGCCCGGAGGCCAGGGCCACCAGCCACCAGATCAGCAGCACGCTGCCGGCGGTGGTCACGGCACCGGTGATGCGGTGCAGGATGGACGGCGTGCCGGTCCAGCCCTGCTTGTAAACCTGCACATGAGGGGAAAGCGGCCGATTATCGGTCTGCATTATTCATCGCTCCGCGGGTATGGGTATCGGACGGCGGCATACGCTAACCGTTAGGCCGCTCTGACGCAAGCTGTCGCGGCGCCAATAAACCGCCGCAAGCGCCTGATATTGCCCAAATTAGCAATATTTACGGGAGCTTGCGGATGGTATGGAAGTGTTCAGAAATCGGAACAGCGCCCGTTGCGCTCCCAGTCGCCGTAGCGGGTGGGCTCCGGGCCACTGGGGCCGCCGATTTCCGGTGGCAGCTCAGGGCTTTGCTCCGCCTGCGTGTTATCCTCGGGGGCCCGTGGGCTTTCCTGTTCGGGTTTCAACTTGTTCGGATCGGCCATGACCGGACGCTCCTGACTGAGTACTGGGAAGCCCCCATTATCGCACAGCAACGCGAGGTATGGCTTCATGGGCTGGCAAGAGATTTTCGCCACCGCACCGGAATTGCAGACCGCGCCCGCCGCAGCCGAGGGCAACAGCCCGGCTATCGCCGCCCTGCCCGGCTTTGGTGTGCTGGGCGTCAGCGGCGCCGACGCCGCGGGCTTTCTGCACAATCAGCTGAGCAACGATGCGGAGAATCTCGGCCCGGATGAATCTCGCCTGGCCGCCTACTGCAGCCCCAAGGGGCGGGTGATCGCCGTGGTGTTGCTGTACCGGGAAGGCGAGGACTTTCGCCTGCTCGCCCCCGTCGATCTGCTGGACACCCTGCGCAAGCGGCTCACCATGTTCGTGCTGCGCAGCAAGGTCAGCATTACCGATCTAAGCGCCGAACGCCTGGTCTGGGGCCTTGGCGGGCGCGGCTTGGCCGAGACCCTGGACGCCGTGGGGCTGGGCGCCCCGGATACGGGCAAGACCGTAGGCCACGAGGATGGCACCAGCCTGTTGCGCCTGCCGGGGGAAACGGCGCGTTATCTGCTGATCAGCACCCCGGATGCCGCCACCCGACGCCTGACCGCCCTGCGTGCGCAGTTCCTGCCCCAATCCGCCGAAGGCTGGGCGTTGGGCGACATCCGCGCCGGGTTGCCCTGGGTGCTGGACGCCACCCGGGAGACCTGGGTGCCCCAGACTCTGAACCTGGACCTGATCGGCGGCATCAATTTCCGCAAGGGCTGCTATCCGGGCCAGGAGGTGGTGGCGCGGATGAAGTACCTGGGCAAGCTGAAGCGTCGCTGCTACCGCATCAGCCTGTCTGGCTCCGAGGCACCCGCCCCGGGGAGCGAAGTGCGCGATGGCGACGAGAAGCTGGTCGGTGAGCTGGTCAACGTCGCGGCGGACGGGGCCGGCGGCTACGAAGCGCTGGCCGCCCTGCGCATGGATGCACTGGATAAACCGTTAAGCTGCGAGGGGCATCCGGTAACTCTACGCGACCTGCCCTACGAGATCAGCAACGAGACCGCCTGAGGGCGGAGGCAGGTGCGAAGGGCGTGGGCCGCGGTCCCCACACATGGACCACGAAGCACAGCCCGCGCCACTCGCTTACAGGTCCGTTGCGCCATGGCTGCTCCCCGCTTGGCCGGCTCCAGGTGGGCACCCGGCGGCTTCTTCAGGGCTCGACTGCCGCCCCGCCAGCGGAAGGTTCGCTGAGCGCGGGATCATCACGGCAGGCATCGAGTACGCGCCGCTGCGTGCCGAGGATCCGCTCAATACGCTTCGCTCGGGAATCGGTGAGGACCTCCAGGCAAGTACAGCCATAACCGTAAGCGCGATTGGTGCGCACCCACTCACCCGGCGCGAAGTCCGGCCACTGCCCTTCGGCCTGATGACCGCCCTGCAGGCCCACCAGCCATTCGCCATCCCTGTCACTCAGCCAGGCGTTGCCGGGGGTGGGGTTCTCGAACCACCCGCAACGAAGTTCGGCCGCATCCAGGGCAAACGCCGGGGCGCTCGCCAGGGCCAGCACGAAGCCAAGAAGCAGTCCTGGGATCAGTTGCATCGGCCTCCTCTCTTGCGGGGCGAACACGGTCACTGCCCCAACGGCGAAGAACGCGATTGACTCAGCCATTATGCTGTAGGTCCATCTGCTCCCGGCGGAAGGATTCGAGCCGCTGGTACTCCGAGCCGCTCAGCTTGAAACGCTCCAGAGCCGCCGCCGAGTATTGGCGCACCTCCCATAATTCATTGGCATCGGCCATCCGATCGAGCAAGGTGCGCCGCAGCGAGTCATCCACCACCGTCGATCGGGAGAGCGCCATGGCGGCACTGATCCGGTCATCCGTCGGCCGGTGTGCCGCCAGGGCCTGCACCACGGGGCGCAAGTCCTCGCCGTCCTTGGCCCAGTCGGAAATCTTGAAAAGGCTGTTGGAACGGACCCCGTCGTGGGGGTGGTGCGCCGCCAGCTCCGTGAGACTGCTTAGGGATTCCGCCGTTGCATGCTGCGACATGGGCATTACCGGCATGGCCCGTATGGCGCCCATAAGCAAGTCCGGGTCGGAATACGGCTGGCGGATGATCTGCTGGGTCATGCGCAGGGTCTCCTCGGAGGGGATTCCCAGTTCACCCAGCACCATCAGGCCGGCTTTCATCTGATCCGGTGCACCAGAGCGCACCAATTGCTGCGCCATGGTTTCCACCTCCGGGTCCTTGATCTCCGCCAGCAGGGAGCCGAGATGCTGACCGAGCACGGAGCCCGGGTCAGTGCGGAAGACGTCGATGATGCCTTGCAGCGCGAGACTATCGACGCCGGCCTTGTCCAGCAGCGCCTGCTTGAGCGCCTGGATCTCACGCTCATTCCCGAAGGCCGCACTGTTCAGCGCCATGGCCAGTCGGTCCACCGTAGCCAGGGCCTGGTCGCGG
Source organism: Alkalilimnicola sp. S0819 (assembly GCF_009295635.1). Lineage (NCBI taxonomy): Bacteria > Pseudomonadati > Pseudomonadota > Gammaproteobacteria > Chromatiales > Ectothiorhodospiraceae > Alkalilimnicola > Alkalilimnicola sp. S0819. The sequence goes on along the minus strand of NZ_WHIW01000003.1, from coordinate 116,223 downwards.
GCCCGCTGGGCGATACGCGGATCTTCGAACGCCTCGAACTCCGGCGTCTCGGCGTCGGTGCCACGCTCGACGATCGCACCATTGGCTGTTGGCTCCTGGGCCGGCCGCTGCTGGAAGGCCCAGCCATCCCGCGGCCCGTCCCGCAGCGGCGACGGCGCGGGATGCTCGACGAGCGCAGGGACTTCATCGACGGCCGCCGGGCTACCGAGCCAGTAGCCCGTCACACCACCGACCCCCAGGGCCACGAGCGCGACAATGACACGGGAAGCCTTCATGGCGTCACCCCCTACTTCGCCACTGTCGAACGTTCCAGTGCAGTCTGGAACGAGCGGGCATAGCCGGACAGCAGACTGGCCCGGTCCAGGCCGTTGACGACGCGACGGGCATTGTAATAGTCGGTGGTGCCGCGCTTGATGTAGTCGCCCAGGCGGCGACCGGTAAACATGCCGTGGTACATCCCGTGGGACATCACCGTGTAGGCGATATCGGGGCGCAAGGCAAGCTTGGGATAGGCCACCAGATCCACACCCACAATGGGAGACATCTTGGCGTAGTTGGAGCGGTGAGTCAGCTGAACGTAGCCCCGGCCCTTGTAGGTGCAACCGCCTTGGTAGCGCACGCAGGTGGTTTTGCTGTATTCGGTGATCGGCTGATAGGTGTTGGCCACCTCATGCTTGACCGTCGAGAACAGGTAGGCGATCTGACGCATCCAAACGGTCTTGTCCTTGATCGCCGGGCGGGTGTCCTTCTCGATATTGCTCAGCAGGTAATTGATGCCGTCCACCTGGCTCTTTCGCAGGGAGCCGAAGGAGGCGCGCACATGGCCCAGGAAGCGTTGGCGGTCGACGCGAAAACCGTTGCTGGAGGGCGGCGGGGGCGGCGTGTAGGTAATGGTGTCGCTGCGGACATTCGACAGGCGCCCCTGGGCGTTCTTCACCTGGAAGTAGACCCGCTTGCGGCCTGCCGCGGCGGAGAGGGTGAAAGCGGCCCGGCTGCTGTAGCGCTTCCAGCTGGCGCCCGAGAATCTGGCGTCTTCGCTGATGCGATAATAACGCGGCTGCGAGCTGCGGGTGGTGCTGTAGGCCGAGACATAGCGGCTGCTGGTGCTGTCCGTGTTCTTGTTGATATTGAAGCCGGTGAGCTCGATCTTCGGCACTGGCACCGATTGGTTCAGGTACCCGCCGTGGACCCAACGCCGCTCACTGGCATACCAGATCCGCCGCCAGGCGCCGCGGCTCTCGATCACCGCCCATTTCGCGCCCTTGCCGGTGGTGCCGACGATCCGGTATCCGGTACCGGGGCCGGAGCGAACGTTAAGCGTGGAAGCGGTGACGGTGCCGCAAGAGTATTTCTGGGATGAGGTATAGCCACTGGCGTAGATCCAGCGGGCGGCGTGGTTGAACCAGATCTGGCGCCAGCCCCCGGACTTGGCGCCGGTGGCGATGTAGCGCTCGTTCCGGTGGATCACCCCCACCACCGTGCCGCGGGTCGAGGGCGATGTGCGCACATTCAGGCCGCCCGTGGTCACCTTGAAGCCCGTACAAGACGCCGCCTCGGCATTGGCGGAGACGCCGAAGCCGGCGACTGCCAGTAACAGGCCGAGTACGGAGGCGTAAAACGATCGATTTCGCATCGGTTCCATCCTTGCTTATTGTTATCAACATCCGTGTGCACGGGAACGCGCCACTGCGGGGCTCGCCCTTGGCGGCCGCGGCCCCTTGCCAGTAGTGGCAAAGGCCTTGGACAGCGTCTCCCTGGGGTGCCGCGGAGCTGGCGGGCTATCGCTACCTCTCGGCACCCTTGCATATCGTTATATTTCAATTATCGAGCAACCATAGTCGAGCGCTTCTCAAAATCAAGGAAGGCCGATCAGAACCCGCACGATGGCGCCCTGCCCCGGGGCGAAGGGAGGCGGGACGATAACCGCCGCGCAGGCGCACGCTGGGCTTGTACCCCTGGCCTCACCCCTGAGCCAACAACTGCCGCAGCACATAGGGCAGGATGCCGCCATGCTGGTAGTAGTCGGCTTCGGCGGGCGTATCGATACGCACGGTGGCATCGAAGCTGCGAGTCTCCCCCCGGGGGTCGGTGACGGTCACGCGGACCTTGCCGGTGGGCGCCTCGGTTCCGGCCAGACCGGCAATGCTGTAGAGCTCTTCGCCGTTCAGACCCAGGCTTTCAGCGCTCTCCCCGTCCGGGAACTGCAGCGGCAGCACGCCCATGCCGATCAAGTTGGAGCGGTGGATGCGCTCATAGGACTCGGCGATCACCGCCCGCACCCCCAGCAAGGCGGTGCCCTTGGCGGCCCAGTCGCGGGAAGAGCCCGAGCCGTACTCCTTGCCCGCCAGGATCACCAGGGGGGTGCCCGCCTGGGCGTAGCTTCCCGCCGCCTCGTAGATGGTGGTGACCGGGCCATCGGGCCGGGTGAAATCGCGGGTGTAGCCGCCCTCGGTGCCGGGGGCCAATCGGTTGCGCAAGCGCAGGTTGGCGAAGGTGCCGCGTATCATCACTTCGTGGTTGCCGCGCCGGGCACCGTAGGAATTGAAGTCCTTGCGGGCGACGCCGTGTTCGGTGAGATAGCGGCCCGCCGGCGAATCCGCGGCGATCGCACCGGCGGGGCTGATGTGATCGGTGGTGACGGAGTCACCCAAGAGCGCGAGCACGCGCGCGCCCTCGATGTCCGTCAGGGGCGCGGGCTCGGCCTCCATGCCCTCGAAGAACGGCGGTTTGCGCACATAGGTCGACTCCGGCTGCCACTCGAAGGTATCGCCCGCGGGTACCTCCATGCCCTGCCAGCGTTCATCGCCGGCGTAGACGTCGGCATAGCCTGAGGTGAACATCTCCGCCTGCAGATTCTCCGCGATGGTCTGCTCGATGGCCTGCGGCGAGGGCCAGATATCCCGCAGATAAACCGGCTCGCCATCGGATCCGGTACCCAGCGGGTCCGTCGTCAGGTTGACGTGCAGGCTGCCGGCCAGCGCGTAGGCGACCACCAGCGGTGGTGAAGCCAGGAAGTTCATTCGCACCTCGGGATGGATGCGGCCCTCGAAATTACGATTGCCGGAGAGCATGGAGCAGACGATCAGGTCGTGCTCGGCGATCGCGGCGCTGACCTCGGGGATCAGCGGCCCGGAGTTGCCGATACAGGTCGTGCAGCCATAGCCCACCAGATGAAAGCCCAGCGCGTCCAGGTAGCGAGTGAGCCCCGCGCGCTCGATATAATCGGTTACCACCCGTGAGCCCGGGGCCAGCGAGGTCTTGACCCAGGGCTTGCTGAGCAGGCCCTTTTCCACGGCGTTCTTCGCCAGCAACGCCGCGCCGATCATGACCGAGGGGTTGGAGGTGTTGGTGCAGGAGGTGATGGCGGCAATCACCACGGAGCCGTGGTCGAGTTCGACACGGCGCCCATCGGCCAGCATCACCGGAACCGGGTTGGGCTGCCAGTCGGCGACAGCGCAGTTGTCGCCCGCCAGCGTGCGCGGCGCGTCGCTGGGGTCGTCGTGGCTCAGCGAGATCGGGTCGCTGGCCGGGAACGAGGAGGCGGAGGCCGCGTCCAGACCGACCTTGAGCGCTTCGGCCTGGGAATGGCCCGCCAGCAGCGCACAGACGGCATTGGGCGCGATATGCAGGGGCACGCGGTCCTGGGGCCGCTTGGGGCCGGCCAGCGAGGGTTCCACCGTTGCCAGGTCGAGCTCGATGGTCTGGGAGTACTCGGCCTCGTGGTCCGGGTCATGCCACAGGCCCTGGGCCTTGGCGTAGGCTTCGACCAGGCGGATCTGGTGCTCGTCGCGACCGGTCAGGCGCAGGTAGGAAAGCGTCTCCTGGTCGATCGGGAAGATGGCGCAGGTGGAGCCGTACTCGGGGCTCATATTGCCGATGGTGGCACGGTTCGCGAGCGGCACATTGGCGACACCAGGGCCGTAGAATTCGACGAACTTGCCCACCACGCCCGTGCGCCGCAGCAGTTCGGCCACCGTGAGCACCAGATCGGTGGCCGTGGTACCCGGGCGCAATTCCCCGGTGAGCTTGAAGCCCAGCACCTCGGGCATGAGCATGCTGACCGGCTGGCCGAGCATCGCGGCCTCGGCCTCGATACCCCCCACGCCCCAGCCGAGCACTCCCAGGCCGTTGACCATGGGCGTATGCGAGTCGGTCCCCACCAGGGTGTCCGGGTAGGCGAGCGTGCCCTGCGCCGTCTCCCGGGTGAACACGACCCGAGAAAGATATTCCAGATTCACCTGATGGCAGATGCCGGTATCCGGCGGCACGACCTTGAAATCGTCCAGCGTCTGCGCGCCCCAGCGCAGCAGCTGATAGCGTTCCGCATTGCGCTCGAATTCCAGCGCGGCGTTGGTCTGGAAGGCGTCCTCGCGCCCGAAGACATCGACGATGACCGAATGGTCGATCACCAGTTCGGTGGGAATCAGCGGATTGATCCGGCGGGCATCGCCGCCGAGATCGGCGATGGCATCCCGCATGGCCACCAGGTCGACGACGCAGGGCACGCCGGTGAAATCCTGCATCAGCACCCGCGCCGGCGTGTACTGCACTTCCTGCACCCCCACCTGCTTCGCCTGCCAGCCCGCCAGGGCTTCGATCTGCGTGGTGGTGATCCGCTCGCCGTCCTCGTTGCGCAGCAGGTTCTCCAACAGGACCTTCAGGCTGAATGGCAGCCGTTGCACGCCATCGATCCGATCGAGACGGTGGATCAGGTAGCGCTTGCCGTCGACCTCGAGCTGATCACGGGTATCGAAGCTGTTGGATATCATGACGCGTCCTCCGTAGGGGCCGGGGCGGCAAGCTACTCTATGAGTAGTAATAGCATCAGTTGCAAGGGTGGCCAGCCGCGCTGGCGGATCCGCGGCTAGCGCCTGCGGCCAATGTTCGTGGCGGGCGGTCCGGACCGGTCCTGGCGCCGACCGCCCCGGGCTGCGGATCGACCCCGGCTTATCGGCGCATCGATACACCGCCGTAGGGAATTCCCGCGAGCTCGGACAGGGAGCTCTTCCAGCTGGTGATGTCGTCCAGAGAAAACGCATCGAGCCGGTCATGACCGCAGGCACGGGCCATTACCTGCATCAGCGCACAGGATCCGTGGAGAAAGCGCGCGAGGCGTTGCGCCGCCACATCGACTTGCAGACGCGCGCGCAGCTCTTCGTTCTGGGTCGCGACGCCGCTGGGGCAATTATTGGTGTGGCAGATCCGGGCGGCTATACAACCGATGGCCTGCATGGCGCTGTTGGCCAAGGCGATGCCATCCGCCCCCAGGCACAGCGCCTTGATGAAATCCGCCGGTGTGCGCAGACCGCCAGTGACGATCAGGGTGACCTCGGGGCGTCCGCACCGGTCCAGGTGGCGCCGGGCCCGGGCCAGGGCGGGGATGGTCGGGACCGAGATATTGTCCCGGAACAACAGCGGCGCGGCGCCGGTGCCGCCTCCGCGGCCGTCCAGGATGATGTAATCGGCGCTGGCCTCCAGCGCGAAATCAATATCGTCCTCAATATGTTGTGCCGACATCTTGAAGCCGATTGGAATGCCGCCGGAGAGTTCACGCACGCGGTCGGCGAAGGCCTTGAAGTCGGCCGGCGTACGCAGCTGCTCGAAGGCGGCCGGTGAAACCGCATCCTCACCGGGCGGGAGCTGGCGTATCTCGGCGATGCGCTCGGTGACCTTCGCGGCCGGCAGATGCCCCCCGGTGCCGGTCTTGGCGGCCTGGCCCGCCTTGAAATGAAAGGCCTGCACCCGCGCCAACAAGGCCTCCCGGTAGCCGAACTGCGCCGAGGCCAGTTCGTAGAAATAACGCGAGTTGGCCTGCTGTGCCTCGGGCAGCATGCCGCCCTCGCCGGTGGCGATGCCGGTGCCGGCAAGCTCGGCGCCACGCGCCAGGGCCAGCTTCGCCTCCTCCGACAGCGCACCGAAACTCATGTCCGAGACGAACAGCGGCATGGCCAGACGCAGGGGCTTCCTGGCCCCGGGCCCGATCACCAGCTCCGTCGCCACCGGTGCCTTATCGGCCAAGGGCCGACGATGCAGCTGGGCGGTAAGGATCTGAATATCCTCCCAGGAGGGCAGCTTCGCCCGCGGTACGCCCATCGCCGCCACCGGACCATCGGGCCCGATGCCCTCCAGACCCTCGCTGGCGAGGGCGTGGATGAACTCCAGCGAGGGCTCCTCCGCGGTGTCCTTCGGGGCGGGCGCCCGGCTATGGCTGGCGGAACGTTCCGGCACATCCAGTTCCCTCGCCTCCTCGGGCAGCGTCTTGTGGGTCCCATCGCAATAGGGCGGGGTGCTGCTTTGCTTGCACCGACACAGCCAGGCCTTGCCGGGCTTTTCAACCCGGAAGGAGAGCGGGGTGAGCCCGGTACCCGCATGGGACCCATCACAGAAAGGCTGATTCTGCGATCGTCCGCAGCGACACCAGTGGTATTGCGTCTCCGGCGTGAGACTCACCTCGATGGGTGATCGGGCCGCGATCTTCGCCTTGGCCATGGTTACCTCCCGTCCTGATCATCTTGGGCCAGCCAGCGCCGTTTACGATCGCGGCAGCTCAAGGCCCGCGATCCGCCCTCTCCCGGCTCCGGCCCAGCCCATGCCCATACACCAGGCGCCCGCCCAGCCAGCCGCCGATGGCAAGGCTGACGAAACCGGCGGCATCCAGCCAAAGAGCGAGCGCATCCGGGGCGAAAGCGGGTCCTTGCGACAGGCCAAGCAGCAAACGGGTGGTGAACAGGGTGAATGCCAGCAACATCGCGCCCATGTGCCACCAGGTGTCCCGCAGGGCCGGGCCCTCCGGGATCCGGGAAAGCTCCAGCAGGCCCGCCAGCATGGCCGGAATTGCCATAATGCAAGCGACGATCAACAACCCCTGGGACCAGCGCCAGGCCGCGTCGCCGAAGTACAGACCGGCGAAATCCGCGACGACTGCCAGCGACCAGCAGGCGATGGGGAAATGGACCAGCGCCGGGTGCAGTGGGTGTCGCATCGCTCAAAGCACCAGGCTCAACAGTGTCAGAAAGCCGGCCACGGCGACCAGCGCGTGTGCCGCCACTACCGCCTTGGGCGGGATTTTTCTGCGCATATGGAAGGAGACCAGGAAAAACCCCGCCAGCGCGGCCAGCAGCAACAGCACGAAACCGATCAGCAGCCGTTGTGGTGCGGAACCCTGTATCAGGATCATGATCAGCAAGATCAGCCCACTGGCCCCCAGCAAAGCGTGCAGCACGGACAAGCCCCAGGGCGCGAACCTGTCGCGCAGGACACTGGACGCGAGCACCAGGCCGCCTACGGCGGCGATCCCAAAGGCAATCAAGGCATACGTCAACATTACTCTTCTCCCTAATTAAAACGCCGCGCCGCGGGTAGCAGCGCTCACCCGATAGCCGCCGCGGTGGTCGTTCGAGACGCAGGAATCATCCCTGCGTGCCTACTGGATGCGCTCCGCGCTTGCGAGGTTCCCGAACAGGCAAGGCGCCGCTTGCCGGGCAACATCCCCGCCGCCCACGTTCCTTCGCCCCTGCCGCCGGGGCCGCATCGTCAGGAAACCCAGCAAGTGACGGAGATGCCCGCCGCTGGCCCTCACGTTCACGACCGTTGTATGCTATATGCCGACTTGTGGCTGCCGGCGACAGCCCCAGCGTCCGGCCCGCCCGCGAATGCGGGCCTGGCCCATCCGCCAGCTCGCCACGCACCAGGAGATCCTGCGCATGTCCGCCCTGCCCCCCTGTCCGAACTGCGATTCCCCCTATGCCTACGAGGATGGCACCCTGTACGTCTGCCCCGAGTGCGCTCATGAATGGACGCCCGGCGAAGAGGCGGCGGGCGAGGACCCCAACGCCGTCCGGGACGCCAACGGCACGGTGCTGAACGATGGCGACACCGTTACCGTGATCAAGGATCTGAAGGTCAAGGGTCGCAGCCAGGTGGTCAAGGTCGGCACCAAGGTGAAGAACATCCGCCTGGTGGCGGGCGATCACAACATCGACTGCAAGATCGAGGGCATCGGGGCGATGAAGCTCAAGTCGGAGTTCACTCGCAAGGTGTGAGCGAGCGCGGGCGCCCCCGGCCGGCGCGAACTAGGCGCGTCGGCGCTCGGCCCGCGCCAACGGGCCGAAGTACCAAAGCCCGAAGACCAGCCAGCCACCCGCCACCGCGGCGGTGAACACGAGCATCGCCACCGGCCCGAGGGCGACGATCAACGGCAGGGAGGCGGCGGTGAACAGGCCCCCGCCGACGATAGGCTCGAAAAACAGCTGCTTGTAGCCGAAACTCTCCAATGCGCCGGAACGGTTGTGGGGGTCGCTCATGCGCATGAGCAGCAGACCGGTGGTGGTCACCCCCATGGACTGGCCGAAATCGCCTATTCCGCGCTCGAACCAATTATAGGGGATCAGCCTCGGGGCCAGCACCAGCACGCAGAACAGGCACCAGATGCTGCCCGCCACCGCGAGCAACAGAAACGGCAGCAGATGTTCACCGATGGCCGAGAGCGAGAGTGTCGCCAGCGCGGTGACGATGGTGAAATCCAGTGCCGCGCCGGAGATCCGATTCATGAGCCGGCGACTGATGTGATGCCCCCAACCGAATCGGTCGACCAGGAGCTGTATGAGCACCCCGCCGAGCATCGCCAGGGGAAAAAGCGGCACATGGTTCATCAATTGCAGGCCGCCGCGCCCCCAGCTGAGCGCCTCCAAGCCGATCAGCAACTTGTGCAACAACCACCCGAGGCCGATGGCGACGGCGACGATTCCGATGTGCAAGGACAAGGGCTCGGTGCTTTCGGCATTCTCTTCGCGCAGCCGATCGAGCTCGGCCCGCTCCCCGGCCGGATCAGCCACCGGCACCACATCGCCCTCCTCACTGAGGGCAATATGGCCGCGCCGCACCGCCCAGTTGACCAACACCACGCCGAACAGCACACCGCCCACGATACCCACGGTGGCCAGACCCAGCGCCAGATCCGCGCCCTCGGCGAAGCCCAGCTCGGCGAAGCTTGCCGCCATGCCCGCCGCCGTACCGTGCCCGCCCTCGAAGCCGATCTCGATCAACGCGCCGGCCATCGCATTCATGCCAAAAAAGGGTGTGAGCACCAACAGCGTGAGTGTGAGCCCGACCACGTATTGACCCCAGGCCAGGGTCTGACCGAACACCACCTGGGGCCCTGCCCGATACCACATCTCCCGCATGCCGGGTATGGCCTTGCCCAGAAAAAGCGCGGCGAACACCACATTGATCAACAACCCCGGAAGGCCCTGCCAGACCTCCAACACCGCCTTCGGCACCAAGCCATCGGCGGCGACCCCCGCGCCCTCGCCGGCCAGCGTTCCCAGCACCTCCGGGCCCAACAGCAGCGCCGCGGTGCCGGCAATGATCGAGCCGGGCAGGAACAGCCTGCGCAACAGCCGAATGCGGGCGCGCAGCAGTTGGGCCGCGAGCAGCAAGAAACCGATCAGTAGAATCGAGAAAAATGCCTGTCGCAGGTTCACACGCTCCCCAAGCGAAAACTGCCGGCGCGGACCAGGCCCGCGCACGCGACGCCGATTGGCCGCACTGCCCCGGAACTACCGCCGGCCCGCCACCGCGGCGCGGCGGCTAGAAGCGGTAGATGGCGGCGGCACCCGTGGTGGAAGGCATGCGCTCGGCGGGGACGACCACCACCTGCCCCCCTGGCTGAGCACCAGCTCGCCCAGGTCATCGAGCAGGTCGTCGGTCGCGGCCTTGCCCGGTTCATCGAATTCCACGGCACCACTTTGCCCATCGATATGGCCGGGGACCTGACGGTCGGCCTCAATCAACAAGGTGGCGATGCGCCCGGCGACCGCGTTACGGCCTATCAGCACCAGATCGGCGTCGCCCTGGGCCCGGGCACGGGCCGCGGCGAACATCTCGCACAGGGCTGCCAGGCGCTGCAGGTACTGCGGCTCTATCACCTCCCAGGCTCGCCGGCGCAAATCTTCCACGGACAGCGCCGTGGGCGAGGCGTCGATGCCCTGCTCCAGCAGAAAGGGGTTGTGACTCAGCCGGCGAAAATCGCCCTGATTTTCCGGCAAGGCCAGCAGCACCAGGGGCAGGCGACGAGGTCGCGAATACTGCGCGAACATCGCCCGGTCGACGCTGCGAAAGAACCGTTCGATCTGCCCCTTCTCCAGGTCCGCCAGGGAGGCGGCACCATGCACACCACCGATTTCGGCCGAACCGTGGGTGCGAATGGGCTGTGGCTTGTTGTCATGCTCCGGGATGACGTCCGCCAAGGTGCGCGGAAAGTCCGCCGGCAGCTCGACTTGGTGCAAGCCGTCACGGTTACCCTGGTAGAGCCTCGCCTCCTGGCGGCTGATGCCAAGGATCTGGTAGTCGTCCGCCGACTGCAGCATCCGCAGCAGGGGCTTGATGTGAAAGCGCTCCCCTACCAGCGCCAACTCCTCCACCGGCCGCTCCAGCGGATAGGCGCGGAACAGCCCTGGTGCGGCGAGCACCGCCAGACCGTCGCCGGTATGGATCCAGAAGTCGCGATCCGCCGCCAGATCGTGGAAGGGTTGCAGCAACGGTGCGCTGTCCTGCCGGGGATACTTCTGCGCCAGTAACTCCTCCAGGGTCTTGACCAGGTTGCCGAAGCGGATCCGGTCCTGGCTGTCGTCCGGGTGACTGCGGTGGGTGGACTGACAGAGGGACAGGCAGGGCGGCCGAGGTGTGCGGAAAATGCCTTTGGCGAAGTCTTCGGCGAGTGGATTGCTCATCTCGTCTCCTTGACTGGCTGTGGGCCGCATCCCGCGACCCGTGCATGCAAATGCAACCCTTGCACGGGCATCGCTCAGCGGACGCTCCCCCGCCAAGCCAAGCCTGCCCGCCAGGGCGCGGCATTGAAATCGTTAGCTGACTCTCATTGGGGTCGCGCCCTGGCGAAACGAGGGCTGCACGACGTCTCCTCCCCTTGCCCAGTGCCTTGAAACCCCCTCGGGTTACCGTTACATCGACATCGACTCGACCGTTGCAGCCCGAGCGGGTCGCAGCGAGCTCGGTGGAGCATCTGAGGCCTGGGCGTCGATGCCGGGCGTGGCCACGGAGGGGAAATCCAACACGGATTCCACTGGCGAAACGCAAGTGCCGCAATGAAATGGCAAGGAGAGCGATGTGAGCATCAACGGACAGGTCGCGCTGATCACAGGAGCAGGCCAAGGCATCGGGCGGGGGATCGCGCTTCGGCTGGCCAAAGACGGCGCGGACATCGCGATCGTGGATCTGGACGAAGACTCCATGGCGAGCGTCGCCGACGAAGTGCGGGCCGTGGGGCGCAAGGCGACGGTTTTCAGAGCCGATGTATCCAGCCGCGATGAGGTCTACGCGGCTGTCGAGCACGCCGAAAAGGAACTGGGCGGCTTCCATGTCATGGTCAACAATGCAGGCATCGCCAGCATTCAACCCATCGCGGAGGTGACACCCGCGGACATAGAGAAAATCAACAAGGTGAATATCGAGGGGGTGCTGTGGGGCATCCAGGCCGCGGCCGCGAAATTCAAGGCACGCAAGCAGAAAGGCAAGATCATCAACGCAGCCTCCATTGCGGGGCATGACGGTTTCGCCTTGTTGGGCATCTATTCGGCGAGCAAGTTCGCGGTGCGCGCCTTGACCCAGGCGGCGGCCAAGGAGTTCGCGGGCGACGGCATCACGGTCAACGCCTATTGCCCCGGTGTGGTCGGCACCGATATGTGGGTCGAAATCGACCGACGCATGGCTGATATCACAGGGGCTGAAATCGGTGAAAACTACAAAAAATTCGTCGGCGGCATCGCCCTGGGTCGGGCCCAGACGCCCGAGGACGTGGCCTCTTTCGTCTCTTACCTTGCGGGGCCGGATTCTGATTACATGACCGGTCAGCCCCCCATTATCGACGGCGGCCTGGTGTATCGGTGAGCCGGGCAACTCACACTGTCCCCCTATAGCAAGGCGGCGTCCTTCAGAAGCCGTATTCCGCCTTCAGCCACACCCGGGGCTGTTCATCCCGGGTATCCGACTCGGGGTCGCCACCCCGGCCCGCCCAGGCCAGCGCCGGCTGATGAGGTAATTCGGTGCATCGCTCGATGATTTCCGTCGAGGCCGCATCGGGTCTTTGGCGAAAGAGCGTGCCTTGCGAGCCGGGGCCGGAACCCTTCGTCCACCATACCCAGCCGCCACCCAGGTAACGCGCACCGCTGCCGGACACCGCGATGCGCATGACGTGGCTCTCGCCCTGATACCGAATCTCAGCGGAGTCGGTTGCAGGATAACGCGCGGTGATCCTTGCACCGCTGTCGCACCGATAGTGCACCGCATTCGCTTGCCCGTCCTCCGTTCTCGGGGAGGGCCCCGCGCAGGCGGACAGAAACAGGCCGGAAGCGATGGCGAGGGTAGCGAGCGTGTTCATGGATGGCTCCGTGTGTCGACCCATGGAGGGCAAGGCGCGGTGTCGCGCTGGCCCCGCACAGGGGGGGCACCCTTCAGTCGGCGTTGACACGGCCTGCCTGAAATTCGTGCCCGATGTGGGGCGTTTGCCAGATTTCCTCACATCACTTTCAGTCGCTATAGAACCAGGTGGAAAAGCGAATACAACACTACAGCCGTCGGAAACGCCGGGAAAGAGCGCGGAGGATCTCGTGAAAACTCTTCTTCCAGGACGATCAGAACGATCCCCCCGCCGACAAATGCCAGCAACAGCGCCACGATGGATGGAGAGATTGCCGTTGTGACACATCATCCGCCCTAGTGGATCCCTTGCATTGGCGATACAGCACAGGACACAGGGCTTTTGGAAGTAGCAAAACACACTACGCCGACGGGGCCATCGCCGGAACCGCAAGCAGGCCGCTTATCCTTGGCTGCCGGTGCTTTCCTGGTGCGGGTTATTTGATTTCCCACACCGAGCGAGGGAAGTCCCTAACTTGGCAACCAAGTAGCCGACGGTCGAGCCCATGCCTGTAAACAAAAGCATGGCGGCCAACTCTCCGCCGGCTTCTCGACCACTGGTCCCCACGAACCCCATCAAAAGAACACCAGAAAATGATAAACCGAAGATGGCTGAGCAGAGGACCGATCCCCAGCCTAAAAAAGACAATATTCTCCCGAGCGAATGCATTCTCTGACCACTCAAGGTGCGGTTGAGCCCCGACGAAGTCGCCGGCCTGAACCGCGGGTTGGAACGGTGGGGACCGGCAAGCCGAGCGTGGGCCACCGATACTGCTTGTTCTTCTCCTTCACCGAGGGGGCCGAGGCCGAAAGTCAGGCACTACCTTTGGTGAAGCGTTCACCCCGAACAGGCTACAAAAGCTGAACTTGCCTGAGGGTGCTTGTTGTGGCCACTGATCCAGACGATTCAACGGCGAGCGTTGTCGCCGAGCTCCACTGTTTGAAGCCGCCACGCGGCTTCAAACTGTCGGCTCCAGCGCTGGTCATGCATCCTCGTCCGCGGGGCCGACCCAGAACTGCGGATTGTGGGCCACTTCCCATAAGTAGCCATCTGGATCGGAGAAGTACCCAGCGTACCCGCCCCAGGAGGTTTTCTCGGCGGCTTTCGTAACAATGGCGCCGGCAAGCGCGGCCTGGGCCATGACGTCATCCACCTCTGCCTCGGAGCAGACATTGTGCGCCAGACTAAACCCGGGAAAACCACCAGCGACAGCTGAGACGGCAGCATCTTGTGCGAGCGCTTCCCGGCCGTACAGACCGAGCCAGCTGCCATTGAGGGTGAAAAACGCGATCTCCGGCGGTGAATCCATCCGGGGAAGACCGAGCCCTTGCTCATAGAACCGGATAGAGCGGGTCAGGTCCTCGACGCCCAGCGTGACCATACTAATCCGTGGCTTCATCGTCGGACCCTCCCCGCATGACAGTGAACAGACCACGCCCCCTCTCCCGCAATGAAGGCATACGCCCAATCAGCAACAGCGCTTTCTTTTTATTACGCCACAGGGGAAGAACAAATCAGGCGCTGCCTGGACACAGCGCCCGGTAGGTCTCTCTTGCCTCAGGCCTCCGGGCGCATGGCCGGAAACAGCAACACATCGCGAATCGACGCCGCATCGGCCAGCAGCATCACCAGCCGGTCTATGCCGATCCCCTCCCCGGCCGTCGGCGGCAGGCCGTATTCCAGCGCCCGTACATAATCGGCGTCGTAATGCATGGCTTCCTGATCGCCGGCCGCCTTCTCCGCCGCCTGCTGACGGAAGCGCTCGGCCTGGTCCTCGGCGTCGTTCAACTCCGAGAAGCCGTTGGCGATCTCTCGCCCGCCCACGATCAGCTCGAAACGATCGGTGAGGAAGGGGTCGGAGTCCTTGGGCCGGGCCAGCGGCGAGACTTCCTTGGGATAGTCGATGACGAAGGTGGGTTCACGCAGCTTGTGTTCGGTGGTCTTCTCGAAGATCTCCAACTGCAGCTTGCCCAGGCCATAAGCTTCCTTGACCTCGATGTTCAGGTCTTCGCAAAGCTTTCTCGCCGCTTCCAGGCCGTCCAGCTGGTCGGCGGTAATCCCCGGGTTGTGCTCCAGGATGGCGTTCTTCACCGAGATGCGGGTGAAGGGTTTGCCGAAGTCGAAGCGCTCGCCCTGGTAACTGATCTGCTCGGCACCCACCACGTCCACCGCCAGTTTGCGCAGCAGGTCTTCGGTGAGGTCCATCAGGTCCTGGTAGTCGGCGTAGGCCTGGTAGTACTCCAGCATGGTGAACTCGGGGTTGTGCCGGGTGGACACGCCCTCGTTGCGGAAGTTGCGGTTGATCTCGTAGACCTTCTCGAAGCCGCCCACCACCAGCCGCTTCAGATACAGCTCCGGGGCCACCCGCAGGAACAATTCCATGTCCAGGGCATTGTGATGGGTGCTGAAGGGCCGCGCGGTGGCGCCGCCCGGAATGGGATGCATCATGGGGGTTTCCACTTCCAGGAAGCCCCGCTGGTCCAGGTAGTTGCGGATGAAACGCACGATCCGGCTGCGCAGCACGAAGGTGTCGCGGGATTCCTCGCTGACGATCAGGTCCACGTAGCGCTGGCGGTAGCGCACCTCCTGATCGCTCAAGCCCTTGTACTTTTCAGGCAGGGGGCGCAGGGACTTGGTGAGCAGCTTGAGCTCCCGCACCCAGATGGACAGCTCTCCGGTCTTGGTGCGGAACACGTGCCCCACCGCGCCGACGATGTCCCCCACGTCCCAGCCCTTGAAGTTCTGGTACACGCCTTCGGCGAGATCATCCCGGCGCAGGAACAGCTGAATCCGCCCGGACATGTCCTGGATGGTGGCGAAGCTCGCCTTGCCCATCACGCGCTTGAGCAGCATGCGCCCGGCCACCCGCACTTCCACGGGCTCGGCCTCCAGCTGCTCGGCGGTAAGCTCGCCGAATCGCTGGTGGATCTCCCGCGCCAGGCTGTCGCGCCGGAAATCGTTGGGGAAGGCTTCGCCCTGCTCGCGCAGCTCAGCCAGCTTGCGCCGGCGCTCCGCTATGAGCTTGTTGTCGTCCTGCAGCTGCTCGTCGCTCATCTGTCCGCCTCGAATTCTTGCCTATTGCCTACAGGCCCGCCTTCAGGCTGGCCTCGATGAACTGGTCCAGGTCGCCGTCCAGCACCGCCTGGGTGTTGCCCACTTCCACGCCGGTGCGCAGATCCTTGATGCGGGACTGGTCCAGCACGTAGGAGCGGATCTGGCTGCCCCAGCCGATGTCCGACTTGGTCTCTTCCACCTGATCGGCCTCGGCGCGGCGGTTCTGCATCTCCAGCTCATAGAGCTTGGCCTTGAGCTGTTTCATGGCCGTGGCCCGGTTCTTGTGCTGGGAACGGTCATTCTGACACTGCACCACAATCCCGGTGGGGTTGTGGGTGATACGCACCGCCGATTCGGTGCGGTTGACGTGCTGGCCACCGGCACCGCTGGCGCGGTAGACGTCCACCCGCAGATCGGCGGGGTTGATGTCGATCTCGAAGTCGTCGTCGACTTCCGGCGAGACGAACACCGAGGCGAAGCTGGTGTGGCGGCGGTGGCCGGAGTCGAAGGGGGATTTGCGTACCAGGCGATGCACGCCGGTCTCGGTGCGCAACCAGCCGAAGGCATATTCGCCCACCACCCGGATGGTCGCGCTCTTGATGCCGGCCACCTCGGCTTCGGACAGTTCGATGATCTCGGTCTTGAAGCCGTGCCGTTCGAACCAGCGCAGGTACATGCGCATCAGTATGCCGGCCCAGTCCTGGGCCTCGGTGCCGCCGGAGCCGGACTGGATGTCGACGAAGGCGTTGCTGGCGTCCATCTCGCCGGAGAACATGCGGCGAAATTCCAGCTTGGCCAGATCGGCTTCGTAGCTGTCCAGATCCCCGCTCAGCGAGGCGATGGTTTCCTCGTCGTCTTCTTCCTTCGCGATATCCAGCAGCTCACGGGCGTCACCCAGGCCGGATTCCAGCGCGGAGAGCACATTCACCACGGCTTCCAGACTGGCCCGCTCCTTGCCCAGGGCCTGGGCCCGGTCAGGTTCGTTCCAGACGTCCGGCTGTTCCAGCTCGCGGCTTACTTCTTCGAGGCGGTAGCGCTTTTCAGTGTAGTCAAAGATACCCCCTCAGGGCTTCGAAGCGCCCTTGGAGGTCGTCGATCTTCTGGTATAGCGGCGTGGTGGTTTCGATCATGCGTGTCGATTCCCGTAAAAACGCGTCGGGGAAAGGCGATGCATGGTACTACAGGGGGGGTGGGGGTGTCAGTTGGGCGGGCTACGGGGGGATAAGGGGAATCGCGGCCATGAGCCGCTCCCGCAGGGCAAGTAGCTGATGCAGGAGCGGCTCATGGCCGCGGCGCCTTATCCGCTGAATGCCATCAACCCTGCCCCGGCGGGCGCTCGGCGGGATGATCCTGCATCTGTTGCTGCCGTTGCTGGTCTTGCAGCCCGCCGACTTGCTCATCCGGCTGGAAGCCGGTGTCCTCGTCACCGCCGCAGGCGGCGAGCATCAAGGCGAAAGCGGGGACCGCTAGCCACTTGAGTCGTTTCATGGGGCACACTCCCTGTTGGAACGGAGATTCCGTCCCACGGCAGGTGTGGGTCGTAGCCACCGGATTCAAGAGGCGGTCATGGCACCGGCCAGCGGCGCGCCTTCCAGCCGCTCCAGGGGCTGGGCGATGAAGTTGCCCTGCACGTAGTCCACACCGCAGCGCTTGAGCTGAGCGAGGATGTCCTGATTCTCCACGTACTCGGCCACGGTGCGTTTGCCCAGTGCATGGGCGATCTCGACGATGGACTGCACCACGGCCAGGTCAATGGGGTCGGTCACCAAGCCTTGCGTGAACAGGCCATCGATCTTGATCACGTCCACGGCCAGGTTCTTCAGATGGCCGAAAGAGCAGAAACCGCTGCCGAAATCATCCAGCGCGAACTGGCAGCCGATGGCATGCAATTCGTCCATGAGGCGACGGGCGCTGTCCAGATTGGTGATCGCACAGCTCTCGGTAATCTCGAAGGTGAGCGCGCTGGGGTCGACCGCGTACTTCTCCAGCAGCGCCTTGATGTCGCCGGCCAGTTCCCGGTCCACCACGGTGTGGCCGGAAAGATTCACCGACAGGCGGATCTTCATGCCCCGCCCGTGGGCCTCGGCCAGCGAGGCAATGGCCTTCTCGGTGACCCATCGGTCGATGCGCGGCATCAGGTTGAAGCGCTCGGCGGTGGGCAGGAAGGCATCGGGCATGATCCACTCCGGCCCCTCGCCTCCGCGCAGGCGCAGCAGCACCTCGTAATGGTGCGCCCGCTCGCCGATGCGCTCGCGCACCCGTCGCCAACGGGTCACCGGGTCGGCGTCGGCGCTCATGGGGGGCATGTCGTCTATGCCAATAATGGGATGGAAGGCGAGTTCGAACAGATCGTTCTCCAACGCGTCATGCAGGCGCGCGGACCAACCCAGCTCCAGGTCCATGGCCCGGCGCTGGTCGCTCTCGGGGGCGTATATGTGGGTGCGGTTACGGCCCTTTTCCTTGGCAATGTGACAGGCGACATCGGCATTGGCCAGCGCCTCGCCCGGGGATTTGGTGTACTGATCCAGGTTGGCCACGCCCACGGAGCCGTTGACCTTGTAGCTCTTGCCGGCGTACTGGAAGGTGTGCCCCACCAGGATCTCGCGAAAGGCCTCGGCGGCCTCGTAGGCCTCGCCGGGCTGGACGTTGCGCAGTATCACGGCGAATTCGTCGCCGCCCAGTCGGGCCAGGGTGTCGGAGGCGCGCAGGCGGGTCTGCAGCTGCTGGCCGATCTCCACCAGCAGCTTGTCGCCCGCGGCATGGCCAGCGGTGTCGTTGATGTACTTGAATTGATCCAGATCCAGGTAAAGCAACGCGCTGTGCTCGGCATTGCGTTGCAGGCGGGCCACTTCCTGCTCCAGTTGGCTCTCGAAGTAGGAGCGGTTGAGCAGCTTGGTGAGCGGGTCGTGATTGGCCTGCCAGCGCAGCTCCTCTTCCATGAGCTTGCGCTCGGACACGTCCCGGAAGGCCACCACGGAGCCCTCCCGATGACCATCGATATGTAGCGGGTAGACCGTGCACTCTACCGGTACGGGGCGCCGCTGGGCGTTCCAGAACACGGTCTGCCAGTTCAACAGCCGGTCACCGGAGCCGTAGGCGCGGGTAAGGAAGCAGGTCTCCGGCGGGTTCTGGGTGCCGTCCTGGAAGGAATGGTGGAACAGCGTGTGGGGCATGCAGCCGTTCAGTTTATCGCGCTCGCCGAAACCGAGAATTTCCCGGGCGGCGGTGTTCATGAAGGTGATCAGGCCGTTGTTGTCCACGCCGTACACACCATCGCCCACGGACCCGAGGATGCCCTCCAGGCGGCGGCGTTCGCGCTCTATGTTGCGCTTGCTGAGCACGCTGCGGCTCATGGCCGCCACCCGTGCGAGGAACAGCGCCTCGGCCTCGTTCTTGAACATGCACTCCACGGCGCCGGCGTCCAGGGAATCCTTGATGACCTTATCCAGATACGTGCCGGTGATGATCGAGGAGGTGACGCCCGCCGTGTCCGGGTTATCCCGCAGCTGGCGGCAGAGCTCGTCTCCGGTGGCATCGGGCATGAAGTAGTCGATGATGGCGATGTCGTAGGGGTTACGGCTCGCCAGGTCCATGCCCTCGCGCACGGAGCTGGCCGTATCGGTCTCGTAGCCGTGGCGGTTGAGCAGCCGCCGGTAACTCACCCGCACCGTGGGCGAGTCGTCCACGAACAGTACCCGGATGGCGTCGCGAGCGGCGGGCTTGGCCGGCGGCGGGCAGGGGTTGTCCAGGCTGCTGGCACTGAGCAGCGTTCTCAGCGAATCCACGGTCTCGTGGAAATCCGCCCACAGCAGCATGGCGGTGGAGGGGCGCTTGGTGACCCAGTTGAGCTTGGCCGCCTCGGCCTCTTCGCTGAGCACCACCACCGCCAGTGACTTGAAGCGGGGCGATTCGAGCAGCGAAAAAAGCTCATCGGCGGTGGGGTCGGTGCGCGAGGGCCAGCCGATGATGGCGGCGTCGTACTCTTCCGGCCGCTGACCGAGTGCGCTCAGGCCCTGTTCGAAGGACGGCAACAGGGACACCTGATAGTCCTGGCCGGACAACATCTTGTTCAGACCGTGACGCAGGGTCGCGGACAATTCGATCACGAGCACCCGATGCATGGCGGAGCTCTCCCTCCGGCGCCCCAGGAGGGGCTTGTCGTTCTTATATCCGGATACTCTGCCAGATGATTCTCCAGCCACCTAGCTGCGCTGCAACATGGCTATGCCCTATTGGACTTCCTTCCAGAGCTGATGCAGCCGTTTCTCGGATACCGGCACGGCGGTGCCCAGTTCCTGAGCGAACAAAGACACCCTGAACTCTTCCAGCAGCCAGCGATATTGCCGCAGCGCCGCATCGTCGATGCCACGGCTCTCGTGCTGCCGGCGGCGCTCCAGATACTGCTCCCACAGGGGGCGGATTCGACGCAGGCCCGGGCGGTCGCGGCCCGGATCCCGAGCGATCTTGTCCAGACGCTTGTGCAGGGCCTGAAGATAGCGCGGCAGATGCGGCCACCACTCACGTGGAGTGCGCAGCGCGAAATCCGCGGGCAGCAGGGCATCCAGCTGTTCCCGGGCGTCGGCCAGGCTTTCCATCTGGCTGAGCGCCTGGGGCGCGCGCAGTGCCCGGCGCACGCCCTGGTAGGCTTCCAGCACCTGGGCGGTCTGCTCGGCGAGTCGGGTGGCGACGGGCACCAGCTCGGCCCTGCCCTGCTCCAACCGGCGCAGGAACTCCGCGCGACTGCGGGGCAAGCCCAGGTCCAGCTCGAAGCAGCGCTCGAAAGCGGTCTCGGTGATCAGCGCGCGCAGCTCATCGCTGTTGCCCAACCCCCGGTAGAGCAGGCCCAGCTTGTCCAGGCCCGGGAGCTGTCGGCGCAGGTAACGGTGCTGTTGCGCCAGACGCAGCTGGTAGAGCCGACGAATACCCTCGCGGTTGGCCTGCGCCGCCCGGGCCGGGTTGTCCATCAGAGTCAGCGCAAGCCCCTGGCCCTGCACCTGCAGCGCAGGCCAGGCCTGCAGGCTGACCCCCTGCTGTTCGAAGCGGATGCTCTCGGGCAACTCGTCGAAATCCCAATCCCGCACCTCCTCGCGCTGCCACTGCGATGCCGCGGCGGGCTCGAAGGCACCGGCCGCCTCGCCGCCCCAGCGCCGTTGCAGGGCGCGCAGATCACGGCCCTCGGCGAGCACCTTGCCCTTGGGACTCAGCACGCGGAAATTCATCCGCAGATGGGCCGGAAAATCCACGCCATCCCAGGCATCGATGGGCACGTCCACCCCGCTCATGCGCCGCAGCTCGGCGCGCACCGCCTCCAGCAGGGAACCCTCGCCGGCGGGCAAGGATTGCATCAGCGCCCGAGCATAATCCGGGGCCGGCACGAAGTGCTTGCGCAGTGCCTTGGGCAAGGCCTTGATCAGGGCGATGAGCTTCTCTTCCAGCAGCCCCGGCACCAGCCATTCAAAGGCGCCGGGGTCCAGCTGGTTGAGCGCGGCCAGGGGCACCTCCACGGTGACGCCGTCATCGCTGGCCGCCGGGTCGAAATGGTAGGCGAGCGGCAGGCGCAGCGGGCCCAGGGTGAGCTGCGAGGGATAGGCCTGGTCGGTGACCTGCTCGGCCTCGTGGGCCATCAGGTCCTCGCGGCGCATGTGCAGCAGCCGCGGATCGTCCTGCTCCGCCTGCACCCGCCAGCGCTCGAAACTCACCGTGTCGTGGATGTGCCCGGGGACGCGGGCGGCGTAGAAGGCGTAGCGACTCTCCTCGTCGGCGAGCACATCGCGGCGGCGGGATTTCTCCTCCAGGGCGCGGATCTCGTCGATCAGCGCCCGGTTGGCCGCGAGGAAACGGCCGCGGGTGCGCAGGCGTTCCTCCACCAGCCCCTCGCGCAGGAAGATCTCATGGCTGGCCGCGGGGTCCAGCGGGCCGTAGTTGACCTTGCGCTTCTCCACCAGCACCAGGCCGTAGAGGCTGATCTGCTCCCAGGCCGCGACCCGGCCGGCGCGGGCCTGCCAATGGGGCTCGAAGTGGCTGCGCTGTAGCAGGTGCGGGGCGAGCGCCTCCACCCATTCGGGGCGGATCTCGGCCACGTCCCGGGCGAACAGGCGCCGGGTCTCCACCAGCTCCGAGGCGACAATCCATTTCGGCTTGCGCTTGGCGAGCCCCGAGCCGGGGAAGATGCGCAGGCGGATTCCCCGCGCGCCCTCGTATTCGCCCTCCTCGTCCTTGCGAGCGATCTGCCCCACCAGCCCGCTGAGCAACGCCTGATGCAGGGCGCGGTAATCCGCCGGCTCCTGGTTGGCACGCAAACCCATGCCGTGGGTGAGTTCCCGCAGCTGGCGGTGGATCTCCTGCCATTCTCGCACCCGGGCGGGCGAGAGGAACAACCCGCGCAGGTGTTGCTGCCATTTCCGCTTGCTCAGATGCCGGGCCTGCTCGCGCAGATGCTCCCAAAGCTTCAGATAGCCGAGAAAATCCGAGCGCTCGTCGCGAAAGCGCGCATGGGCCTCATCGGCCGCCTGCTGCGCCTCCAGGGGGCGCTCCCGGGGGTCCTGAATGCTGAGCGCGGCGGTGATGACCAGGGTCTCCTCCAGCGCGCCGTTGCGCTCGGCCTGCAGCAGCATCCGCGCCACCCGCGGGTCCACCGGCAGGCGGGAGAGTTGCCGGCCTCGCTCGGTGAGCGCCCGCTGCTCGTCCACCGCGCCCAGTTCCCAGAGGGTCTTGAAACCGTCGTTGATCAGGCGCTGGTCGGGGGGTTCCAGGAAGGGGAAGGCCTCGATGTCCCCCAGGCCCAGGGCCTTCATCTGCAGGATCACCGCGGCGAGGTTGCTGCGGCGGATCTCCGGGTCGGTGAATTCGGGGCGGCCGAGGAAGTCGTCTTCGGCGTAGAGTCGGATGCACACACCCGGGCCCAGGCGCCCGCAGCGCCCGGCGCGCTGGTTGGCACTGGCCTGGGAGATGGGTTCCACCGGCAGGCGCTGTACCTTGCTGCGGAAGCTGTAGCGGTTGATGCGGGCGTAGCCGGTGTCGACCACATAACGGATGCCGGGCACGGTGACGGAGGTTTCCGCCACATTGGTGGCGAGCACAATGCGCCGGCCCCGCCCGGTGCGAAAGGCGCGCTGCTGCTCGGCCGCGCTCAAGCGTGCATACAGCGGCAGGATTTCGGCCTGCTTCGGGTGATGCTTGCGCAAGGCCTCGGCGGCCTCGCGAATTTCCCGCTCGCCGCTGAAGAACACCAGGATGTCGCCGGGGCCCTCGCGGGCGAGCTCGTCCACCGCGCTGACCACCGCCTGGGCCTGGTCGGCCTCGTCGTTGGGGGGCGGGCGGTAACGCAGCTCCACCGGGTAGCCACGGCCAGAGACCTGGAGAATGGGTGCGTCGTTGAAATGCCGGGCGAAGCGCTCGGGGTCTATGGTGGCCGAGGTGATGATCACCTTCAGATCCGGCCGCTGAGGCAGGATCTGCTTCAGGTACCCCAGCAGGAAGTCGATGTTGAGGCTGCGCTCGTGGGCTTCATCGATGATCAGGGTGTCGTAGGCGTCCAGGCGCCGATCGCCCTGCACTTCGGCGAGCAGCATGCCGTCGGTGAGCAGCTTGATGTGAGTGTTCGGGCCCACCCGGTCGCTGAAGCGTACCTTGTAGCCCACCGCCTCGCCCAGCGGCCGGCCCAGTTCCTCGCTGATGCGCGCGGCCAGCGTGCGGGCGGCCAGGCGCCGGGGCTGGGTATGACCGATGTGGCCGCGCACCCCCCGACCCAGTTCCAGGCAGATCTTCGGCAGCTGGGTACTCTTGCCCGAGCCGGTCTCGCCGCAGACCACCACCACCTGGTGGTCGCGAATGGCCCGGGCGATATCCTCGCGGCGGGCGCTGACGGGAAGCTCATCGGGGTAATCCGGTGTGGGCAGGTGCGCCTGGCGCCGGGCGACCGTTTCCCGGGAGTGTTCCAGGTCGGCGCGCAGGCTGTTCAGGCCCCGCTCATAAGGCTGGCCGCGGGCGGCGCGGCGTTTCAGCCCGCCAAGGCGCTTGCGCAGCGCCGGCCGGTCGGCGCCGAAGGCCTCGAGCAGTTGCTGCTCGAGCTGCGCCAGGGGTTTATCGCTCACGCGCCCTCCCCCACGGTGTCCAGATCAGATTGCGCGATACTTGCGCGGCTCCAGCCGCAGGGCTTCCACCTGCCAACCGTCCTCGTCCGCCTCCAGCACCAGGCAGGAAGGCCCGCCGTAGGTGCGAGTGCGCCCGGCGGCGCCGGGGTTGAGCACCCAGGGCTCGGCGCTGTCGTCCACCACCAGGCGGTGGCTATGGCCGTAGACGATAGCCCGGGCGTCGGGGTAGCGCTCGCGCAGATTGGCATGGCGCACATCCACCCCACCCGCGTCATCGCCGTGCACCACCACCAGTTGGCCGCCCGGCAGGTCCAGCCGGGCTTCCTCGGGCAGGGTTTCGAGCATGTGCACTTCCTGGCGCGACCAACGCTCGGGGCTGTCGTTATTGCCCTTGACCGCCACCAGCTGACCCCGGGGGCTCATGGCCAGCAGTACGTCGGCGCCGCCGATATCACCCGCGTGCACGGCCAGATCGCACTCGGCAATCTGGTCGGCGATGCGTGGGTCGAGGAAACCGTGAGTATCGGAGACGATGGCTACTCGCATGAATAACCGTCAGGCCCCGAAGCCCTGATCGATCTCGGCGCGCAACTCGTCGTAGGTGCGGGTCACCGGGTACTGCGGGAATTCGTCGATCACGTTCTGCGGCGGACAGAACAGCACGCCCTTGTCGGCGGCGCCGAGCATGGTGGTGTCGTTGTAGGAATCCCCCGCGGCCACGGTGCGGAAGTTCAGCTCCCGGAAGGCTTCCACGGCGCGACGCTTGTGGTCCTTCAGGCGCAGGCGGTAGTCGGCGATGCGGCCGCCCGCGGCGACTTCCAGCTGGTGGCAGAACAGCGTCGGCCAGCCCAGCTGGCGCATCAAGGGGCGGGCGAACTCCACGAAGGTGTCGGAGAGGATCACCAGCTGGTAGCGCTCGCGCACACCGTCCAGGAACTGCCGCGCGCCCTCCAGCGGGGTGAGCTTGTCGATGACCTGCTCGATGTCCGGCAGTCCCAGCTTGTGACGGTCCAGGATATCGAGCCGGTAGCGCATCAGTTCATCGTAATCGGGCACGTCACGGGTCGTGGCCCGCAGCTCCTCGATGCCAGTGAGCTCAGCGAAGTTGATCCAGATTTCGGGGATCAGGACCCCTTCCAGGTCCAGACAGACGATTTCCACAAAACACCCCTGGGTAGTCTGCGCGGCTTGAAAGCGGCGCCAACATATTCGGTTTCCGGGGCCGGCGCAAGGAAGCACCCTCGCGCCGGCGGATGAACCAGCCTTCAGAAGCCGGCCATGGTTTCCTCGTTGGCGACGCCGTGGGGCACGTGGCCGGTGGCCACATGCCGGCTCGCCAGCTCGCAGTGACCCTGCTGGTCGTCAAAAAAGATGTCGGCGCCGAAGGCCTCCAGGAACTCCGCCTTGGGCAGCCCGCCGAGAAACAGCGCCTCGTCGATACGCACCTGCCATTCGCGCAGGGTGCGAATCACGCGCTCGTGGGCGGGCGCGCCGCGGGCAGTGACCAGGGCGGTGCGAATGGGGCAGCTGCGGGCGTCGTACTGGGACTGCAGCGCATGCAGCGCGGCGAGGAAGCTCTTGAAGGGGCCGCCCTGCAGGGGCTCGCGGGCCTGGGCGCGCTCGGTGCTGGCGAATTCCTGCAACCCCTTGCTGCGGAATACCCGCTCGGCCTCGTCGGAGAACACTACGGCATCGCCGTCGAAGGCGATCCGCAATTCAACGTCCTCGCATTCATCGTCCCCGTCATGGCGCGCCGCCGAGGGCAGGATGGTGGCGGCGGCCTGACCGTGGTTGAGCGCCTCCACCACATCGTCCGGGTCCGCGGAGAGAAACAGATGGGCACCGAAGGCCGGCACGTAGCGGTAGGGGCTGAGCCCGTTGGTGAAGGCCGCGCGGGTGATGTTCAGCCCGTAATGGGCCACTGAATTGAACACCCGCAGGCCGGTGTCGGCGCTGTTACGCGAAAGCAGGATCACCTCCACCTTGGTGCGGTCCTGCTCGTCGTTCAACGCCAGCAGCTTGCGCACCAGGCCATAGGCCACCCCCGGGGCGAGCAGCTGGTCCTCGTGCTCGATCTGGTAACGGCAGTAAGCCTCCACGCCCTCTTCGGTATAGACCCGGTGGCTCTCGCTCATGTCGAACAGCGCGCGGGAGGAAATAGCGATGACCAGCGTATTGTCGAAGGTGACCGGCATAAGACCTCGCTAGGGGAACCGGATACGGTCAGTGTGGTCGAAAAACAGGGAACAAGCCCGGATTATGTTGGCAGAGGATAACCCTTCCGTTACCTTTGGTGCAGCGTACCTTTGGGGCAGCGCCAACAACAGGCGCAGAAAACTAGTCAATGGAGAGAGCATCGATGAATCAGCAGACCCAGACAGCCGCCATCGCCCGGGAAGGCGTACTGGCGACCAACAAGGTCATTCGCAACACTTATATCCTGCTGTCGCTCACCCTGCTGTTCAGCGCGCTGACCGCGGGTATCGCCATGGCGAGCAACGCCGCGCCCCTGCCCTGGTTCGTGGTGCTGATCGGCTACTTCGGCCTGCTGTTCCTGACCACCAAGCTGCGCAACAGCGTCTGGGGCCTGGCCTCGGTGTTCGCCCTCACCGGTTTCATGGGCTACACCCTGGGCCCGCTGCTCAGCTTCTACTTGAGCGCCTTCAGCAACGGCAGCGAACTGGTGATGATGGCCATGGGCGGCACCGGCGTGATCTTCGTCGGGCTCTCGGCCTACGCGCTGACCACCCGGAAGGACTTCAGCTTCATGGGTGGCTTCCTGCTGACCGGCATCCTGGTGGCTTTCCTGGCCGGGATCGGCGCGCTGCTGTTCAATTTGCCGGGCCTCGCCCTGGGCGTGAGCGCCATGTTCGTGCTGCTGATGGCCGGTCTGATTCTCTACGAGACCAGCAACATCATCCACGGCGGCGAGACCAACTACATCATGGCCACCGTGACCCTGTACGTGGCCATCTATAATCTGTTCACCAGCCTGCTGCATCTGCTGGGTGCGTTCATGGGCGAAGACTAGACCATCGGGGCGGCCCGGGCGCCCTTGAGTAGCCCCGCTTCGGCGGGGCTTTTTCATGCTTCTTCGCGGCTTGGCGGGCAAACCACTTCAACAAAGGCATTCACGCCTACACATCGGGCGGCCGGAAGCAGCCATCATCGGTGGAGCCGACGGGCTCGAACCAGCTGAGCTGGCGGTGCAGCTTCACCACGTCACCGACGATGATCAATGTGGGCGCACACAACTGTGAACGCTCGGCCAAGGCCGGCAGGGTCCGCAGATTGCCCACCAACACCCGCTGGTGATCCGTAGTGCCCTGCTGCACCAGGGCCGCGGGCGTGTCCGCCGCCAGCCCATGTTCTCGCAGGCCCGCGCAGAGCTCCGCGAGGCCGGCGAGCCCCATGTAAACCACCAGAGTCTGGCCGGGCCGCGCTGCGACTGGCCAATCCAGCTCCAGCCGGCCGTGGCTGCGGTGCCCGGTGACGAACACACAGGAATGGGCATGATCACGGTGCGTGAGCGGAATGCCCGCATAAGCCGAGCAACCGCTGGCCGCGGTGATTCCCGGTACCACCTCGAAGCGCACACCCTGGTCCATCAGGGTTTCGATCTCTTCTCCGCCCCGGCCGAAGATGAACGGGTCACCCCCTTTAAGGCGCACTACCCGGCGCCCGGCGCGGGCATGCTCCACCAGCAACTCGTTGATCCGGGCCTGGGGCACCGGGTGGCGCTCACGGCGTTTGCCCACGTCGATCAACCGAGCACCGGGTGGCGCCAGCGCGACGATGGCCGGCGCTACCAGCCGGTCGTACAGCACTACTTCAGCCTCACGCAACAAGCGGTAGGCCTTGAGGGTGAGCAGCTCGGGGTCGCCGGGCCCGGCGCCCAGCAGATAGACGATGCCTGTATCAGCCATGCCAGGAATCCTTCACATGCAGGCCGGCACTATAAGCGCCCCGACGATAGTTGCAAAAGTAATCAATTATTGTACTTTTAGACGATAGAGTTATAGGAGGCCGCATGAAACTCAACCAGCTGCGCTACATCTGCGAGGTCGCCCGGCGCGGGCTGAAAGTCTCCGCCGCGGCAGAGGCCTTGTATACCTCCCAGCCCGGAGTGAGCAAGCAGATTCGCATGCTGGAGGATGAACTGGGCGTACAGATATTCGCCCGCAGTGGCAAACACCTCAGCCACATTACCCCAGCGGGCAAGGCGGTGCTGGAGGAGGCGCAAAAACTGCTCGGGCAGGTACAGAACATCCGCTCCATTGCCGCAGAGCACAAGGACGAGAACCGCGGCAGCCTGAGTATCGCCACCACCCATACCCAGGCACGCCATGCCCTGCCCCACGTGGTTGCCCGTTTCCGCGAGCAGTATCCTGGGGTGAGTCTGCACATGCATCAGGGCACGCCCATGCAGATCGCGGAAATGGCCGCTCGCGGGCAGGTGGATTTCGCCATCGCCACGGAGGCCATCGCCCTGTTCGAGGATCTGGCCCTGCTGCCCTGTTACCGCTGGAACCGCTGCGTGGTGGTCCCGGAGGGGCATTCGCTGCTGAAAGAGAAGACGCTCACGCTGGAGAAGCTCGCCGAGCATCCACTGGTGACCTATGTCTTCGGTTTTACCGGTCGCTCCAAGCTCGACAAGGCCTTCCAGGACTGTGGGCTACAGGCCAATGTGGTGTTCACTGCCACGGATTCCGAAGTGATCAAGACCTATGTGCAGCTGGGCCTGGGGGTGGGCATCATGGCTGGAATGGCCTTCGAGCCGGAGCGCGATCAGGGCCTGCGGGCGATAGACGCCAGCCATCTTTTCGAGCCCAGTGTGACGAACATCGGCTTTCGCCGAGGTGCCTATCTGCGCGGCTACATGCACGAGTTCATCAAGCTTTTCGCCCCCCATGTGACGCGGGAGGTGGTGGAGCGCGCCGTGGCGGCACGCACCAAAGAAGAAAGGGCCAAGCTCCTCGAGGAGCTCAGCCCTTACCTGGAAGACCATTGATTCCCAGGCTTTGGGGGTAAGCAAGCCGGGCATCCTGCCCCTGCCCTGTTCGTCCGTGAGCCGTGCCTGTTTCCTCTCCAGGAACCCGCGTCCCTGCGGGTTCAAGCGCCTTGCATCCCTGCGACAGGCCGTCCTTGGCCAGTCGACGCATCCTTGCTTTATTGTTGATTTTCAGCCAGTTTGAGCTTCAGCCGCCTCAGGCGGTCTTCGCCGCTCGCTGAGCATTCTTGGCCGCCGGAGCCTTGGCCTGTGCGGCCTTCTCCGCCTTGCTCTCGGCCTCGGCCTGCTCGTCCGCCTGGCTACCGATGGCCTGCAGCCATTCCCGGTAGCGGGTACCGGCGGTGCGGGACATGTCGT
This sequence comes from Alkalilimnicola sp. S0819, assembly GCF_009295635.1. Lineage (NCBI taxonomy): Bacteria > Pseudomonadati > Pseudomonadota > Gammaproteobacteria > Chromatiales > Ectothiorhodospiraceae > Alkalilimnicola > Alkalilimnicola sp. S0819. Next base: position 87,275 of record NZ_WHIW01000003.1, on the reverse strand, counting down.
TCCAGGCTTGCAGCAGACTGGCCTGATCGGTAGCGCCCTGGTGGCGCAGCTGCTCTCCGGCGCTCCGGGCCAGATCGAAGCCGGTGTGCCAGAGCGACTCACGCAACTCCAGGTTCAGCTCTATCGCATCCCAGTAGAAGCTGTTAACCGCGGCGGGCAGTGGCGGCATCGTGCTGGCGCCCACCGTGTGTTCACGAGCCTTGGCCAGCCACTGACGCTGCGCCTGCAGGACCGACTGCACGCTTTTCTCTGCCTGTGTGAGCTGCTCGGTGTAGAAGTCGGCCATGCGCGCACTGCCAGCCTGCTCACCCAAGGCGCGGGCGCCCCCGATCCACTGCTGCATGAGCGTGCGCCCCATTACCGCGAAACCATCCATAACGCCTTGCACCTTTTCTACTTCAGCCATGCCTGACCTCCTGGTCTTATTCTTCCCTGGAACACTGCCCCTTCCTGGGCTCGGCCGCGGAATGGCGAGTGGCCGTTCCGCGTCTGGGAACCAAGATTAGGAGGATGGGGCGCAGGGGTAAATGCTCCCTCGACGACAGCTCGTGTAAGCCTTGGCCGGGGGCTGTAGGCATTTTCTGACGCGCTGCAACACAATTGTTACAGCGCGAGGGCGAACGGACGATCAGTCGCCCAGGTAGCGGCTGCCACCGAGGTACGGCTGCAGTGCATCGGGCACACGCACGCGACCGTCGGCGTCTTGATAGTTCTCGAGGATGGCCACCAGACACCGCCCCACGGCGAGCCCCGAGCCGTTCAAAGTGTGCAACAGCTCAGGCTTTCCCGTTTCCGGGTTGCGCCAGCGCGCCTGCATGCGCCGGGCCTGGAAGTCTTCGAAGTTGCTGCAGGAAGAGATTTCCCGATAGGTCTGCTGCGCCGGCAGCCACACTTCCAGGTCGTAGGTCTTGGCCGCGGAGAAGCCCATGTCACCGGCGCACAGCGCCATGACCCGATACGGCAACCCCAAACGCTGCAGCACTTGCTCGGCGTGACCGGTGAGCGCTTCCAGGGCGGCGTAGGAATCCGCGGGGCGCACCATCTGTACCAGCTCCACCTTCTCGAACTGGTGCTGGCGGATCATTCCCCGGGTGTCCTTGCCGTAGGCGCCGGCCTCGGAGCGGAAGCACGGCGTGTGCGCGGTGTAGCGCAGGGGCAGGGATTCGGCGGGCAGGATCTCGTCACGCTGCAGATTGGTGACCGGCACTTCCGCGGTGGGGATCAGATAAAAGCGCTGCTCCCCGGCGGTGGCGAACAGATCCTCCTCGAACTTGGGCAGCTGGCCGGTGCCGCGCATGCTGTCGGCATTGACCAGGTACGGTACATAGACTTCCTCGTAACCGTGCTCGCGGGTGTGCAGGTCGAGCATGAACTGCACCAGTGCGCGCTGCAGTCGCGCCACGGCGCCGCGCAGCACCACGAAGCGGGAACCGGCGAGCTTGGCGGCGGCCTCGAAGTCCATGCCCGCGTGCAAGGCACCCAGCTCCACATGGTCCCGGGGCTTGAAATCCAGCGCCGGCGGCTCGCCCCAGCGACGCACTTCCTGGTTGTCCGCTTCGCCATTGCCCGCCGGAACGCTCTCATGGGGCAGATTGGGCATCCCCATCAGAAGCTCGTCCAGTTCGTCCTGTACGCCCTGCAATTCGCCCCGCGCCTGCTCCAGGCGCTCGCCCAAGCCGGCCACTTCGTCTAGCAGCGGCTGTATGTCCTCACCCTGGGCCTTGGCCTTGCCGATGGCCTTGGAGCGGGAATTACGCTCATTCTGCAGCTCCTGGGTCTGCACCTGCAGCGTCTTGCGGCTCTGCTCCAGTTCACGGTAACGAGCGACGTCCAGTTCGTAGCCGCGGCCGAGCAGGCCTTGCGCGACGGCTTCCACATCGGCGCGCAGCAATCTTGGGTCCAGCATGACGTTCCTTGCGAGTAATCAAATAAATTGTCGGGCCACCAGCAGGCCGGCCCAGGCGCCCAGCAGACACAGCAGGGTGCTCGAGAGCACATACACAGCGGCCTTCACAGGCTGGCCGGACTGCATCAGCAAGATCGAATCCAGCGCGAAACTGGAATAGGTGGTGAAGGCGCCCAGCACTCCCGCAATCAGCAGTGCCTTGCCCGTGGCGTGGCCCGGCGCTTGTTCCACCAACACTACGTAGGCCAGGCCGATCAGGGTACTGCCGATCAGGTTGACCGCGAAGGTCCCATAGGGAAAGCCCCGCCCCAATGCGCCGTAGATGACCTGACTGAGCACGAAGCGGCCCATGGCCCCCAGGGCGCCCCCGGCAGCCACCAGCAACAGCTCACGCCCCATACCGGCGCCCGGGAATTGTATCGAGTGTGCGCCTCAACGGACCAGTCCTCGGGCGCTCGTCACTGCCCGGGGGCGATCACGTCCACGCCCTCGGGAACCTCGAAGCGGAAGGTATCGACGGGCAATCGCGGATTGACCCGCAGATCCGCCAGCTCCAGCCGGGTGATCTGGCCCATGCCGTCATCCACTTCCAGCAACCGCGGCAAGCCGCCTTCCAGGTACATCATTATCGCTTGAAAGTCCCAGTCCGGATCACGGGGGATCAGACGCAGCCAGTTCTCGTCCACTTCCTGCAGGCGAAAGGCCTCGGTGAGTTCGCTGCCGTCGCCGCTCAGCAGAATCGCCGGGCCCACTCCCAGCACATCGCCCAGGGAGCGCACCGTGACCTGTTCCAGATCCGCGTCGTAGACCCATAGCCGCTGGCCGTCGGCGAGTATCAGTTGCTCGTAGGGCTCGCGATAATCCCAGCGAAAGCGGCCCGGGCGCTGCAGGGCCATACGCCCGCGAGACTCCTCGAGCACTCGCTCCTGCCCGTTCTCCACGGTCTGGCGGAACTCGCCGCCGAGACTGCGCACGTCCTGGAAATAGCGCATCAGATCGGCCCTGGGACCGGCGAGCGACGGCAGGGCGAGCAGCGTCAGCATCAAGGCGAGCAGCGTGCGTGCGATCATCGGTTTCAATCCTTCGGTGGCGGCGGGGCTAGAACGTCCCGTTGGCCGTTGGCTTGCAGGGCGCCCACCACACCGCTCTCCTCCATCTGCTCCACCAGGCGCGCGGCCCGGTTATAGCCGATCTTCAACCGGCGCTGCACACCGGAGATGGAGGCACGGCGGGTTTCGGTGACGATGGCCACGGCCTGGTCATAGAGCGGGTCGGCCTCGCCGTCCGGCGAGGATTCACCACTCAGGCCCGGCACGGGGGCGGTTTCCGAGGCGTCCTTGAGCACTTCTTCCACATACTCCGGCCGGCCATGCTCCTTCAGGTGCGCCACCACCTTGTGGACCTCGCCATCGGCGACGAAAGCGCCATGCACCCGCTGGGGCAGGCCGCTGCCCGGCGCCAGGTAGAGCATGTCGCCATGACCCAGCAGCGCCTCGGCGCCCATCTGGTCGAGAATGGTGCGGGAATCCACCTTGGAGGACACCTGGAAGGCCATGCGGGTGGGGATGTTGGCCTTGATCAGGCCGGTGATCACGTCCACCGAGGGGCGCTGGGTGGCCAGCACCAGGTGGATGCCGGCGGCGCGCGCCTTCTGAGCGAGACGGGCAATGAGTTCCTCTACCTTCTTGCCCACCATCATCATCATGTCGGCGAACTCGTCCACCACCACCACGATGAAAGGCAGCGCCTGCAGATCGGGCGCGGTGGGCATGGCTTCGGTATCGCCGAAGGCCGCCGTGTCGGGCACCTTGAACAGCGGATCCTTGATCGGCTCGCCCCGCTCGGCGGCCTCCCGTACCTTGCGGTTGAAACCGGCCAGGTTGCGCACGCCCAAAGCCGCCATCAGGCGGTAGCGCCGTTCCATCTCGCCCACGCACCAGCGCAGGCCATTGGCGGCTTCCTTCATGTCGGTGACCACGGGGGCGAGCAGGTGCGGAATATCGTCGTAGACCGAAAGTTCCAGCATCTTCGGGTCGATCATGATCAGCCGCACCACCTCCGGTGTGTACCGATAGAGCAGGCTGAGGATCATGGCGTTCACGCCCACGGACTTGCCCGAGCCGGTGGTGCCCGCGACCAGCAGATGAGGCATCTTCGCCAGGTCCACCACCACGGGCTTGCCCGAGATGTCCTTGCCCAACGCCAGCGGCAGCGCGGCGCCGGCCTTCTCGTATTCCCGGGAGCGGATGATTTCGGAGAAGGCGATCAATTGGCGCTGCTCGTTGGGAATTTCAAGCCCCACCACGGACTTGCCGGGAATGACTTCCACCACACGCACGGCGGTCACCGAAAGGGCCCGAGCCAGATCCTTGGAGAGATTGCTGATCTGGCTGACCTTCACCCCGGGGGCGGGCTGCAGCTCGAAGCGGGTGATCACCGGCCCGGGCTGCACCTCGACAACTTCCACCTCCACGCCGAAGTCGCCCAACTTGAGCTCCACCAGCCGCGACATGGCCTCCAGCGCTTCCTTGCTGTAGCCCGCCCGCTGCTCGGGCGGCGGGTCCAGCAGGACCACCGGGGGCAAACCGTCGCTGGTGGGGCCATCGAACAGGGGAATCTGCCGCTCCTTCTGGGCTTTGACACTGAGCTTGGGCTCTTCCAGCTTGGGCGCGATCTGTGGCGGCTTGCGCTTGGCCAGCTTGCGCGCTTCCTGGACGCGGCTGGCGCTGCGCTCGCGCCGCGCACGGCGCCCGGCCTGGTAATCCCGCAAACGCTGCCAGGCTCCGGCCGTGGCCGCCGCCAGGCGCAGGGACAGGCGGCCGAGCATGTCCATCAGCGCCAGCCAGGACAGACCTGTGAAGATAGTCACGCCGGCAAGGAAGGCCGCCAGGGTGAAGATGGTGGCCCCGGTGAAGTTCAGCGTTGCCCGCAGTGCACCGCCCGTCAGCTCGCCCAACACTCCGCCGGCGCTAAGCGGCACGGTGCCCGGCACCGCGGCGAAGTGCAGATACGCCAGCGTCGCCCCGGATATCACCGTCACCACGAAGCCGGCGAAGCGCAGGGAGAATACGCCCCAGTGGAAACGCCCGTCCTGACGCTGCCAGCGGAACGCCAGCAACGCCCCATAAGCGATCATCACCGGGAACAGATAGGCCAGATAGCCGAAGAGATAAAGGCTGATATCGGCGAACAGCGCGCCGGCCTCGCCGCCCAGGTTATGAATACGCTCGGCCGAGACCCCGTAGCTCCAACTCGGATCACGCGGATCGAAGCTCAGCAGCGCCAGCAGCAGAAAGATGGCCAGCGCCAGCAGCAGCAACAACACCGCCTCGCGCAGACCGCGATGGATATGGTGCCCCAGGGGCGATGGCAGCGCCTTGCTGTTATCGGTGTCGGTTTTCGCCACGAAAGATCACTATTCCCTGTTGGGGGCGGAAGGGCGTCTTTTGATGTGCCGCACAATTACCCCAAAGCCGTGCCGCTGTGCAAGGAAGGCGCGCACTACACGCGCAATTCCCCAGTGCGGCGCTGATTAATACCCTCGGGAGACACTGATCATTGCCCATGGGCCTCCCGCACCGCAGGGTGCACGATACGGCCCTCGGCCACGTTCAGGCCCATGCTCAGGCCCGGGTCCCGGTCGGCCCCATCGCTCAGCAGGCGCCGCAACCAGGGCAGCAGACGGGCCGACAGCGCTTCACTGGCGGTGCGCGGCACCGCGCCGGGCATATTGCTCACACAGAAATGGTTCACGCCATGCACCTGATAGACCGGATCGCGGTAATCGGTGGCCCGCGTGGTGGCCACGCAACCGCCCTGGTCCACGGCGATGTCCACGATCACACTACCGGGCTCCATGGCCCGCACGCTGTCCTCGCTCAGTATCACCGGCGCGCGCGCACCCGGGACCAGGACTGCGCCGATGATAACATCCGCAGCGGGCGCGAGTTCCGCCACCAGCTCGGGATAACTGAAGCGGCTCTCCACATTGGCCCCCAGGGCCGAGGCCGCCTCCAGCGCGCGGGGTTTGATATCCAGCACCTGCACCCGGGCGCCGGCGGCCGCCAGCCCCGCGGCGGCGTGCAAGCCGGCCTGGCCCCCACCCAGCACCAGGGCGTGCCCCACAGGGGTACCGGGGAGCCCGCCCAGCAGCAGCCCCTTGCCACCCCGGGGCGCGCACTCAGCAGATCAGCGGCGATCTGCGCGGCCAGCCGCCCGGCAATGGCACTCATGGGCTGCAACAGCGGCAAGCCCCCCTCCTCTTCGACGGTCTCGAAGCCATAGGCCCGCACACCCTGCCGACACAGCCCCTCGGTCAGCGCCCGATTGGCCGCCAGATGCAGATAGCAGAACAGCTGCTGCCCCTGACGCAGGCGCTGCAGCTCCTCATCCAGCGGTTCCTTGACCTTCACCAGGGTATCGGCTCGCGCCCAGAGCTCTTGGGTATCAACAAGCCGAGCGCCCACCGCCTCGTAGGCCGTGTCCGAAAATCCGCTGAGCCGGCCGGCAGCCCGCTCCACCAGCACTTCATGCCCCTCATCGACCAAGGCGGCACAGGCCGCCGGTGTCAGCGCCACGCGCGCCTCCAGCGGCTTTGTCTCCCGGGCCACACCCAGCCGTGCCATGGATACCTCCAGCTCTACCGCCTCGCATCGGTTAACATCAGTATACATAGCCGCTTCGGGGAGCCCCGCGCCCAGCATGCAGATCCGTTTTGCCGCCAGCCTGGACGAGGTGGAAGCCAGCCACTGGAATCGCCTGGCGGGTACCGACAACCCGTTCGTGCGTCACGAGTTCCTGCATACGCTGGAGGTGAGCGGTAGCGTGGGCGGGCACAGCGGCTGGCACCCCCATCACCTGCTGATCGAGCACCAGGGCGAGCTGCTCGCCGCCGCGCCCCTTTATCTCAAGGCGCATTCCTGGGGGGAATTCGTCTTCGACTGGAGCTGGGCCGAGGCCTACGAACGCCACGGTTTGGCGTATTACCCGAAGCTGGTCGCCGCCTCACCGTTCAGCCCCGTGACGGGGGCACGGCTGCTTTGCGGCGACGTGGAACGCGGGCCGGAGCTGAGGGCGCTGGCGGCGCGGGCCATCCGTGACGAGGCCCGGCGGCTGGGTCTGAGTTCCGCCCATGGGCTCTTCCCCGAGGAATCGGAGCTGAGCAGCTGGGAGGCTCAGGGCTTCCGGCACCGTCTGGGGGTTCAGTACCACTGGCACAACCGCGACTATCGCGACTTCGAGGACTTCCTCGCCGCGCTTAGCTCACGCAAGCGCAAGAACATACGGCGGGAGCGTCGGGGAATTGAGCACAGCGGCATCGAATTCCAACGCCTGCGCGGCACCGCCATCAAGGCCTCCCACTGGCGCGCGATGGAGCGCTTCTATCGGAGCACCTTCATGTCGCGGGGCAACCCTGCCCCCCTGCGCCCGGGCTTTTTCGCCGCCCTGGGCGAGCGGATGCCGGAGGCGGCGTTGCTGATTCTCGCCTGTCGGGACGGCGAGCCTGTGGCCGGCGCCTTCTGTCTGCAAGGCGCGGACACCCTGTACGGCCGCTACTGGGGCTGCGATGAGGAGATCTCCGGACTGCACTTCGAGACCTGTTACTACCAGGGCATCGATTACTGCATCGAGCAGGGCCTGCAGCGATTCGAACCCGGCGCCCAGGGCGAGCACAAGGTCCCTCGCGGCTTTCTGCCCCAGGCCACCCATTCCGCGCATTGGATCGCGGAGCCAGCCTTCGCCGCGGCCATCGAGGATTTCCTGCAACGCGAGCAGGCCATGGTGCGCGAGTATATGTCCGGGCTGCTGGAGCGGCATAATCCCTATCGAAATTCGGGTGACACCGAGGCCCCAGGATGATCGAATTGCCCTGGCTGAACGAGGATGACCAAGCCTGCGAATTCCCGCCGGTGACGCAGGCGCTGAGCGAGCCCAATGGCTTGCTCGCGGCCGGCGGGCGCCTCAGCCCACAGCGCCTGGAAGCGGCCTACGCCCGGGGCATCTTTCCCTGGTTCTCCGAGGGCCAGCCCGTGCTGTGGTGGAGCCCCGATCCGCGTGCCCTGCTCTATCCCCAGGAGCTGCGCGTCAGCCGCAGCCTGCGCAAACGGCTGCGCAACGGCGGCTTTCGCGTCAGCCTGGACGAAAACTTCCCGGCAGTGCTGCGCGCCTGCGCCGCCCCTCGGGAAGACGGCGCCGGCACCTGGATCACCGAAGACATGCAGGCAGCCTACCGCGCACTGGCCGAACGGGGCGTGGCCCATTCGGTGGAAGTCCGGCGCGGCGACGCCCTGGTGGGCGGGCTCTACGGCGTGGCGCTGGGCGGCGCCTTTTTCGGGGAGTCCATGTTCAGCCGTGAGCGGGACGGTTCCAAGATCGCCCTGTGCTGGCTGGCCGGGCAACTGCGACGCTGGGGCTACGCCTTCATTGATTGCCAGTTACCCAGCGCCCACCTCATGAGCATGGGGGCCCGGAGCGTGGCCCGCGCCGACTTTATCCGCCAACTGCAGCACGCCCTGATGCGGCCCGGCGCACCCCGCGCCCCGTGGTGCTTCGACCTGGATTATCACCCCCTGACGGAGGCACAGCCCGGTGTCCATGCAGAACATTGATTCCGCGGATCAGGCTCGGTTGTCCCTGTTCGGCACCGGTCCGCACCCCTGCGCCTACCTGACGGAGCGTGTGGCCCAGACCCAGTTCGTCGACCCCGGCGCCCGGCTGTCCACGCCCAGGTACAGCGCGCTTGTGCAGCGCGGCTTCCGTCGCAGCGGCCAGTACGTTTACCGGCCCCGTTGTCCGGAGTGCAGCGCCTGCCAGTCGCTGCGGGTGCCGGTGGCCGAGTTCACCCCGCGCCGGCGCCACCAGCGATGCCTGCGCAGGAATGCCGATTTACAGGTGAGGCGCGCACCGGCGCACTTCGACGAGGAGCATTTCGCCCTATACCGCCGCTACGTGGCCAGCCGCCATGCCGGCGGCGACATGGACGACCCGGACCCACACAAGTACATGGACTTCCTCCACGCCCCCTGGTGCGATACCGGCTTTTACGAATTCCGCGCGGCCGGGCGGCTGATGGCCGTGACCGTGGTCGATGAGCTGCCCGCCGGCCTGTCGGCGGTCTACACCTTCTTCGACCCGGAGGCCTCTGGGCGGGGCCTGGGTACGCTGGCGATACTCTGGCTGATGCAATACAGCCGCCGCCTGGGATTGCCACACGTCTATCTGGGTTACTGGATCGGCGAGAGCCCGAAAATGGCTTACAAGGCCGATTATCATCCCCATGAAATCTACACACGAGACGTCTGGCGCCGGGTGGAAGCGCCCTGAACCAAGGGCTGAGCACGCACCTTTTGCCGCTGCGAGCAAAACTTGCCTGCGCAGGGCAATGCTTTGCTACAATGCGCGGCTATCCGGCAACAAAGACGTTTCCGGAACATTTGTCAGGCATCAAGAGAGAGGTTGAATGGCAAAGGAAGAGTCGATCAAGATGCAGGGGACCATCATCGATACCCTGCCCAACACCATGTTCCGCGTCGAGCTGGAAAACGGCCATGTGGTGACCGCACACATCTCCGGCAAGATGCGCAAGCATTATATCCGCATTCTCACCGGCGACATCGTGACCGTGGAACTCACGCCCTACGACTTGACCAAAGGCCGCATCACCTACCGCCAGCGCTGATCCCCCGCCTGCCCGGCGCTCCGGGCCCTCTCGGCAAACCGATTTGACCCGGCGCGGGATCCGGGGAAGCGGCCGTGTCAGTGCACGGCCTCTTCTTCGCCCAGCTCGAAGCTCAGCGCGTCGCCCTCCAGCCGCACCTTGACGTGCCCGCCCCGGCTTAGTCGCCCGAACAGCAGCTCCTCGGCCAGGGGCTTCTTCAGGTGCTCCTGAATGACCCGGGCCATGGGCCGCGCGCCCATCTTGGCATCGTAACCCTTCTCCGACAGCCATTGCCTGGCCGGCTCGGTCACCGCCAGGGTGACGCGTTTGTCCGCCAGCTGCAGCTCCAGCTCGCCGATGAACTTGTCCACCACCCGCTGAATGGTGTGGGCGTCCAGCGGGTTGAACTGGATGACCGTGTCCAGACGGTTACGAAACTCCGGCGTGAAGGTCCGACGGATCGCCTCCATGCCGTCGCTGCTGTGGTCCTGGGGCGTAAAGCCGATGCTGCCCCGATGCATCTCGGTGGCGCCCGCATTGGTGGTCATGATCAAAATCACGTTGCGGAAATCCGCCTCCCGACCGTTGTTGTCGGTGAGCGTGCCGTGGTCCATGACCTGCAGCAGCAGGTTGAAGACATCCGGGTGGGCCTTCTCGATCTCATCGAGCAGGACCACTGAATGCGGGTGCTTGATCACCTCTTCGGTGAGCAGCCCGCCCTGGTCGTAGCCCACGTAGCCCGGCGGCGCGCCAATCAGCCGCGACACCGTGTGCCGCTCCATGTACTCGGACATGTCGAAGCGGATCAGGTTGATCCCCAGCAGCTTCGCCAGCTGTCGGGTGACCTCGGTCTTGCCCACCCCGGTGGGGCCGGCGAAGAGGAAGGAGCCCACCGGCTTGTCCACGCCACCCAGGCCGGCGCGAGCCATCTTGATGGTGGCCGCCAACGCGCCGATAGCCGAGTCCTGCCCATAGATCAGCAGTTTCAGATCCCGCTCCAGGGTCTCCAGCACTCCCATGTCGTGGCTGGATACCCGTTTGGGCGGAATACGGGCGATCTTGGCGACGATTTCCTCGATATCGTGCACACCCACGGTCTTCTTGCGCTTCGAGGGCGGCGCCAGCTGCAGCCGCGCCCCGGCCTCGTCGATCACGTCGATGGCCTTGTCGGGCAAGCGCCGGTCATTGATGTGACGCGCGGCCAGATCCGCCGCCGCCTGCAGGGCGGGCTCGGTGTAGCGCACGCTGTGATGTTTCTCGAAGCGGGACTTGAGGCCCTTGAGGATCTGCACCGTCTCGGGCACGGTCGGCTCGCCCACGTCGATCTTCTGGAAACGCCGAGCCAGCGCCCGGTCCTTCTCGAAGATACCGCGATATTCCTGATAGGTGGTGGAACCGATGCACTTCAGCTCGCCGCTGGCGAGCATGGGCTTGATCAGGTTGGAGGCGTCCATCACCCCGCCGGAGGCGGAGCCGGCGCCGATCATGGTATGGATCTCGTCGATGAACAGCACCGCGTGCGGTCGCTTCTTCAGCTCCGCCAGCAGGCCCTTGAGCCGTTTCTCGAAATCGCCCCGGTACTTGGTCCCCGCCACCAGCGCGCCCAGATCCAGCGAGTAGATGACGCTGTTCTTGAGCACATCGGGCACCTGGCCATCGACAATCAGCTTGGCCAGCCCCTCGGCGATCGCGGTCTTGCCCACACCGGCCTCGCCCACATAGAGCGGGTTGTTCTTGCGCCGCCGGCAGAGCACCTGGATGGTGCGCTCGACTTCCAGTGCGCGGCCGATCAGCGGGTCGATCTGCCCCTTGCGTGCCTTCTCGTTGAGGTTGCTCGCATAGGCCTTGAGCGGACTCTTGGCGGTTCCGCCCTCGCCTTCATCCTCGCCCCCGGGCGCGGCCTGCTCGGCATCTTCCTCATCGGAGACACTGGAAATTCCGTGGGAGAGGTAGTTCACCACATCGAGGCGGGTGATGTTCTGCTTTTGCAGGAAATACACCGCCTGGGATTCCTGCTCGCTGAAGATCGCCACCAGCACATTGGCGCCGGTCACCTCGCTCTTGCCCGAGGACTGCACATGCAGGATCGCCCGCTGCAGCACACGCTGGAAACCCAGGGTCGGCTGGGTCTCGCGGCTGTCATTGGGGGGCAGCAAAGGGGTGGTCTCCTCGAGAAACACCTCCAGCTCCCGGCGCAGGCGGTCCAGATCAGCGCCGCAGCCACGCAGGACAGCGACCGCCGCGGGGTTGTCGGTAAGCGCCAACAGCAAATGTTCGACGGTGAGAAACTCGTGCCGCTTCGCCCTCGCCTCCTTGAAGGCCAGATTGAGGGTGAATTCCAACTCTTTACTCAACATGGACGCTCACCTCGATGCCCGGGACATGGACTCCGACAGAACCTGATTCCTCGCTGGGGAACCGCCGGCATATTCGCCCACCGCCACTGGTTGACCGGCGGTACCTTGGAATGCAGCGCCTCTTCAAGCCTCTTCCATGGCGCTCAACAACGGATGGCCGCATTCGCGCGCATAGTCGTTGACCTGCATGACCTTGGTCTCGGCGATGTCCCGGCTATAGACGCCGCACTCCCCCTTTCCTTCAGTATGAACGCGAAGCATCACCTGTGTCGCGCGGCTTCGGTCCATGCCGAAGAAGTTCTGCAGTACCTCTACCACGAACTCCATGGGCGTGTAGTCGTCATTGAGCAGTACCACCCGGTACAGGGGCGGCCGCTTCAAGCCAGGCCTGGCCTGCTCTACCGCCAGACCGCCGTCATGCCGTTCCTCAGTCATCGCTATCAGTGGAAGATCTAGGAGCAAGGCGCTCACTTTAAAAGACCGCGCGCGCGGCACAAAATTCCCCCGCCCTCGCCAATCGCCTGACCGAGAACGGGCCCGATGGCAGCCATCATAACGCGAACATAGCCGCACCGCAGAGACACCACGCATAAAAGCCCTCGTCGCGCTGGAGCGGACCACCTACCAGCGTTGCGCAGGGTGTCGAGAGGCCTCTGCGAGATCGTTGCGGGCTCTCCCGGAAAACGGGTTGAGTCATAAAAAAACCCCCGCGAGCGCGGGGGTTCCTCGTAGGGGACGCCGAAGCGTCCGCACCATGGGCGTTCCTTAGAACTGGTTCATGGTGTTGTCTTTACCACCGGCCTTCAGCGCAGCTTCACCGGCGAAGAACTCCTTGTGGTCATCGCCGATGTTGGAACCGGCCATGTCCTGGTGCTTCACGGTGGCGATACCCTGACGGATCTCCTTGCGCTGCACACCGGCAACATAGGCCAGCATGCCTTCGTCGCCGAAGTAGCCCTGGGCCAGGTTGTCGGTGGACAGGGCCGCGGTGTGGTAGGTCGGCAGGGTGATCAGGTGATGGAAGATACCTGCCTTGGCGGCGCCCTCACGCTGGAACTCCGCGGTCCACTTGTCGGCTTCCACAGCCAGCTCGGTGCTGTCGTACTCGGCGCTCATCAGCTTGGCACGATCGTAGGCGGACACGTCCTTGCCCTGCTCCTGCCAGGCGTCGAACACCTGCTGGCGGAAGTTCAGCGTCCAGTTGAAGGACGGGCTGTTGTTGTAGACCAGCTTGGCGTTCGGCACCGCTTCGCGGATGCGGTCCACCATGCCGGCGATCTGGCCGACGTGGGGCTTCTCGGTCTCGATCCAGATCATGTCCGCGCCGTTCTGCAGGCTGGTGATGCAGTCCAGCACCACGCGGTCTTCACCGGTGTCCTTGCGGAACTCGAACAGGCCCGAGGCCAGGCGCTTGGCCTTGACCAGCTTGCCGTCCTGCTTGATGACGACATCACCGGGGCCGATCTCGGAAGCGTCGCTGATGACATCACCGGCGATGAAGCTGTTGTACTGATCACCCAGATCCCCGGCTTCCTTGGAGACGGCGATCTTCTGGGTCAGGCCGGCACCCAGGGAGTCGGTGCGGGCGACGATCACGCCGTCGTCGACACCCAGCTCCAGGAAGGCCATGCGCACGGCGTTGATCTTCTGCAGGAAGTCGGCGTGGGGCACGGTGACCTTGCCGTCCTGATGGCCGCACTGCTTCTCGTCGGACACCTGGTTCTCGATCTGAATGGCGCAGGCGCCGGCTTCGATCATCTTCTTGGACAGCAGGTAGGTCGCCTCGGCGTTGCCGAAACCGGCGTCGATGTCGGCGATGATCGGCACCACGTGGGATTCGTGGTTCTCGATCTGGTTTTCCAGATCCTTGACCTTGGCCTGGTCACCGGCCTGCTTGGCTTCGCTCAGGGCACGGAACAGGTGGTTCAGTTCCCAGGCATCGGCCTGACGCAGGAAGGTGTAGATTTCCTCGATCAGCGCCGGCACGGAGGTCTTCTCGTGCATGGACTGGTCCGGCAGCGGGCCGAACTCGCTACGCAGGGCGGCGACCATCCAGCCGGACAGGTAGATGTAACGGCGCTTCGTGTTACCGAAGTGCTTCTTGATGGCGATCATCTTCTGCTGGGCGATGAAGCCGTGCCAGCAACCCAGGGACTGGGTGTAGTTGGCGGGATCGGCGTCGTAGGCCGCCATGTCCTCGCGCATGATCTTCGCGGTGTACTTGGCGATGTCCAGGCCGCTCTTGAAGCGGTTCTGGGCGCGCATGCGCGCGGCATCTTCCGGGTTGATGGCGTCCCACCGGCCGTCCTGAGCCTGGCGCAAGGCTGCGATTGCTTCGATATCTTTGGAGTACTGTGACATGGTCAATCCCATTGCTGCGGAGTGAAGCCCGAAGTGCTCGGACGGGTCGGGTACCTTGGTTCTCGTTGCCAGGCGCACCCACCGAGCCGGGTGCGCATTCTAGCGACAAATGATGCCCGCGTCAGTTTCTGCCCGGCGCTCTAGCACCGATGGCTGCTCCAGGGACCGGGATTCGAATGCGGCCGTTGCGCTGTGGGCATCCCGTTGCATCCAGGCGTCGCGACCAGGCATCGCTCGGCGCCCTGGAGTTGCGCGGCACCGCAAGCTGGCGAGGCTGAGCCGGCTTGCGCACCGCGCGGGTGGCGCGCTTGGGTTGTGCGTGCCTGAATCGCCGCGACGGGTTGGGCGCGGCAATCCCCGACGGACACCAGTTCCGTCAGGGGATGCAGTCTAGTGCCGCAGCGCAGCATTTGACAACCTCATTCTGTCAATATCGAATATTGCGATTCGCTATAGAAGGCAGGAGTCGCGCGTGTCCAGAAACTCGGGTCGCGTCTATTACAAGCACAACCGGGTCAAACAGCTGCGCGCTTTCTGCTTCGCGGCGCAGTCCGGCAGCATCTCCAAGGCCGCCGAACGGCTGTATCTGAGCCAGCCATCCGTGTCGCTGCAGATCCAGGCCCTGGAGCGGGAGCTGGGGATCACCCTGTTCGAGCGGCGCGGACCGCGTATCCGGCTCACCCCCGACGGGCGCACCCTGTACGAGCTGGCCCTGCCCCTGGTGGACGGCATAGACGCCCTGCCCGAGCAGTTCCTGCAGCGTAATGAAAGCCTGCAGTCCGGGCGACTGGATATCGCCGCCGGCGAATCCTCCACCCTGTACATCCTTCCCGAGCTGCTGCGCGACTACATGCATGCCTATCCCAAGGTGCGCATCAAGCTGCACCATGTGGCCGCCAAGGACATGCTCGCGGTACTGCGCAACGACCAGGTGGATTTCGCCGTGGGCTCCATGCTCGATCTGCCCGATGACATCATGTACAAGGCTGTCTACTCCTACGGGCTGTCGTTGATCACCCCGCCGGACCACCCCTTGGCGCGCAAGCCGGAGATCACCCTGGAGGACATCGCCGAGCAGGATCTGATCCTGCCGCCCCGACACCTGAGCACCTGGCGAATGGTCAACCTGGTCTTCCAGCAACACAGCATTCCCTACAAGGTGCGGCTGGAGGTGGGCAGCTGGGAGACGGTGAAGCGCTACGTGGCCATGGGGTTCGGCGTCTCGGTGGCCAGCGATATCTGTCTCAGCGGCGACGAGCCCTTGGCCGTGCGCCCCATCCCCGAGGCCTTCCCCCGACGCACCTACGGCATCATCAGCCGGCGAGGCAAATTCCTCTCGCCCCAGGCCAAGCGCTTCATCGAGATGATGAAGCCCGACTTCTTCGAGACCACCGGCGGCAGCCTGTCCGACGACGACGCCGAAGCCCAGAGCGTATTCATCGGCCGCGACACGGAGCAGGACTGATGGTCTGGCGTCCGCGTGTCACCGTCGCCGCCGTGATTGAACGAGAAGGTCGACTGCTGATGGTCGAGGAGCGCCGCGGCGGACGTCTGCTGCTCAATCAACCGGCCGGGCACCTGGAATCCGGCGAGTCGCTGATCCAGGCCGTGGTGAGAGAGGTGCTGGAGGAAACTGCGTGGGACTTTCTCCCCCAGGCCCTGATCGGCCTGTACCGCTGGCGCAGCGCCGACGGCGATACCTTCCTGCGGGCCGCCTTCGCCGGCGAGCCGCTTTACTGGCACGAAGAGCGCGCCCTGGACCCGGACATCGAACGCTGCCTGTGGGTCGCGCCGACAGAACTGGCGCAGCATGCCCTGCGCAGCCCGCTGGTGGCGCGCTGCGTGGAGGATTATCTGGCCGGCGCCCGCTACCCTCTGGCGCTGCTGAGCGACCTGTAGACGCGATCCTGGCCGCGCAGTGGGGCATGCGCCTGGGCCCTTGTCGGCCGCAGCGCGCGCCGTTCCCGTTCCGAGCCGCGCTGACGCAAGCCACGGCGCTTGCAGTCCCGCGCCGCTGTGGCCACCATATAACGCCCTCTGCCATCAACCACTTG
Organism: Alkalilimnicola sp. S0819; assembly: GCF_009295635.1. NCBI lineage: Bacteria > Pseudomonadati > Pseudomonadota > Gammaproteobacteria > Chromatiales > Ectothiorhodospiraceae > Alkalilimnicola > Alkalilimnicola sp. S0819. Next base: position 70,940 of record NZ_WHIW01000003.1, on the reverse strand, counting down.
TCGAGCGTTCATGAACCAGAAACGCACCCGCGTGATCGTCGGCCTGTCCGGCGGTGTCGACTCCTCCGTAGCCGCCCTACGCCTGCAGGAACAAGGTCATGAGGTTCACGGCCTGTTCATGAAGAACTGGGAAGACGACGACACGGCCACCGAATGCACCGCGGAGCAGGACCTGGCCGACGCCCGCCAAGTGGCCGAACGGCTGGGCATCCCCCTGCACCAGGCCAACTTCGCCGCCGAGTATCGCCAGCAGGTCTTCGACCACTGCCTGGAAGAGTTCCGCCGTGGCCGCACCCCCAACCCGGACATTCTCTGCAACCAGCAGATCAAGTTCCGCGCCTTCCTGGACTACGCCCTGCGACTGGGCGCGGACTACGTGGCCACCGGCCACTATGCCGGTGTGGATGGCGATGCGGATTCCGGCTTTCGGCTGCTGCGCGCCGTCGACCAGGCCAAGGACCAGACCTATTTCCTCTACACCCTGGGCCAGCGAGCGCTGGCACACAGCCTCTTTCCGCTGGCCGGCCTGCATAAACGCGAGGTGCGCGAGATCGCGGAGGGCGCGGGCCTGGACACCTTCGACAAGAAGGACAGCACCGGCATCTGTTTCATCGGCGAGCGGGATTTCCGCGAGTTTCTCGGCCGCTACCTACCCCGGGAGCCGGGCGAGATAGTCACCGACACGGGTCACACCGTCGGCCGCCATCATGGCCTGGCCTTCTACACCCTGGGCCAGCGCCGGGGGCTCGCCATTGGCGGGCGGGCCGGCCACACGGAAGGCGCCTGGTATGTGATCGACAAGGAACGGGAAAGCAACCGCCTGCTGGTGGCCCAGGACCACGCCCATCCACGGCTGCTCTCCCGCGCCCTGCGGGCCACGGACCTGCGCTGGGTGGCCGGCGGGCCGCCGGCCACGCGCTTTCGCTGCACCGCCAAGACCCGTTATCGGCAGGCGGATCAGCCCTGTGAGGCCAAGGTGCGGGACGATGGCACGCTGGAGCTGCGTTTCGACGAGCCCCAGCGCGCCGTCACCCCGGGGCAATCGGTGGTGCTCTACCAGGACGAGGCCTGCCTGGGCGGCGGCATCATCGACTGGCGCGACCGGCTGGATCTGGCCCCATGAGCCGACAACTACAACAGCAGACCGCGGCCTTGGCCGCCATCGTCATGTCCCTGGAGCAGGTGCTGTCCATCGCCCGCCATGGCCGAATCGACACCGCGGCTTTCCACACCTGCCTTGCGGGCTTGCTGGCCCCCTATGAGGGCGATGTGCTCGCCGCCTACGGCGGCGTAGCGGCTCTGCGCCCGGGACTGGACAGCCTGGCGACCCAGTTGCACCGCCCGGATCGCCCGGAACTCAGCCGATACCTGATCCTGCTGCTGCACCTGGAGCGCAAGCTCGCCCGTCACCGGGCCATGCTCGCCCACCTGGGCGACGGCCTGGCACAGGCCCGTCAACAGCGCGAGTACTTCGGTGAGGGCCACGAAAACGTGGTCAAGAACCTGGCGGGGCTGTACACGGAGACGGTGAGCACACTACGCCCGAAGGTGATGATTCAGGGCGAACGGGTCTATCTGCAGGATGCCGGCAATGCCGAACGCATACGCGCGCTGCTGCTCGCCGGGGTGCGCGCCGCCAGCCTCTGGCGCGCCCAGGGCGGCTCGCGCCTGAAACTGCTTTTCCGCCGGGCACAACTCTTGGAGAACCTTGAAAGGCTGCGCTCCGACGGGGCGAATCCACCGCAACCATGAAACAGTGCACAAAACTCATAAGGGCTGGTGTATCATATGCGCCGCTTTTGGGGCGGGTGCCGCTCCCGAACATCGCGAGAAATAACTGGGAGGTACGATGACTGACAGCTACAACGCCCGCTCGACCCTGCAGGTCAACGGCAAGGACTACGAGATCTTTCGGTTCGACGGCCTGAAAGAAAAATACGACATCGATCGTCTTCCGTACTCCCTGAAGGTGCTGCTGGAGAACCTGCTGCGCTTCGAAGACGGCGAGAACGTCACCCAGGCGCACATCGACGCCCTGGCCCAGTGGGACGCCAAGGCCGCGCCCGACACCGAAATCGCCTACACCCCGGCCCGCGTGGTGCTGCAGGACTTCACCGGCGTCCCCGCCGTGGTGGACCTGGCCGCCATGCGCGACGCCATGACCAAACTGGGCGGCAACCCCCAGAAGATCAACCCGCTCTCCCCCGCCGATCTGGTCATCGACCATTCCGTGATGGTGGATTACTTCGGCACCCCCGATGCGCTGAAGAAGAACTCCGATATCGAGTTCCAGCGCAACCAGGAACGCTACACCTTCCTGCGCTGGGGCCAGAAGGCCTTTGACAACTTCCGCGTCGTGCCGCCGGACACCGGCATCGTCCATCAGGTGAACATCGAGTACCTGGCCGACGTGGTCTTCACCCGCAAGACCGACGACGGCAAGCTGCAGGCCTACCCGGACACCCTGGTGGGCACCGACTCCCACACCACCATGGTCAACGGCCTGGGCGTGCTGGGCTGGGGCGTCGGCGGCATCGAGGCCGAGGCCGCCATGCTCGGTCAGCCGATCTCCATGCTGATTCCCCAGGTGGTGGGCTTCAGGCTCACCGGCAAGCTGGCCGAAGGCGCCACCGCCACCGACCTGGTACTGACCGTCACCCAGATGCTCCGTGCCAAGGGCGTGGTGGGCAAGTTCGTCGAGTTCTTCGGCGACGGCCTGGATCACCTGCCGCTGGCCGACCGCGCCACCATCGCCAATATGGCGCCCGAATACGGCGCGACCTGCGGCATCTTCCCGGTGGACCAGGAGACCCTGAACTACCTGGAGCTGACCGGCCGCGACCAGGAAACCATCGATCTGGTGGAAGCCTATGCCAAGGCCAACGGCATGTGGCGCGAAGCCGGCGCCCCCCAGGCCGACTACAGCGACGTGCTGGAACTGGACATGGGCACCGTGCAGCCGTCCCTGGCCGGCCCCAAGCGCCCGCAGGACCGGGTCACCTTGGGTGACACCGCCGCCGCCTTCCGCAAGGCCCTGGACGCCCGCCTGGAAGAAACCGGTCACAGCGCCGGCGCCACCCGCGGCGTGGAATACACCGAGAACGGCGAGACCCACACCCTGGAAGACGGCGCCGTGGTGATCGCCGCCATCACCTCCTGCACCAACACCTCCAACCCGGCCGTGCTGCTGGCCGCCGGCCTGGTGGCCAAGAAGGCCGACGAACTGGGCATGCAGGTCAAGCCCTGGGTGAAGACCTCCCTCGCCCCCGGCTCCCAGGTGGTCCCCGCCTACCTCAACAAGGCCGGCCTGACCCCGCACCTGAACAACCTGGGCTTCGACGTGGTCGGCTTCGGCTGCACCACCTGCATCGGCAACGCCGGTCCGCTGCCCGAGGCCATCGGTGAGGCCATCAAGGAAGGCGATCTGGTGGTGGGCTCCGTGCTCTCCGGCAACCGCAACTTCGAAGGTCGCATCCATGGCGATGTGCGCACCAACTGGCTGGCGTCCCCGCCGCTGGTGGTGGCCTACGCCCTGGCCGGCAACATGCAGATCGACCTGACCAAGGAACCGCTGGGCCAGGACCGCAACGGCAACGACGTCTTCCTCAAGGACATCTGGCCGAGCCAGAAGGAAGTGGCCGAAGCCATGGCCGGCAACGTCACCCGCGAGATGTTCCAGCAGAGCTACGCCGATGTGTTCGCCGGCGACGCCAACTGGCAGGGCCTGCAGGTGACCGAGTCCGAGATGTACGACTGGCCGGAGTCCACCTACGTCAAGAACCCGCCCTACTTCGATGGCATGACCATGGAAGAGCCGGGTCTGCCGGCGGTGGAAGGCGCGCGTTGCCTGGTCTACGTGGGTGATTCCATCACCACCGACCACATCTCGCCCGCCAGCGCCATCAAGGCCGACACCCCCGCGGGTCAGTACCTGATGGACAACGGCGTGGAGCCGAAGGACTTCAACTCCTACGGCAGCCGTCGCGGCAACCACGAGGTGATGATGCGCGGCACCTTCGCCAACGTGCGTCTGCGCAACAAGATGGCCCCGGGCACCGAGGGTGGCTACACCACCTACCAGCCCGACGGCGAGCAGATGTTCATCTTCGACGCCGCCATGAAGTACAAGGAAGCGGGCGTGCCGCTGGTGGTGCTGGCCGGCAAGGAATACGGCACCGGCTCCTCCCGCGACTGGGCGGCCAAGGGCACCAACCTGCTGGGCGTGAAGGTGGTCATCGCCGAGAGCTTCGAGCGCATCCACCGCTCCAACCTGGTGGGCATGGGTGTCGTGCCGCTGCAGTTCAAGGACGGCGATTCCGCGGAAGGCCTGGGCCTGACCGGCAAGGAAACCTTCTCCTTCGGCAGCCTGGACGGCAAGCCGAAGTCGGTGACGGTGACCGCCCGCGCCGAAGACGGCAGCGAGAAGAGCTTCGAGGCCACCGTGCGCATCGATACGCCGAAGGAGTGGGATTACGTCCGCAACGGCGGCATCCTGCACTACGTGCTGCGCGACCTGGCGAAGAAAGCCGCCTAAGGGGCGCGCTGCCAACCCCAGTAGAAAGCCGGGCCCTGTGCCCGGCTTTTTTGTGGGGCCGGGCACCGCGGGACACTCGTCATGCCACGCCCACAGGCCGCTCTTTCCGCGCCGCAGGCTAAAGCGGCCGGTTTCCCCGCCGATACCTTAAGCATGCGCGCCCTATTGCTGCTCACATTGCTCTTGCTCTCCAGTCCGACCATCGCCGGCCAACGGCATTACCTGGCCGCGCTGGATCAGAGTGAATGGCTGCACAAGGCGGACGCGGGCAGCTGCTATCTCTCGCACCCCATTCCGCGCTTCGGCGTGGCGCTCTTCAGCGTCAACCAGGCGCTGGAGTTCCATCTACGGCTGCTCGTGGACTGGCCGGCCGCCACCGACGGCACCGCCGAGCTGCACCTGACCGCGCCGCACTGGCGCAGCGAGCCGGAGCAGTTGGTGCGCAAGGTGCGCTACCGGGGCGAGCGGGACGCTTTCCTGTTCAACCACTACATCTCCCGCCAGCTGTTCACCGCCCTGGAGCAGGGCCGCCGGCCGGCCCTGCGGTTCGCCGACTGGTTCCGCCGCGGCGCGGTGCAGGTAAGCCTCTCGCCGGTGTATTTCCGCCAGGCCTCCATGGCCTTCGATCGTTGCGTGAGGCGCCTCGTGGCCGCCTCGCCCGAGGGCTATGGCGGCCACGCCAACCTCCTGCGGGCCTACGAGCCCCCGCCGCGCATCACCGACCAGGAACCGCCCCGGCTGTACTTCGCCACCGACAACGCCGGTCTTGACCGCCCCGCCATGGAGCGTCTGGAAGAGATTGCGCAGGAGTTGCTGCATCGCTCTGCCTGGGACCGGGTGCTGATCAGCGGTCATGCGGACGTACGCGGCAGCGTGGCCCACAACCGGCGTCTGTCGTTACAGCGCGCCCGCGAGGCGCGGGACTATCTGGTGAAGCTGGGGCTGCACCCGGCGCGCATCCAGATACGTGCCCACGGCGAGGCCATGCCCGCCAAGACCGGACCACGGCCGCTGGACCTGGCCGCCAATCGCCGGGTGGTGCTGGAGATCGAGACGCTCACCGACTGGGAAAAGGCCTCGGATCAACGAGCCCTGAACGCGCTGCGCCTGTTGCACAGCGCGGACGCCACCACGCCCTGAAGGCGTTGCCCACACCCTTTGCAGCGCCGCCGCCGCGGTATACCGTAGGGCCCATCATTCGCTACAAGAGCACCGGCTAGATGCTGCCCGCCGAGCAAAGCACCGATACCTCCCTCGCCCGCTGGATGCATCGTCTCAACGAGCGTGACATGCCCGTGCTCAACAACACGGTGCAGCAGCTGTGCAACATCTCCACCGACACGGGGGCCTCGGCCAATGACCTGGCGGCGGTGGTGCTGCGTGATGCCTCCATGACTTCCGGGGTGCTGCGCATCGCCAACAGCGCTCACTACAACCGCAGCGGTCGCGAGATCAATACCATCAGCCGCGCCGTGGTGATGCTGGGGTTCGATACCGTGCGCGGCATAGGCCTGTCGCAGATCCTCATCGACACCTTCCTCAACGGCGAGGCCCGCAGCCATCTGGTGGGGCTGATGCGCCAATCCGTCTACGCCGCCGTGCAGGCCAAGCTCATCGCCCAACAGGCGGGGGACGAGGCGCCCGAGGAGATCTTCATCGCCGCCCTGCTCTACCGCTTGGGCGAGATCGCCTTCTGGGCCTATGCCGGAGATCAGGAGGCCTAGGAACTGGAGCGCCGACTCGCGGACGGTGAGCCCCCGGGCAGCGCCCAGAAGCAGGCCCTGGGTTTCGAGCTGCGGGAGCTCAGCCTGGGCCTTGCCCGCCAATGGCACCTGGGCAGCGTGCTGGAAGAGGCGCTGCGTGCCTCGCCCGACACGCCGCTGCGCGGGCGGCCCGGCAGCGTGTGCCTGGGGCATCGCCTGGAGCGCGCGGTGCGCCAGAACGGCTGGAGCTCGGCGATGGTCAGCCAGGTGACCCAGGAAATCGCCAGGTTCACGCAACGCAGCCTCGCCCAGACCAAGGACTTCCTGGAACGCTCCCGGACCGAGCTCAACCGCGCCGCCGAGGCCTTCGGCATGCGCTTCGACGAAATGGGCAGCGAAACCGCGCGCCAGCAGCAGGAGCCGGACAGCGGTCCGCGCCGACCGGCGCCCATTCTGCAGCTGAAGATCCTGCGGGAGCTCTCCGCGGTGCTGGAGCAGAAGCCCGATGTGCAGACCGTACTGGACATGATCATGGAGGGCATCTACCGCGGCATCGCCATGGATCGCACGGTACTGCTGGTGCTCTCCACGGATCGGCGGGAACTGCGCCTGAAATACGCCTTGGGCGTGCGCAACGATACCCTGGAGGAGAGCCTGCGCTTTCGACTGGCGGAGCCAGACTGCGCCCTGCTGCGGGAAACCCTCGCCGACGGCCAAGGCCGCTGGTACGGCCCCGGGGGGGAGGACGCCGTGCCACAGGCGCTGGCCGAGCGCCTGGCCCAGGATTTCTTTCTCGGCGCGCTGCGGGTGCGGGGCAAGGGGATAGGGCTGATCTACGCGGACTGCCGACAGGGCGGACGGGCGCTGGATCGGGACAGCTTCGAAGCCTTCCGCCACTTCCTGCAGCAGGGCAACCTGGCGCTGGGCCAGCTGATGGCGTGACGAAAACTCGCCTCGCCCCGGCGGGCCGTTAATACGCCAGGCTCATGCAGGTATACTGACGACGGCATCGTACAAGACCAAGGATACCCTCAGCGCTATGAACAACAGGCATTTCGACACGCTGGTCATCGGCAGCGGCCCGGGCGGCGAGGGGGCTGCCATGAAACTGTCCAAAGCGGGTCGCAAGGTCGCCATGGTCGAGCTTTACCGCATGGTCGGCGGCGGCTGCACCCACTGGGGCACCATCCCCTCCAAGGCGCTGCGCCACAACGTGAAGCGCATGATGGAATTCAACTCCAACCCCCTTTACCGGGATATCAGCGAGCCCAAGGCGCTGACCTTCCCCCAACTCATGCGCAGCACCGAACGCGTCATCGGCCAGCAAGTGGAACGCCGCAGCCGCTACTACGCCCGCAACAGCATCCCCGTGCTGCAGGGCCGCGCCCGCTTCATCGATGCCCACACGGTGGAACTGGTGCAAAAGGACGGGCGCCGGCAGCGCTACAGCGCCGATCACTTTCTCATCGCCACCGGTTCCCGCCCCTATCGCCCGGACGACGTGGATTTCGAGCACCCGGCGGTGTTCGACAGCGACACTATTCTGAACCTTTCCCATACACCCCGCTCCATCACCATCTATGGGGCCGGCGTGATCGGCAGCGAATACGCCTCCATCTTCCGCGGGCTGGGAGCCAAGGTTGACCTGATCAACACCCGCGAGCGCCTGCTCACCTTCCTGGACGACGAGATCTCCGATGCGCTCAGCTACCACCTGCGGGAACTGGGCGTGCTGATCCGCCACAATGAGTCCCACACCCGGGTGGAGGCCCTCGACGATGGCGTGGTGCTGCAACTGGAGTCGGGCAAGCGGGTGAAGAACGAAGTGCTGCTCTGGGCGATCGGGCGCACCGGCAACACTCAGGACATGGGGCTGGAAGCCCTGGGCATAGAGCCCGACGGCCGTGGCCAGCTGGCGGTAAACGCGTGCTACCAGACTGCCCAGCCGCACATATACGCGGTGGGTGATGTGATCGGCTACCCCAGCCTCGCCAGCGCCGCCTATGACCAGGGGCGGCTCGCCGCCGGCCATATCCTGCACGGCGAATCCGATCATCGTCTGGTGAAGGACATCCCCACCGGCATTTACACCATTCCCGAAATCAGCTCCGTGGGTCGCACCGAGCAAGAGCTTACCGAGGCCAAGGTACCCTACGAAGTGGGCCACGCCTTCTTCCAGGACCTGGCCCGCGCGCAGATCACCGGCCAGACCACCGGCATGCTCAAGCTGCTGTTCCACATAGACACCCTGGAGATCCTGGGCATCCACTGCTTCGGCGACCAGGCCTCGGAGATCGTCCACATCGGCCAGGCCATCATGTCGCAGCCCGGCGAGGCCAATAACCTGATGTACTTCATCAACACCACCTTCAACTACCCGACCATGGCCGAGGCCTACCGGGTGGCCGCCATCAACGGCTACAACCGCCTGTCCTGAGTATTTCCATGAGTAGCGCGCATTCCGAGCCCACCACCGTCAGCTTCTTCTTCGACTACATCTGCCCCTTCTGCTATGTGGGCAGCCACCGCCTGCAGCGCCTGGGCAGCGACTGGCCCCTGGCAGTGGAGTGGCGTTTCCTGGAGATCCACCCGGACAATCCCGCGGGCGGCCGCCCGCTGGAGGAGCTGGGCTACAGCGCCGAGCAGTGGCAGCGGATGAACCAGCAGCTGGACACGCTGCTCGCCGAGGAAGGTCTGCCCAGCGCGCCCAGGTCCTTCACCACCAATTCCCGCCGCGCCCTGTTGATGGCCCAGGCGGTGCTGGAGCAGCGCCCCACGCAATTTCTGGCCCTGCACAACGCGCTGTTCCACGCGTATTTCGTGGAGCAGCGCAATATCGGCGACCCCGAGGTGCTGATGAGCATCGCCCGGGAGCACGGCGTGGAAGACCTGGCGGAACAGGCGTGGTCCGGGCCCGAGTATCTGCAGAAGCTGTTGCGCCATGTGGAAGGCGCCCAGGCCCTGCAGCTCAGCGGCGTGCCCACCCTGGTGGTGGCGGGGCGGAGTTTCCCCGGGGTGGTGTCGGTGGACACCCTGGCGGCGGCCCTGCAACGCGAGCACGGGGGCGGCTGAGCCATGGCGCGGGTGAAGCTGGAGCTGCCGGCGCAGTTACCCTGGAGCACAGAGCTTCGGGTGCGAGTCACCGACATCAATTACGGCGGGCATCTGGGCAATGACGCCCTGCTCGGGCTGATCCACGAGGCGCGGGCGCGTTTCATGAGCGCGCAGGGCTACAGCGAACTGGACGTGGAGGGGCTGGGGATCATCATCGCCGATGCGGTGCTGGTGTATCGCTCCGAGGCCTTCTTCGGCGAGACATTGCGCATTCACATCGGCGCGGATGACTACAACCGCTACGGCTGCGATCTGTTCTATCGGGTGGAAAGCGCGGATGAGCCGCCACGGGAAGTGGCGCGGGTGAAGACCGGCCTGGTGTTTTTCGACTACGCCAGTCGCCGCCCGGCCAGCATGCCCGAAGCCTTCCGGGCACGGCTGCAAGCCCTGGAGTCGGATAACAACGGCGTCTGACCCGAAAGAGGGCCCGGGCGCTGCAGATCCCGCCGGCCTACTCCGAAAGCCCCAGCAGCGCTTCCTTGAGGCGACCCTGCGCGGGCTTCTCCCCAAGCCAGATGCGCAGCAGCGCCGAGAAGAAATCCGCCCCTTCGATCACCCCACCCAGTTCGCCGTTGGCGATCACCCGGGTGCCGTCCTCCGGCCAATACTCCAGCACCAGCTCCGCGCCCTTCTCCGCGTCGGTAAACAGCGCAAAGAGCTGATTCACCCGCGGCTGCAGTCGAGCGAGCTCCTGTTCGCTGTGGTTCGCCGCCAGGCCGTCCTGCAGCGCCTCGGTGAGCTGCGAGGCCTTCAGATCGCGCAGCGCGTGGATCTCCAGGCGCTTGGCGCCGGGCATGGCGATCACCGCCTCGGGCTCGGCGCTGCGGGCAGGCAGATAAAGCCCCGCGGCATAGACCTTGAACATGAACCGGGTACGCAGGCCCGCGCCGTTGAGGAGCAACGGCGCGTTGCCGACGCTGGTCCGGTCGGCGAAGCGCACGCCGGCCACGTCTCGCTCGGCCAGCGCCGTCATCGATACCAATAGCAGGCACAACAGTGTCAAGAACCTGGACATTGTTCTTCTCCATTCCGCCGCAGCGGAGCCTGGCCACTTCTACATCCGCTCGAACACGGCGGCGGCGCCCATGCCCGTGCCTATGCACATGGTCACCATACCGTATCGTCCACCGGTGCGCCGCAGGCCATGCAGCAGGGTGGCGCTACGCACCGCGCCGGTGGCCCCCAGGGGGTGGCCCAGGGCAATGGCGCCACCCTGGGGGTTGACCTTGTCCGGGTCCAGATCCAGCTCGCGGATCACCGCCAGGGCCTGGGCGGCGAAGGCCTCGTTGAGCTCTATCCAGTCCAGCTGATCGCGCTCGATGCCGGCACGCTCCAGGGCGAGCGGTATGGCCGCCACCGGCCCGATGCCCATTACCTCCGGCGCCACGCCGGCCACGGCGAAACTGACGAAGCGCGCCAGGGGCTGCAGGCCCAGTTCGCGCACCATGCGCTCGCTCATCAACACCGCGGCCCCGGCGCCATCGCTCATCTGCGAACTATTGCCGGCGGTGACACTGCCGCCGGCGGCGAACACCGGACGCAGGCCGGCCAGGCCCTCCAGGCTGGCATCCGGGCGCACGCCCTCGTCGGTGTCCACCGGCTGCTCCGCCACCCGCACCCGGCCGCCGCCATCGGGCAGATGCCGGTGCACGGTGTAGGGCGCGATTTCATCGCCAAAGGCACCGGCGGCTATGGCCCGCGCCGCCCGCTGGTGGCTGCGCAGGGCGAAGGCGTCCTGGTCCTCCCGCGAAACCCGCCAGCGCCGGGCGACGTTTTCAGCGGTGATGCCCATGCCGTAGGCAATGCCCAGATGCTCGTCGCCGGCGAGAATCGCCGGGTTGAAACGCGGCTTGTGGCCCATCATGGGCACCGCGCTCATGCTCTCGGTGCCACCGGCGAGCATCACATCCGCTTCACCCAGGCGGATGCGGTCCGCGGCCAGGGCGATGGACTGCACGCCCGAGGAGCAGAAACGGTTGATGGTCATGCCCGGTACACTCTCGGGCAAGCCCGCCAGCAACCCGGCGATACGCGCCACGTTCAGGCCCTGCTCGGCCTCGGGCATGGCGCAGCCGACGATCACATCGCCCACCTGGATAGGGTCCAGCCCGGGGCAGCGGGCCAGCGCCTCGCGCAGCACATGGGCCAGCAGATCATCGGGCCGGGTGCGGCTGAACACCCCGCGCGGCGCCTTGCCCACGGGCGTGCGCACACTGCTGACGATATAGACTTCCTGCGGACTCTCGCTCATGGTCCTGCTCCCTGATCAGTTGCGCAGCGGCTTGCCGGTTTTCAGCATGTGGACGATGCGCTGCTGAGTCTTCTCCTCGCGCAGCAAGGCGACGAACAGCCGTCGTTCCAGATCCAGCAGATATTGCTGGCTGACCGGTGTACCCGCATCCAGCTCGCCGCCGCACAGGGCCTCGGCCACCGCCGAGCCCACCCGGTAGTCGTAGTCGCTGATGAAACCGCCCGCGTGCATATTCACCAGCGCGGTGCGCAGGCTCGCCAGCACATCGCGGCCGGCCACCGGCACCGGGTCTTCCGCCGGGGGGCGATAGCCTGCTTCCGCCAGGGCCCGGGCTTGCCACAGGGCCACGTGCAGCACCTCGTCCGGATTCATCACCACCAGGTCCGACTCCCGCAACAAGCCGGCCCGCTGGGCCTGTACCGCGCTTTTCGCCACCTGGCCCCGGGCCAGGAACTCGAAAGCCTTCTGGATATAGGGCTGCACATCGCCATCGGGCGCCTGTCGGGCCGCCCGCAGGGCCATTTCCTTGCAACCGCCTCCGGCGGGAATGAGCCCCACGCCCACTTCCACCAGCCCCACGTAGCTCTCCAGCGCCGCCACCACCCGATCACAGTGCATCAGGTACTCGCAGCCACCGCCCAGGGCCATGCCCCGCAGGCCGGCGACCACCGGGATGCGCGCGCGTCGCAGGGCGCCGGTGGCCTGCTGGAAGCGCTCCACCACCTGCTCCAGGGCTTCAAAGTGGCCCTGTTCGAGTTCGCTCGCCACTTCCTTCAGATTCGCCCCCACGCTGAAGGGTTCGCTGTCCTGCCAGATCACCAGGGCAGGGAAACGCTGCTCGGCGATGGCGACGGCCTCCAGGGTGCCCTTCAGCACACCATCGCTCACCGTGTGCATGGCTGTCTTGAAGCTGAGGATGCCGATCTCGCCATCCAGGCTCCAAAGCCGCACGGCTTCGCTCTCCCAGGCGGTCTCGCCGGCCGGGGGCCGGAACTCGCCCAGCACACCGGGACGCACCCGCTGGCGGCGGTATACCGGCAGCTCTCGCTGGGGCACCGGCTTGGCGAGCGCGGGGCTGTAGGAGCCCTGTGGGCCGTGGACGGCGTCCAACCGTTCCACCCAATCGGGCAAGGGAGCGAACGACAAGGTCTCGCCGGCGGCGATCTCGGCCTGCAGCGCCTCGCGTACCGCGGCCCAACCGGCGGCCTGCCAGATCTCGAAGGGGCCCTGATGCCAGCCAAAGCCCCAGCGCATGGCCAGGTCCACGTCCCGGGCGGTCTCGGCAATGTCCGCGAGGAGCACGGCGGCGTAATGGAACAGATCCCGGTGGATGGCCCACAGGAATTGGGCCTGGGGGTGCTCGTGGCGGCGCAACTCGCCCAGCCGTTCAGCCGGGTCGCGGATGGCCAGCAAAGCCTGCACCTGCTCGTCCACCTGGCCCTCGGCCGGGCGGTAATCACCGGCGCGGGGGTCCCAGACCAGGATCCCGGCGCGTTTGTCCTTGCGATATACGCCGGCGCGAGTCTTCTGCCCCAGGGCGCCGGCCTGGATGCGCTGGTGCAGCCACTCGGGCAGGCGCAGGTAGGCATGCCAGGGGTCGCCGGTAAGGCGCGCCGCGGAGCCGTCCACCACATGGGCCAGGGTGTCCAGGCCCACCACATCGGCGGTGCGCCAGGTCGCGCTCTTGGCGCGGCCTATGGCCGGGCCGGTGAGCTTGTCCACCACGTCGGGGCTGATCCCCAGCACCTCGGCGTGATGCATGGCGGCCAAGAGCGAAAACACGCCAATACGGTTGGCGATGAAGTTGGGCGTGTCCTTGGCGCGGATCACCCCCTTGCCCAGGCCACTGACCAGGAAAGCTTCCAGCCGATCCAGCAAGGCCGCATCGGTGGCGTCGGCGGGAATCAGCTCCACCAGGTGCATGTAGCGCGGCGGGTTGAAGAAATGCACCCCGCAAAAACGGGGTCGAAGCGGTTCCGGCAGGCTGTCCGCCAGGGCCTCGATGGAGAGCCCCGAGGTGTTGCTGGCGAGCACCGCGCCCTCGTCCAGGTGGGGGGCGATGCGGCGGTACAGGGCTTCCTTCAGTTCCAGCCGCTCGGCGATGGCCTCGATGACCAGATCACAATCCGCCAGCCGGGCAAGATCCGTGTCGTAATTGGCCGCACACAGCCGCTCCGCCACCGCCGGCTCCGCCAGCGGGCTGGGTTCGAGCTTGCGCAAGCCGGCTATGGCCTTGCGGGCCGGGGCGCTGGGGTCGGCGCCCTCCCCCGGCAGCTCGAAGAGCAGGGTGTCGATGCCGGCGTTGACCAGATGGGCGGCGATCTGCGCGCCCATCACGCCGGCCCCCAGTACTGCCGCCCGTCGCACGGCAAGCAACTCGTTCATGTGCTTCTCCCTACCTCAGGCGGCCTGGTGCGCGCCCTTCGCCTTGAAGTTCTTCGGGGCCAACTGCTCGGGCTCGAAGGCATCGGTGATGATCGCGTCGTAACGCGCCGCCTCGTACTCGCGCAGCTGCTCGGCTTCCTCGGCCTTGATCAGGCCCTGTCGCAGGGCATCCTCCAGGCGCTGCTCGAACTCCAGACCTTCCACCTGGCCCTTGGCCACCGCCTTGTTGAAGCGGTTGTACAGCGGTTCGACCTGTTCCAGCAGCGTGAAGGTGCGTTCCATGCGCCCGGTGACGTCATCGGCGTCACGGCCCCAGTAACTCTCGGCGGTGATGCGATCTCGCACCCCACCGCTTTGCATCATGGCTTCCGCCACCTGCTGGCCGATACGGTCCCGCACCGGTTTATAGGGCCGGCCCAGAGGGAACACCAGCGCGCGCAGGAAGCCCGCGATCAGGCGGTTGGGGAAGTTCTGGAAGAACTCGTCGAAGGCCCGCCAGATCTGATAGAGGCTGTCCTCCACCGCCCAGGCCACATAGGCCCGCTCGTCCGCCGGCTCGCCCGCCTGGTGATGGAACTTGAGCACCGCCGAGGCCAGGTACAGGTGGCTGAGCACATCACCCAAGCGCGCGGAGAGCCGCTCCTTGCGCTTGAGATCACCGCCCAGCACACCCATGGCCACGTCGCTGACGAAGGCCAGCGCCGAGCTCATGCGCTCCAGCTGGCGGTAGTAGCCCGCGGTGGGGCCGCTCGCCGGGGCGCGGGCCAGACGCCCGGCGGTCAGGCCCAGCAGCAGGCTGCGAGTGCCGCGGTTCACGGAATAGCCGATGTGGCTGAACAGCAGCTTGTCGAAAGCCGTGAGATCATTGCGCCGGGCGGCCTCCATCTCGGGGAAGACATAGGGATGACAGCGGATCGCACCCTGGCCGAAGATCATCAGGTTGCGAGTGAGGATGTTCGCCCCCTCCACGGTGATCCCCACGGGAATCGCCTGATAGCCGTAGCCCAGGTAGTTGCGCTCGCCGTAGATGATCGCTCGGCCGCCGTGGATGTCCATGGCGTCGTTCAGGGTGGTGCGCATCATCTCGGTCATGTGGTATTTGGCAATGGCCGAGACCACCGAGGGCTTGACCCCCAGATCACCGGCGCTGGCGGTAAGCACCCGGCTCGCTTCCAGCCGGTAGGTCATGCCGCCGATACGAGCCATGGCCTCCTGCACGCCCTCGAACTTGCCGATGGGCAGCTTGAACTGGCGGCGGATGCGCGCATAGGCGCCGGTCATGCGGTAGCTGACCTTGCCCGCGGCGGTGCCCAGCGCCGGCAGGGAGATCGCTCGGCCGACGGACAGGCATTCCACCAGCATGCGCCAGCCGCGACCGGCCATACGGGGACCGCCGATGATCCAGTCCAGCGGGATGAACACGTCCTGGCCGCGGATTGGGCCGTTCATGAAGGCGAGCCCCATGGGGAAGTGGCGGGTGCCGATCTCCACCCCGGGATGGTTGGCGGGAATCAACGCGCAGGTGATGCCCAGCTCTTCCTTGTCGCCCATCAGGCCGTCCGGGTCATGCAGCTTGAAGGCCAGACCCAGCACCGTGGCCACCGGCGCGAGGGTGATGTAGCGCTTGGTGAAGTTCAGGCGCACGCCCAGCACTTCCTCACCCTCGTGCAGGCCCTTGCAGACCACGCCGTAGTCGGGCATGGAGCCGGCATCGGAGCCCACATCGGGGCCGGTGAGCGCGAAACAGGGCACCTCCCGGCCATCGGCCAGGCGCGGCAGCCAGTACTGCTTCTGCTCCTCGGTGCCGTAGTGCATCAGCAGCTCACCCGGCCCCAGGGAGTTGGGCACCATCACGGTGACCGCGGCGGAAATGCTGCGGCTGGCGATCTTCGCCACGATGGTGGACTGGGCGAGCGAGGAGAAGCGCTTGCCGCCGTACTCCTTCGGAATGATCAGGCTGAAGAAACCCTTTTCCTTGATGAACTCCCAGACCTTGGGCGGCAGGTCGTGGTCCTCGCGCACGATGCTGTCCTCGTCCAGCATGGCGCAGAGCTCCTCCACCTCATTGTCGATAAAGCTGCGCTCTTCGGCCGAGAGACGGGTGTAGGGGGTTTCCTCCAGCAGCTTGTGCCAGTCCGGCTTGCCGCGGAACAGATCCGATTCCCACCAGGTATCCCCCGCTTCCAGGGCCTCGCGCTCGGTGTCACTCATGGGCGGCAGGGCCTTGCGGAAGGGCCCGAAGAGCCGCGCGCTGACCAACTGGCGGCGCCATTGCGGCACATTCAACAGCAGCAGGGGCGGGGCCAGCAGCAGCACGGCGATGCCGAATCCCAGCCAGCCGATGGTGCCGGTGGCCAGCAGCGCAACGAAGTACAGCGCCAGCGCGGCGCTCCACACCAACAGCGGCACGCCGATGTACATCAGGGCCAGGCCGCCAATGATCAGCACGAGCCATGCGATCAGGGTGCTCATCCTCGTCCTCCTCCGCCTCGGGCGGTGTTATCGATGCCGCGGCAGCGGCGCACGCATGCCCGCCGCCAGAAAGGGAACCAGTCGCGCGATCAGGGCCTGGGCATTGGCGGTCTCCGACAGGGGCGAGCCCGCCATCAGGCGTGCCACATCGGGCCCCACCATGCTGTAGGCCACCGCCCCCACCAGAAAATGTAGTCGCCAGGTGAGCTCCTCGCGCGGCAGATCCGGCAATACCCGCTGGAAGGCTTCCTTGAAGGCGCTGGCCGCCCGGGCGTTCACCGCCCGCACATGCTCCTGCAGCACCCGGGTGTGCTCGGTGTAGCTGCGCCCGACCAGCTTCACGAAGCGATCTCCTACTACATCGTGACTACCGGCCAGTTCCAGGTTGGGCGCGATGAAGGCCTCCAGTAGCTGCTCCAGGGTGGGGTTGCCGGCGAGCTCCAGCGCCGCCAGTCGGCGCAGACGTTCAGCGTTCAGCGGTTCCAGACGCCGGGAGAACACCGCCTTGATCAAGCCTTCCTTGGAACCGAAGTGATAGTTCACCGCCGCCAGGTTCACGTCGGCCTCGGCGGTGATGCGCCGCATGGAAGTGCGTGCGAAGCCGAGCTCCGCGAACAGCCCTTCGGCGGCATCGAGTATGCGTTCCTTGGTGTCGGATTGATCGGCCACGGCGTTTCGGAGCCTCATGTTCATACGTTCGTTTTAATGCTAGGGCAGAAGATCCCCGAGCGCAACATGTGGCGAGTTGCCCCCCTGCAAGGAGCACATCCGGCGGCATTTGGCGACACTGGGACTCGGCGCCCCGCACAGGCTTGAAAGCTTTTGGGCCCGCAACCAAGACCGCTTACAGAGAGGCACCGGCCCCTGGCCCGGACACACCCCGGCGAATATCAACAGGCGTATCCGGCCGCCTCGCAAAGCCCCAAGGAGAACGCATGGTAGCCGCCACAAAGCTGCGTTGTTACCGCGCCGGCCATTTGGTCCTGCTCCTGCTGTTCGGCTCGCTGACCGGCTGCGCCACGCACCACGTGCTGCCCCGCAGCGAGCAGACGGTGGACTCCCCCTGGCAGAGCTTCGAGGAAGCGAAGAGCGCCTACGACCGCATACGCCCCTCCCACACCACCACCGCGGAACTGCGCGAGCTGGGCTACGACCCCTACGGAGGGGCCAATATCCGCATCCTCAGTTATCTGGACCTGCTGGGAATGTTCATGCCCAATGACGCCATCGCCCTGGAGGATCTGGCCCCGGCACTGCGTCGCTGCCTGGCCGCCAAGGATCGCTGCTATGCCTACGAGGCGAGCCCTGCCCACGCCGTGGATCAGCGCTCGGGCAATCTGCTGCTGGACATCATGAGCTTTCGCCGTCACGTGGTGCACAGCGGCTGGAACTTCAAGGCACTGATCGTGGTGCACGAGGAGCGGGTGGTCTACAAGCTCTGGGGCGGCACCCCGCGGATCAACCGCAGCAGCACCGACAGCACCCCGCTGGGCCCGCTGCAGCAGATCAATCTGGGCCGCTTCATGTAAGATAGGCGCCTTCTTTGGCGCTGAAACAAGGCCTGCCCGGTGCTCGAAGCCCGACAGCTGGAATGTCTGCGCGGCGACAAGCAATTGTTCGTCGATCTGGACTTCACCCTGACCCCCGGCCATTGCCTGCTGCTGGAAGGCCCGAACGGCTCGGGCAAGACCAGCCTGCTGCGTATACTCGCGGGCCTGAGCGAAGCGGAAAGCGGCGAACTGCGCTGGCAAGGGCGGAACCTGCGCGGGCGGATGGCCCAGTACCGGGACAACCTCGCCTGGCTGGGCCACAGCGCCGGGCTCAAGGCGGAACTCAGCGGCGAGGAGAATCTGCGCTTTTTCGCCCGGCTCTACGGCCAGCGCCGCGGGATTGGCGCGGCCTTGGCGCGGGTGGGCCTGGCCGGACGCGAGCAGCTGCCGGTGCGCAGCTATTCCGCCGGTCAGCGGCGCAGGCTGGCACTGGCCCGGCTGCTGCTGCGGGGCGCGCCGCTATGGCTGCTGGACGAGCCCTACACGGCGCTGGACAGCGAAGGCATGGCCCTGGTGGACAGCCTGCTCGGCGAGCATCTGACCGGGGGCGGGCTGGCGGTGATCAGTTCCCACCAGCGGCCGCGGGCGAGCCTGCCGCTGCAGCAGCTGCGCCTGGGGGGGCCGGCATGATCGACAGCTTCCTCGCCCTGCTGCGCCGTGACCTGCAGCTCGCCCTGCGCGACAAGGGCGAACTGGCCAACCCGCTGATCTTCTTTCTGATCATCATCAGCCTGTTTCCACTGGCGCTGGGCGCGGGGCCGCAGCTGCTGCAGAGCATCGCCCCGGGGGTACTGTGGGTGGCGGCACTATTGGTGAGCCTGCTCTCGCTGGACCCGATCTTCCGCTCCGACTACGAGGACGGCAGCCTGGAGCAGCTGCTGCTCAGCCCCCAACCCCTGAGCCTGCTGGTGCTGGCGAAGATCCTCGCCCACTGGCTGGTGACCGGGCTGCCCCTGGCGCTGGCCTCGCCGCTGCTGGCGATGATGCTGCGGTTGCCCAGCGAGGCCTGGAGGGTGTTGCTGCTGAGCCTGCTGCTGGGCACACCGGTGCTGAGCGCGCTGGGGGCGATCGGGGTGGCGCTGACCGTGGGGCTGCGCCGGGGCGGCGTGTTGCTCTCGTTGCTGATCCTGCCGCTGTACGTGCCCTTGCTGATCTTCGCCGCGGGGGCCGTGGACGCGGCCGCCGCGGGCATCGACGTCAGCGGCCAGCTTTATCTACTGGCGGCGATGGCGCTGGCCAGCCTGGCGCTGGCGCCCTTGGCGGTGGCGGCGGGCCTGCGGATCAGTCTGGACTGACCCGGCGTTCGATACGCAGCTCCACGGTTCCCTGGCGGGTGCGAGGGTTTAGCGGCGCACTGCGCGCCACCGGGTCTCCGGCGCGGGGCGTGGCCTCCCCCGAGGGACTGAGACGCGCTTCCACGCGCACCACGTCCGCTGTGGCAAGGCTGTGCCCCGGCAGCATGGCATCGGCGTCGCTCAGGGCCAGCGTCAGCGGCAGATCGCCGAGCCGGCGGCGTACCGCCGCCAGGGGCGGGCCGGCCTGCTCGCCCCGGGCATACACGAACAACACGGTATCCTCGGGTAAGGCTTTCACCAGGGCCGGATCGGCACTCACGCTCACCCGCAGACTCACCGGCTCGGAGGCGGTGGCTGCCTCTTCGCCCAATTCCGCCAGCAGACGATCCACTTCCCCGCGCCCGGTGCTGTTCGGCGGCAAGGCGTCGCGCAGCGCCCGCCAGTAGACGCCGGCGGCCGGATTCTCGCCCAGCTCCACGGCAAGACGACCGGCAAGCCACAGGGTCTGCGGATCGCCGGGCTGCAGGCGCAGGGCCTGATCGGTGAGCGCCAGCGCCTGGCGGAGCTGCGCCTCGCCACCCACGCGTCCACGCGCCTCGGCCTCCGCGCGCAATAGCGCCGGCTGCTCGCCCAGCCGTTCCCGAGCGCGCGCATAGGCCTCGGCGGCGTCCGCGGGGCGCCCCACCACGGCGTAAGAGCGGCCCAACATCAACCAGGCTTCGCCGTCCTCGGGGTTCTGCGCCAGGCGCTGCTCCAGACGCGACAGATTATCGCGGATGAAAGCCACCTGGCTCTCTCGCTCCTGCTGTATACGGGCAAGCTCCGCTTCCACCTCCAGCGCCTGCTGGTTGCCCAGGCCCAGGTAAACCGGCACCGCGATCAAGGGCACCAGCAAGGCCAGCAACACCGCGCCCCGGAAACTGCCGCTGCGCTGCGCCCAGCTCACCTGGTCGGTCTGCTCGATGACCTGACGTTCCAGTTCGGCCAGGGCCTCGGCATGGGCGGCCTCGTCCAGCTCGCCCCGCTCCAGCTCCCCGCGCAGCTCGGCCATGCGCCGACGAAGCACTGCCAGATTGCTGCGCGCCTCGCTGACTCCGCTCAGCGCCCGACGCCGACCGCGCACCAGGGGCAGCAGCACGAAAGCCAGGGCCAACAGCAGCAAGGAGGCACCGGCGGTCCAGAAACTGATATTCATAGATCCTGCTTTCCGTCGAGTAGCTCACGGGCCCGCCGGCGTTGCGCATCGCTCAGTTCCACGGCCGCGGCCCGGCGGCGCAGCGTGCGCAACAGTACGAACACGCCGATGAACAACAACAGAAACGGCCCGAACCAGAGCAGCAAGGTGCCCGGGCGCATCGGCGGGCGGAACAACACGTAATCCCCGTAGCGATCGGTCATGAAACGGATGATTTCCTCATCACTGCGCCCCTCGCGCATCATCTGCGCGACCCGCGCCCGCAGGTCCTGGGCCAGTTCCGCGTTGGACTCCATGATGCTCTCGCCCTGACACACCAGGCAGCGCAACTGGCCGGCGATCTCCCGGTAGCGCTGCTGTTGGGCGGGGTCCTCGAAACTCTCCACCGCCACGGCGGGCAGGCCGAACAGGAGCGTCAGCAGTATCAGGAACCCGAGCAGACGCCGCTTAACCATTGGCCTGCTCCTGCAGCGCGCGAATACGGGGGATGATCTCCTCTTCCAACGCCTCGCGGTCGATGGCGCCGATGTGCTTGTGACGGATCAGGCCCCGGTGATCGAGGATGAAGGTTTCCGGCACGCCGTAGACCCCCCAGTCCAGCCCGATCCCGCCTTGCGGGTCGTAGATGATGGCCTGGTAATGATCTCCGAAGCGGGCCAGCCAGCGCAGAGCATCCTCGCGCTGGTCCTTGTAGTTCAGCCCATAGACCGGCGCGTCGACCCGTTGCGCCAGCTCCACCAGCAGCGGGTGCTCGTCGCGACAGGCCACGCACCAGCTGGCCCAGACATTGACCACGCTGACCCGCCCGCGCAGATCCGCGTGGCTGATCCGCGCCTCGGGCCGGTGCAGCCGCGGCGCCTCGAAGGCCGGCGCCGGTTTGCCGATCAGCGGCGAGGGCACTTCGTTGGGCCGCAGCCCCAGCCCGATGCCGAGCAGAACGACGAGCAGCAGGAACACGGTCAAGGGAATCAGAAACCGCCTCATGCCCCGCCCTCCGCGCCTCGGACGGCCCGGGTGCGCCGGTAGCGCCGATCCGCCGCGGCGAAGATGCCGCCCAGCACCATCAGCACGGTGCCGCCCCAGATCCAGCGCACGAAAGGCTTGTAGTGCACCCGCAGGCTCCAGGCACCCTGCTCGCCCAGGGGCTCACCCAAGGCCACGTACAGATCCCGAAACACACCCACGTCGATGGCGGCATCGGTCATGGGGCTTTGCTGCACCCGGTAGGTACGCTTCTCAGGCCACAGCTCGGCGATGTGCTCGCCGTCGCGGCTGACCATCACATGCCCGCGGCGGGCGGTGTAGTTCGGGCCTTCCACCCGGCTCACCCCGTCGAAACGGTAATCGTAGCCGGCCAGGGTCACGCTCTCGCCGGGCGCCAGGCGCACATCACGCTCCAGCTCCAGATTACTCACCAGGGTGACACCGACGATGAACATCGCCATGCCCAGATGGGCCAGCACCATCCCCCAGATACCCGCGGGAATACCCGCCAGCGCCCGCAGCGGCCGACGCTTGTTGCGCACCCGCTCCCAGAGCGACTGCAGGGAGCTCACCGTGATCCACAGCGCCAGCGCCACCCCGAGGGCGCTGGCCAGCCCGCCGGGCACCCACCAGGCCGCCACCAGTACGCCGATGAGTACCGCGAGCAAGGCCGCGATGCCGAAAGCCAGGCCGAGGCGCGACAGCCGATCGCCCTTCCAGCGCAGCAACGGCCCCACGCCCAGCAGCAGCACCAGCGGAATCATCAGCGGCACGAACACGGATTCGAAATACGGCGGGCCTACCGAGATCTTGCCCATGCCCAGGGCGTCCATGAACAGCGGATACAAGGTGCCGATAAGCACCGTGGCCGCCGCCACCGTCAGCAAGACATTGTTGAGCAGCAGCGCGGTCTCTCGGGAGACCATCTGGAAATCCGCCCCCACGCTCACCCGCGGCGCGCGCCAGGCGTACAGCAGCAGGGACCCGCCGATCACCAGCATCAGCAGCAGCAGGATGAACACACCCCGCTCGGGGTCGCTGGCGAAGGAGTGCACCGAGGTCAACACCCCCGAGCGCACCAGGAAGGTACCCAGCAGGCTCAGCGCGAAGGCGAAGATGGCGAGCAGCACGGTCCAGCTGCGGAAAGCGCCGCGCTTCTCGGTCACCGCCAGGGAGTGCATCAGCGCGGTGCCCACCAGCCACGGCATGAAAGAGGCGTTCTCCACCGGGTCCCAGAACCACCAGCCGCCCCAGCCCAGCTCGTTATAGGCCCACCAGCTGCCGAGGGAAATACCGGCGGTGAGAAACAGCCAGGCGACGGTGGTCCAGGGGCGGGACCAGCGCGCCCAGGTGGCGTCCAGCCGCCCGCCCAGCAGCGCCGCCACGGCGAAGGCGAAGGCCACCGAGAAACCCACGTAGCCCATGTAGAGCAGAGGCGGATGGGCGATCAGGCCCGGATCCTGCAACAGCGGGTTGAGATCGCGCCCCTCGGCGGGCGCCGGCAGCAGGCGGGCGAAGGGGTTGGAGGTGAGAATGGTGAACAGCAGAAAGCCCACGCTCACCAGCCCCAGCACGCCCAGCACTCGAGCGGCGAACACCCGGGGCAGACTGCGCGAGAAGAACGACACCGCCGCGCCCCAGGCGGCCAGGATCAGCACCCACAGCAGCAGCGAGCCCTCGTGGGCGCCCCACACGGCGGCGATCTGGTAGTACCAGGGCAGCGCCGTGTTGGAGTTCTGCGCCACGTAGGCGACCGAGAAATCATCCTGCAGAAAGGCCCAGGTCAGCGCCAGGTAGGCGAGGAACAGAAACAGCGTGTGGCCCCGGGCGAGCGCGGCGCCGCTGGCCATCCAGTCGGCCCGGCCGCGCACGGCGCCCGCCAGCGGCAGCACGGTCTGAAAGCCCGCCAGCACCAGGGCGAGGATCAACGCCAGGTGTCCAAGCTCCGGAATCATTGCGCCGCCTGCCCGGCGTGAGGATTGGCCAGCTTCTTGCCCTGCGCCAGGGCCTCGGCCACCTCCGGCGGCATGTAATTCTCATCATGCTTGGCGAGCACTTCCTCGGCCTGGAAACGGCCCTCCACCAGTCGGCCACGGGCCACCACGCCCTGCCCTTCGCGGAACAGATCCGGAAGTATGCCGGTGTAGCTCACCGGAATGCTCCGGTTGCCATCGCTGATGGCGAAAGCCACCCGCAGATCATCCCCGCGCTGCACGCTGCCGTCGGCCACCAGGCCGCCCAGCCGGAAGGGATAGCCCAGCGGCGCCTCGCCGTCCGCCACCTGGGTGGGGCTGAAGAAAAAGGTCATGTTCTTCTGAAAAGCGGTGAAGGCCAGCGCCGCGGCGCCACTCACCGCCAGCAACAACAGCCCCACCAGCGCCATGCGCCGTCCGCGCCGGGTCATGCCCCGCTCCTTGCCCGCTCCTTGCGGGCCAGTTCCGACCAAAGCCGCCGCGCCCGCTGACGCGCCAGCCACCAGTTGCCCAGCAGCACCGCCAGGCTCAGCCCGTAGGAGGGCCAGACATAGACGGCATAGCCGCCCATCGCGAAGAATTCCTGCCAGTTCATGAACGCAGCCGCTCCCTTACCCAGCGCGCCTTGCGCTCCCGCCACAGCATCTCGGCCCGCGCGCGCATCAGCAGCACCCAGCCGTAGTAGCACATGAAGGCCAGCGCCATGGCGAGCAGCGGCAGCAGCATGCTCCAGTGGATGCTGGGCGCCTCCAGCTTGGTGACCGTGGCACCCTGGTGCAGGGTGTTCCACCAGACCACCGAGTAATGAATGATCGGCACATTCACCACGCCCACCAGGGCCAGCACGGCACTGGCCCGCGCGCCCTTGCGCGGGTCTTCATAGGCATGGTGCAGGGCGATGTAGCCCAGATACAGGAACAGCAGAATCAGCTCGGAGGTGAGCCGCGCATCCCACTCCCACCAGGTGCCCCACATGGGCCGCCCCCAGAGCGAGCCGGTAACCAGCGCCAGGAAGGTGAACCAGGCGCCCAGCGGTGCGCTGGCCAGCGCCAGGATCTCCGCCGCCTTGACCCGCCAGATCAG
This sequence comes from Alkalilimnicola sp. S0819, assembly GCF_009295635.1. NCBI lineage: Bacteria > Pseudomonadati > Pseudomonadota > Gammaproteobacteria > Chromatiales > Ectothiorhodospiraceae > Alkalilimnicola > Alkalilimnicola sp. S0819. Next base: position 46,401 of record NZ_WHIW01000003.1, on the reverse strand, counting down.
CCCCACCCCGGCCAGCAGCGCCATGTTCACGTAGACGAACATGGACATCCAGGCCGCGGGCACGTGCACGAAAATGATCCGGTAGCTTTCACCCTGCTGATAATCGGGCGGCGCCCAAAACAGACCACCGTAGAGCCCCAGCGCGAACAGCGCCACGCAGGGCAACGCGAACCAGGGCATGAGCTGCCCGCACAGGCGATAGAATCGCTCGGGCGAACCAAGCTGATGGAGCCGAGTCCAGAGGCCGGGGCTGCGCACTGCCAGGGGTTCCTCCACGAAAGCACCGCGACGCCGGGCCGGGTGCGGTTAGCCTTACCGCGTGATGACGCGGGCCGCATTATGCCCCACAAGAGGGCTCCCCGTCGCGCCCGGCGCGACATCCCACCGGCTGGCGGGCGCTGCTCAAGAAATGGGTGCGGACGAGCCGGTTCGACCGATCTGGCGACTGGAAGTTCCGGGCGTCTCCGCAGCCAGCTTCACACGGCGCAAGCGCAGGGAATTGCTCAGCACGAAGATGCTGGACAGGCTCATGGCGCCGGCCGCCACCATGGGGTTGAGCAGAAGGCCGGTGAAGGGGTAGAGCACACCGGCCGCCACGGGGATCAGCGCCACGTTGTAGCCGTAGGCCCAGACGAAGTTGCCGACGATGGTGCGCCGGGTGCGCGCGGACAGGCGGAAGGCCGCGGCCAGCACACGCAGATCCCCCCGCATCAGCACCACATCGGCCGCTTCCACGGCGATATCCGTGCCGGTGCCAATGGCAATGCCCACGTCCGCCTGCGCCAGTGCGGGCGCGTCATTGATGCCGTCGCCGACGAAGGCGACCCGCTTGCCCTCGGCCTGCAGACGCTTCACCTCCGAGGCCTTCTGCTCCGGCAGCACTTCGGCGAGCACGCGGCTGATACCCAGCTCCACAGCGATGGCCTGGGCGGTATGGCGGTTGTCGCCGCTGAGCATGGCAAGCTCCACACCCTGCTCGCGCAAGCGCTCCAGCGCTTCCACGCTGCCGGGCTTGAGGGGGTCGGCCACGGCGATCAGGGCACCCAAGCGCCCATCCACCGCCACGTACAGCGGGGTACGGGCACGCCGGGCCAGATCCTCCGCCGCCGCCGTCAGCGGCGAAATATCCACCCCCAGCTCGCGCATATACCGATCGGCGCCGATATCCAGCCGCTGCCCGGCCACCGTCGCGCGCACACCAAAGCCCGGTCGTGCCTGAAAATCCGTCGCCGGGGGCAGGTCCAGGCCACGCTCCCGGGCGGCGCGGACCAGGGCTTCCGCCACCGGGTGCTCGCTCAGGGACTCCGCCGCCGCCACCAGCGCCAGCAATTCATCCTCCTCGCCATCGACCACCCGAAAATCGGTCAACGCGGGGCGGCCTTCGGTGAGGGTGCCGGTCTTGTCCAACACCACGCGGTCCACCTGACCCAACAGCTCCAGCGCCGTGCCCTTGCGGAACAGCACACCCTGCTCGGCCCCCTTGCCGGTGCCCACCATGATGGCGGTGGGGGTGGCCAGCCCCATGGCGCAGGGGCAGGCTATCAGCAACACGGACACGGCGCTGACGAAGGCGTAGGACAGCGCCGGACTGGGCCCGAGCAGCAACCAGACCACGAAACTCAGCAGTGCCACCAGCACCGCCACCGGCACGAACACCCCGGCAATGCGATCGGCGAGCAACTGGATCGGCGGCTTGTCCGCCTGGGCGCTCTCCACCATGCGGATGATCCGCGAGAGCACCGTGTCCTCGCCTACCCGGCTGACCCGGAACAGCAGACTGCCGTGCTTGTTCACGGTCCCGCCCACCAGCTCCGCACCCGGGCCTTTCTCCACCGGCACCGGCTCGCCGGAGATCATGGACTCGTCCACCCAGGAGCTGCCTTCGAGCACCTCCCCATCCAGCGGCACGCGCTCACCCGGGCGCACCTGCACCCGCTCGCCGGGCAGCACGTCCTCGACGGGCACATCCCGCGCCTCGCCATCGCGCAGCACCCGCGCGGTGGGCGCCTGCAGCCCCATGAGTTTGCGTATGGCCTGGGAAGTGCGGCCCCGGGCAATGTGTTCCAGATAGCGCCCGAGCAGAATCAGGGTGATGATCACCCCCGCCGCCTCGAAATAGCTCACCGCCGTGCCGGCGGGAAACAGGCCGGGCGCCAGCAGCGCCAGGAGGGAATAGAAGTAGGCCGCCGAGGCGCCGATCATGACCAGGCTGTTCATCCCCGGGTTCAGATGGCGCAGCTCCGTCCAGCCCCCACGGTAGAAGCGCGCGCCGGCATGGAATTGCACCGGCGTGACCAGCAGCAGCTCCAGCCACATCCAGCCACGCGCGTCCATCAGGCCATGCATCCACGGACCCAGCCCGGGGAGCATCTTGCCCATGGAGACCAGGAACAGCGGCACCGTGAAGAGCGCCGCCACCAACAGCGCGTATCGCAGCGATGCCCCTTCGGAGTCACCGACGGGCGGGGCGGCCTCCTCGGCGTGGCTCTCGTATCCGGCCTCGCGGATCGCATCACGCAGGCGACCGGGGCTCAGCGCGTCGGACAGGTAACCCACCGTCACCTTGCCTAGCGCCAGGTTGACCGAGGCGCGGACCACCCCGGGCCGCGTGAGCAGCGCCTTCTCGATACGGCCCACACAAGACGCGCAGCTCATGCCCTCCACCTGAAAAACCGCCTCCGCGATGCGCGGTTCGTAGCCCGCATCGCGTACCGCGCCCAGAACCGGCTCCAGCATCGCCCCACGGGCCAGGCGCAGATCCGCCCGATTGCCGGCCAGGTTCACGCTGGCCTGCTCCACGCCCTTGGCCTGCTCCAGCGCACGCTCTACGCGCCGCACGCAGGACGCGCAGCTCATGCCGTCTATGCCCAGCACCAGTTCTGTGCCCATCTCAGCCACCACGCTATCGGTATTTCAGCAATTCCATCAGCTCATCCACCAGGTGGTGGGTATCGCCGCGTTGGGCGGCGGTGCTGACGTGCTCCTGCAGATGGCTGCGCAGCACCAGCTCTCCCACCCGGTTGAGTGCGCCATTGACAGCCTTGACCTGCTTGAGCACATCCACGCAATAGACCTGCTCGTTGTCGAGCATGCGCAGGATGCCATCCACATGCCCTCTCAGCGACAGCAACCGCCGGCGGGCATCCTCGCGCACAGCCGGGTCCAGCCGCAGCCCCTCGCAGTGCCCCGCGTTTACGGCCCTAGCCATGGGATGCCACCAGTTCGTAGCCTTCCACCCGCAGCGCATGGGCCAGGGCCTCGGGGGCCGCATCACCCTCGAGGCGGGCTATACCGCGGGAGGCGCTCACCTCTTGCACCGCGCGAACCCCGGGCTGCGCCGCCGGCACCTTTTCCACAGCTCGCTCGCAGTGTCCGCAACTCATGCCCTTGATGAGCAATTCCATGATATCCCTCCCGTGCTTGCCACCCCTCCCCAGGGGGGGTGGCTATCCATGACGAGGCTAAGCCGTACGGCGCGGGTTTTCAAGAGCCCGGACCAAGGCCGGAAGCTTGTACGTCGCCGCCCGGACCCATAGATAAGAGCTACCCCAGAAGCTGACAAAGCCAACCCAATAATGCCGATGCACAGCCGGGGCCGGCGCCGCCCTCGCAGCCAGTTGGCGCACTGCCTGATTCGCCGGGGCGCTCTGTACACCCCGCTCTGGTTCGCCCTGAGCGGCGCCCCGGCGGGCAACTGGCCCTACGGGATGATGGCGGTGGGCGCCACACTGGGCCTGAGCCTGGCACTGCTGCCCCCCGGCCACACACCGGCACATACCCAAACCTCCGGTTGGCGCCTGTTGCGCTTTCTGCCCTGGTTCGCCTACGCCAGCCTGCGCGCCGGCTTCGATGTGGCGCGGCGGGCGTTCAGCCCCGGCCCACCCCTGAACCCGGGACTGCTGGAGGTGAAACTGCCCCAGGCGCCCGGCGCCCGACGCGTCGTGCTGGCGGGCCTGCTCACCCTGCTGCCGGGCACCTTGGCAGCGGATTTCACCGAGGGGGGGCTGAAGTTGCACGTGCTGGACCGCGCCCGGGACAACCGCGGCAACATTCTCGCCCTCGCCCACCGGCTATACGGCGCCGCCCGAGAGCCGCGCTGATGGATACGCTGCTGCTGGGGCTCGCCGTTTTCCTCCAGGGCAACATCCTCGCCGGGCTGTGGCGCATCTGGCGCGGCCCCACCGCCGCCGACCGCATGTTGGCCGCGCTGTTGTTCGGCAGCACCGGCATTGCCGTGTCCTTGCTGCTGGGCATGGCGCTGAGATTGCCCGCCGCCCTGGATGTGGCCCTGATCCTTGCGCTGCTCGCCGTCATCGCGGCACTGGCTTTCGTGCGCCGGGCCTGGCGCCCCGAGAAGGCGGCGAAACCGACGAAGGAGTAAAGGCATGCTCTGGCAGTTCTACACCGTGGCCTGCCTGATTCTGGGTGGTTTCTTCTTCCTCGCCGGTACTCTGGGGCTGTTGCGTTTTCCCGACGTGTATACCCGGCTGCACGCCCTCACCAAGGCCGACAATCTCGGCCTGGGCTTGATCGTACTCGGACTCCTCCCGCTGGCGGGGCGCTGGAGCGAGGCCCTGAAATTACTGCTCATCTGGGGACTGGCGCTGTTCGCCTCGGCCAGCGCGGCCCATCTGATCGCCCGCGCCGCGGTTCTTGAAGGGCGCAAGGTCTGGGAGCGCGAGCCATGATGCTGCTGTTCGATCTCCTGCTGGCGCCGGCCCTGCTGTGGGTCGCCCAGGGCGCCATGAGCCGACGCAACCTCTTCCAGGCGGTGGTGCTGTTCATTGCTTTCGGGCTGCTGCTCAGCCTCGCCTGGGTACGCCTGCGTGTACCCGATGTAGCCATGGCCGAAGCCGCCGTCAGCGCGGGGATCACCGGGGTGCTGATGCTGGACGCCCTGGGACGACTGGGCGGCAAGCACCCGCGGGGCAGGAGACGCTGAATGAGACAGCTCCGGGATTCTCTGGCGCATGCCCTGCTCACCGTGCTGGCCACCGGCCTGGGGGTGCTGCTCATCCTCGCCGCGTTGACACCGGCCGGACCGCCCTCGGCGCTGCCGGCGCAACTGCGCCAGACCATGCCGTACAGTGGCGTGGAGCACCCGGTTACCGCGGTGCTGCTGAATTTTCGCGGTTTCGATACCCTGCTGGAGATCGGCGTGCTGCTGCTCGCCGCCATCGCCGTGCTCATCCTGATCCCCGACAAGGGCAGCCGCGGGCATCGCCCGCTCAGCGCCGGCCCCACCCCGGGTCCGTTGGTTCCCTGGCTGCTGCCCCGGCTGCTGCCCATGGCCCTGATGACCGGTCTGTATCTGTGGTGGGCGGGCGCCAGCCGCCCGGGCGGGGCCTTTCAGGCGGGCACGGTGCTGGCGGCGGGCATCGTGCTGGCCTTGCTGGGACAGAGCCTGGGCCCTCCCCGGGTGGGTGCTCGCCTGCGCCTGGGCATGGTGCTGGGCTTTGTACTGTTCTGCGCCTTCGGCCTGGGCAGCGGGCTTGCGGCGCCTCCCATGGCGTATCCGGCGGGCTGGGCCAAGGCGCTGATCCTGCTCATCGAACTGGCGCTGATGGTGTCCATTGCGCTGATCTTCATGGTGCTGGTGATCGGCATTCCGCCCCACGCCCGCGGACGCTTTCCGGGGGACGCGCCATGAACGCGCCGCTGTACGCCGTCATAGGTGCGCTGCTGTTCGTGATGGCGCTGCGTGCCCTTTTCCTGAGCCCCCACCTGCTGCACAAGCTCATTGCCGGCAATATTGCCGCCAGCGGGGTGTTCCTCACCTTCATCGGCCAAGCGGGCGTCACGGACGGCGCGGTGGATCCGGTGCCCCAGGCCCTGGTGCTTACGGGCATCGTGATTTCGGTCTCGATCACGGCCTTCGCCCTGTCCGTGCTGCGCCGACTGCACGAATGCCACGGCCACGCGCACCTGGAGGCCTCGCGACCACGCAAGCGGCAATGATGGACTGGGCGGGCACAACACTAACCGTGGCGGTATTCGCCCCCCTGCTGGCGGCGCCCCTGGCCTTCGTGCTCGGTCACCGGGCGCTGCCCTGGCTCGCGCTGCTCACCGCGAGCCTGGTGCTGTTCAGCCTGCTGGCCGCCCTGATGCCGCCGGGCGGGGGCAGCCTGCTCATTGCGCTGGGCGGCTGGCAGGCGCCACTGGGCATCCTCTGGCGCCACGACGGCGCCAGCGCCGCCACCCTGCTGGTGAGCGCCGCGGTGGCCGCGGCCATCCTGGTGTACGCCAGCGCCTACCCCGCGCTGAGCCGGTGGCAGGGGCGGGCGCTGGGCTTCTGGCCGGTCTTCCTGCTGCTGTGGGGCGGCTTGAACGCGCTGTTTCTGGCCGCGGACCTGTTCAATCTCTACGTCACCCTGGAACTGGTCAGCCTGGCGGCGGTGGCGCTGGTGGTGCTGGAAGGCAGCGCGTCCAGCCTCACCGCCGGCATGCGCTATCTGCTCATCGCCCTGGTGGGCTCGCTGTGTTATCTGTTGGGCGTGGCGCAGCTCTACGGCCAGTACGGATTGCTGGCTATGGAGCAGCTCGGCGCGGTGCTGGAGAGCAACACCCCAAGCCGCCTGGCCATGGCCCTGATCAGCGCGGGGCTGTGCGCCAAGGCGGCGATATTCCCCCTGCATGTATGGTTGCCCGCCGCCCACGGCCAGGCTCCCGCCCCGGCCAGCGCCGCCCTGTCGGCACTGGTGGTGATGGCGCCGATGTACATCCTCTACCGGCTCCACGGCGAGCTGTTCCCCCCGCTTCACACCCCGGGCCTGCTACAGGGGCTGGGGATACTGGGCGCCGCAGCCATCGTCTGGGGCTCCCTGCAGGCTCTGGTGCAGACCCGCCTGAAATTGCTGATCGCCTATTCCACCGTGGCCCAGCTTGGCTATTTCATGCTGTATTTCCCGCTGCTACACCACCCCGGCGCCTGGGCGGGCGGTTTCTATCTGATGCTCTCCCACGCCCTGGCCAAGGCGGCCATGTTCCTCGGCGCCGGGACCATCCTCCACGCCCTGGGACATGACCGCATTCATGAGCTGCGCGGCGTGGCCTCGCGGATGCCCATGACGGTGCTCGCCTTCGGCGTCGCCGGCATGACCCTGCTCGGCCTGCCGCCCAGTGGCGGCTTCATCGGCAAGTGGCTGTTGCTGCAGGCCGCCATTGAAGGCGGCCAATGGCGCTGGGTGGTGGTGCTGCTGCTGGGTGGCCTGCTTACGGCGGGGTACCTGTTCCGCCTGCTCCGCCATGTGTTCAACAGCGGACCGGATCCGCGCCGTGCACCGGTGGCCAAACGCCTGGAGCTGACCGCGCTGTTGCTGGCCGCCGCCTCGCTGTTGGTGGGGCTGGCGGCCAAGCAGCCGACACTGATGCTGCTGGGCACGGCGCCCACGGGGGTGGCGCCATGAGCTGGAACGCCACCTGGCCGCTGATCACCATCCTCTGCTCGCTGCTGCCGGCCTTGCTGATCCTCACCCTGGATGAAGCCCGCCACCGGCTGCGCAACAGCCTCAACCTGGGCGGCGCGGTGCTGAAGCTCACCGTGGTGGGGCTGATGCTCTGGGGCGTGTACGGCGGCACCCGCTACGGCTTTGGCTGGGAGGTGCTGCCGGGGCTGAGCATTGTGCTGCGCGCGGATGCCCTGGCCCTGCTGTTCCTGACCCTCTCGGCGCTGCTCTGGCTGCTCACCACCATCTACGCCATCAGCTATCTGGGCCAGGGGCCGGACCTGAGCCGTTTCTTCGGTTTCTTCTGCCTGTGCGTCGCCGCCACCGCGGGCATCGCCCTGGCGGGCAATCTGTTCACCCTGCTGATCTTCTACGAGCTGCTGACCCTGTCCACTTACCCCCTGGTGGTGCACAAGGGAGACCGGGCCTCCCTCGCCGCGGGCTATGTGTACTTGCGCTACACCCTGGCCGGCGGCGCACTCGTGCTGCTGGGCACGGCCTGGCTGCATGCCCTCAGGGGCAGCCTGAGCTTCGCCGAAGGCGGGGGGGCGCTGGAGGCCGTGCCGGATCAGCTCAGCCTGCAACTGATCTTCTGGGTGCTGATCCTCGGTTTCGGCGTCAAGGCCGCGCTGGTGCCGCTGCACGGCTGGCTGCCCCGGGCCATGGTGGCCCCGGCACCGGTCAGCGCGCTGCTGCACGCGGTGGCGGTGGTCAAGGCGGGTGCGTTCGGCATCATCCGGGTGATCTACGATGTCTACGGCCTTGCCTTGTCGGCGCGCCTGGGGGTGCTCACGCCGCTGGCCTGGCTGGCGGCGTTGACCATCGTCTACGGCTCGGTGCAGGCACTGCGCCAGGACGACATAAAACGCCGCCTCGCCTACTCCACCGTCAGCCAGCTCTCCTATATCGTGCTGGGCACGGCGCTGCTAAGCCCCCTGGCCGGCATCGGCGGGCTGGCCCATTTGGTGCACCAGGGCGTAATGAAGATCACCATGTTCTTCTGCGCCGGCGCCCTGGCGGAAACCCTGGGCATACACCGGGTGAGCGAGCTGAACGGCGCGGGGCGACGCATGCCCCTGACCATGCTGACCTTCAGCATCGCCGGACTGGCCATGGTCGGAGTGCCGCCGTTGGCCGGCTTCATCAGTAAATGGCAGCTGGGCGTGGGCGCGCTGGAGAGCGGCAATGATTGGGTGGTTCCGGTGCTGTTGCTGAGCAGCCTGTTGAACGCGGCCTATTTCCTGCCGATCATCCACCGGGCCTGGTTCCTGCCTCCCGAGGGCAGCTGGCCCCAGGAGGCCGCCAGCCCCGGTCGCCTGGAGACTGCGCCCGGGCTGCTCTGGCCGGCGCTGATCACCGCCGCGCTCACGGTGTTGTTCGGCCTGTTCGCCGGCAGTGCGCTGAGCCCCCTGCACTGGGCCACCTTCATCAACGAGCAGGTCCTGCCATGAGCGCCCTTTGGCCTGCCCTCTTGTATCTGATCGTGCTGCTGCCCCTGGGGCTGGGGCTGCTCGCGGTGCTGCCCGGAGGCGCGCCCCGCGCCGCCCGCGCCCTGCCCGGTACGCCCCTGCCGGCACTACTCGCCGCACTGCTGCTGCCTCAGATCAGCCTGCAGCAGCCGCTGATCACCTTCGGCATCACCCTGGGACTGGATGCGCCCGGTCGGCTATTCCTGCTCTTCAGCGCCGTGATCTGGATGCTCGCCGGCTGGCACCTGCTGCGCACCCGGCCCTGGCAGCGGCCCGCCGGCGCGCGGCTGCTGTGCTGCTTCCTGCTTTGCCAGGCGGGGAACCTGGGCGTGATCATCGCCTTGGACCCGATCGGCTATTACATCGCCTTCAGCCTGCTCAGCCTGGCCGCCTACGGCTTGATCGTGGTGGAGCCCGGCGCCCGGGCACGCCAGGCAGGGCGGCTGTATCTGACGCTCGCGCTGCTGGGGGAGATGGCCATGCTGGCGGGCTTTCTTTACCTGGACCAGGGGCGCGAGGGGCTCCTGGTCGCCCTGTTGCTGTTCGTCGGCATGGGCGTGAAGCACGGCGTGCTGCCACTGCACGTGTGGTTGCCGCGCGCCCATGGCCTGGCCCCCTATCCCTGCAGTGCTCTGCTCTCCGGCGCCCTGCTGAAGGCCGGGCTGCTCGGCTGGATCCGCTTCCTGCCGGAGACCGGCGCCGGCCTTACCGCCCTCGCGCCCTGGATGCTCGGGCTGGGCCTGGCGGCCGCTTTCTATGGTGCCCTGGTCGGTGTGCTGCAGTCGAAGCCGAAGATGCTGCTCGGTTATTCCAGCATCAGCCAGATGGGCCTGGTCACCGCGCTGCTGGGCAGCAGCGCCGGCGAGCCTCGTACCTGGCCCCTGGCGGCCGCCGCCGCCGGCGCCTTCGCCCTCCACCACGCCAGCGTCAAGGCCGCGCTGTTCCTGGGGCTGGGCGTGGCACGCCGGGGCCGAGCCGGTGGCTGGGTGTATCCCACCCTGCTGATGCTCTCGCTCAGCCTCGCCGCCCTGCCCCTGAGCGGCGGATATCTGCTGAAGCTGTGGATGAGCGCGGCCGGGCAAGCTCCGATTGCACCGACCCCGGCCGGGCCGTGGAAGAACCTGCTGCCCTGGAGCTCGGTGGCGACCGGCCTGCTGATGAGCCGTTTCCTGTACCTCAGCCGCCGGCAGCCCCGGCCAAGCCCCCTGCCCGGCATGGACCCGGTGGGGCCCGCGCCCTTTCTGATCCTGGCGGCCTGGGCGCTACTCATGCCCTGGGTCTGGTCGTGGCTGCACCATCCCTACGCCCCGGCCACACTGTTGGCGGACAGCCTCAAGTGGAAAAGTCTCTGGCCCTGGCTGGTGATCCTGCCCCTGGCGGGCTTTGCCTGGTGGGTGGCGACAAGGGGTTGGAGGCTGCGCCCGATCGTCCCCGCCGGGGATATAGTGGTGCCGCTGGAAGTGCTGGCGGCCCGGCTCCGGCTGCCCGATACCGCCCGCAAACACCCTCACCGTCACCTCAGAAGGGGGGCGCTACGGCGTCGCCTCGACCATCTGGAGGCGAGGCTGCTGCATCTGCCCCGAACCGGCATCGTGTTGCTGGGTTTGATCCTGTTGCTCGCTGCCCTCAGCCTGGGAAGCTGAGCGATTCGGCCATGGCGGCCAAGACCGCGCCCACCCCGCCGGGCGGGACGGTCAGCCCTGCTTGCCCTGCTCGTCGGGCCGCGCGGCGGGTTTGCCCACGCTCTCCGCCAGCGCCACGCATAACAGCAGGCCCAGCCACCAGATCAGGCCAAGCTTGAGCAGCTGCCACAGGCTCTCGGCCTGGAGCATCAGGCCCAACATGACCAGCGTCAACGCCAGCAGCGCCTGGCGGCTGACCCCTACCTCGGGTCGCAGCCCGCGGTACAGGGCCCAGGCGCCGCCCAGCCAGCACAGCACACTGAGCAGATTGAAGCCCGCGTTCATCGCAGCTTCCCACGGCTTAGCGGCTGCCGGCGCGGCCACAGCAACCAGGCGGAGACCAGCAGCAGGAGAATCATCAGCAGCAGATCCATCAACCAGGGGAGCCCGGAAGCCTGGGCCGCCAGCGCGGCGGCGCAGGTCAACGCCGCGCAGCCGAGCACCAAGCCCCGGGCACGCTGGCGCGCCGCCGCCAACAACCCGCGCAGCGCGGCGGCGGCGGTGAACAGCAGGAAAAGCGCAATGGCTGCATTGAGTTCCGTCATAAGCACCTCGGCATGGGCGGAGCGGGTCCGCTTGCAGTCGGTGCCTCTTAGATGGTGCCCTGCGGGCACTGGGGCAAGTTCAGATCGACCAGAGCGTCCAGCCGGCCAGCAACAGGAAAAGCAGCCCCGCCAGCCGGTGCAGCCAGCGCCCGGGCATGTGCGCCAACAATCGCCCCCCGACCCACACACCCAAGGCCGTATTCAGCAGCAAGGCCAGGCTCCCCCCCAGCCAGACCGGCCAGGGCGGCGCCACAGTGGCGAGACCCGCCACCGCCAGCTGGGTCTTGTCGCCAAATTCGGCCAGGAACACCAGCGCGAAGCTGGTCACCAGCACCATGCCAGGGCGCCCCCCGGCGATCGCCCCCGCCTCCTCCTCATCGCCACCGCGCAAGGCCTGCCAGGAAAACAGCAGAAACAACCCCGCCACGGCGATATCCAGCCAGGGGCGTGGCAGCCACTGCGCCACCAGCGCACCGAACAGCACCCCCAGAGCGCTCAGCAGCACCAGAGCCCCACCGGCCCCCAGCAACACGCTCCATACCTTGCGGTGCCGTGCCGCCAGCGTCATGGCCACCAACTGGCTCTTGTCGCCGAATTCGGCGAAGAACACCACCAGGGCGGTGAAACCCAGCGCACCCAGGCCCTCCCGAGCCGGTGCCAGACTCGTCAAGAGACTGTCGAGCAAGGATTCCCCCCCTGTTCCGCCTTGCTTGAGTTGCCCGCGGCCGCGCCCAATACCCACTCGGGAAGCCCGACGCTCACCGGACGCCACCAGATATGCCAGCGAGTACGCAGGGACGCATCATCGTCGTTTCCAACCGCCTTCCGGTCACCCTGTGTCAGCAAGGCAAACGCTGGCACGCCGAGCCGAGCAGTGGTGGATTGGTCAATGCCATGGTGCCCGTGCTGCGCCGCCATGGCGGACTGTGGGTAGGCTGGCCCGGCCAGCTGGGCGCCAGTGCCCGGGCCTTGCGCCGGGCGCTGGACCAGGCCAGCGGCAACGGCGCCTATCGCTACCACCCGGTGAGCCTGAGCAGCGCCGAGCACGCCGGCTTCTACCACGGGTTTTCCAACGAGATCATCTGGCCACTCTTTCACGACCTGTTCACCCGCTGCAACTTCGACCCCCGTTACTGGCGCATCTACGAGCGGGTGAACCGCAAGTTCGCGCGCATCGTCTCGGGCCTGGCCTGTTGGCAGGACTTCGTCTGGGTGCACGACTACCACCTGATGGAGCTGGCGAGCGCGCTGCGACGCCTGTCCTGTCCGGCGCGGCTCGGTTTCTTTCTGCATATCCCCTTCCCACCACTGGAGATCTTTCTCAAACTCCCCTGGCGTTTCCAGATCCTGCGCAAGCTGCTCGCCTTCGACCTGATTGGTTTCCAGACCTTGCGTGACCGGCGCAACTTCGGCCAATGCGTACACCGGCTGCTGCATACGCCCGCCAGGGCCGTGGCCCGGGGTACCCTGCTGCAGGTGGCCCACCGGGAGGAAGAGGCCTCGCACCCGGTCGCCGTGGGCAGCTTCCCCATCGGCATAGATGCCCAGGCGGTGCGCGCCCAGGCGCTCTCCAGCGAATCGGCGCAAGTGGCGGCCACGCTGGACGAGGCCTTCCCGGGCCGTTGCATCATCCTGGGCGTGGATCGGCTGGACTATACCAAGGGCCTGCCCAACAAGCTGGAGGCCTTCCGCACGGCCCTGCACCGTTATCCACGCCTGCGCGGGCGGGTGCACCTGGTGCAGCACGCCGTACCCAGCCGCCATGACATACCCGCCTACCAGGCGCTGCGGCTGGAGGTGGAGCGGCTGGTTGGCGAGATCAACGGCGAGTTCACGGAGGAAGGCTGGGTTCCCATTCACTATATGTTCCATCGCTTGAGCCCGGTGCATCTGGCCGCCTGGTACCGACGCGCCGACATCGCCCTGGTCACACCGCTGAAGGACGGTATGAACCTGGTGGCCAAGGAATACTGCGCCAGCCGCGTCGAGCGCCCCGGGGTACTCATACTCAGCGAATTCGCCGGCGCCGCCCCCCAGCTCCAGGACGGCGCGCTGCTCATCAACCCCTACGATGTGGAAGGCACCGCCGAGGCCATACACCGGGCCTACCGCATGCCGGCTTCGGAACGAGCCCGCAGGATGGCGCGGCTGTGGCGCCAGGTGAGCGAGCAGAATGTCTACCGCTGGGCCGAGCAGTATCTTGCCGCCGCGGCCCAGCCCGAACCACACCGCTTCCCGCCGGTGGCCGATTACCTGCCCCGTGAGCCGGCCGCCGAGCGTTTCATTCACGCCTCCCTGCACCGTGCCTGAATGCGCGGCCGCGTCCCTCACGCCCTGCCCTGGCCCGCACGGCGCCTGCCCGCCGCGCTGGCGGCGGGCGCGCTGGCGCTGTTCTTGGGCCTGGCGCCCCCTATCGGGCATGCCCAGAACGCCCAAGCCACGGACACCACCGCGACGGATGTCTTGCGCCTGGAAGCGCGCATCGAGGCCCTGGAGAGCCCCGAGGGCGAGCCCGCCACGGGCGGCAACGCCGATGCCCTGGCTCTCTACCGAGAAGCGCGGGAGCGGCTGCAACAGGCACAGCGTGACCAGCAGGCGGCCGCCGCCTTTCGCGCGGCGCTGGAGAATGCCCCGGGCCGGGCGGCACGGGCACGACGCGAGGCGGAATCCGACCGAGCGCCGGACGACTGGCCACCCTTGCCGGGCGAAGGGGCCGATCTAGCCACACTGGAACAAGCCTTGAGCGAGGAGAAGGCGCGGCTCGCCGCCCTGCAGAGCGAACTGCAGGCGCTGGAGGCACAACTGGCGGATATGCGCGACCAGCCGGCCCGCCTGCGTGAGGCACTGCTGGAACTGCGCAGCGAGCAGGAAGCACTCACCCAGGAAAGTGCCAGCGCCGACGGGGAAGAGCTGGCGGAAGCCAGAGCCGCACTGCTGGATGCCCGCCGCCGGGCCGTGGCGGCCAAGACGCGCATGCTGGAGCAGCAGTTGCTCAGCCACAACGCCCGGCAGGAACTGGCCAGGGCACAACGCCTGCGCCTGCTTCAGCACATCGAATGGCTGCAACAGCGGGTCGGCTCGCTGGAGACGCGCGTCAACCGCGAAAGTCGCAGCGAGGCCGAACGCGCCCGGGAACAGGCCCAACGCGCCGCGGAATCCGTGCGCGGGCTGCACCCCCTGTTGAGTGAACAGGCGCAGCGCAACAACGCCCTCAGCGAGCAGCTCAACACGCTGGTGGCCGGCGTGGAGCAGCTCGCCGAGGAGAACCGCTACGCTCAACGACAACTGGAGCAGTTGCGCCGCAGCTACCAGAGCACCCGCCGGCAACTGGAACTCGCCGGGGGCGATGTGCTGCTCGGCGAGGCCTTGTTGCGCGAGCGGCGCAGCCTCCCGCCCCCTCAGCGCTTCGAGGAGCGCCTGAAGGCTCTGCGCACGCGACTGGCCCGGGCCCGCCTGGAGATGCTCCGTCTGCAGGAAACGGCTCGCGCATTGCAGGAGCCGAAGGCTCTTGCCCGGGAGCTTGTCGCCGAACGGGTGCGACTGACCGCCCGCCCCGAGGATATTCCCCGCATACACACCGCGCTGGAAGCGCTGCTGGCCGAACAGGCCGGGCTGGTGGATACCCTGCGACTGAACCTCAACCGACGCATCGATCGCATCGCCGAACTGGCACAGGCCCAGGAACGGCTACAGGAGCAGAGCGCGCGCTACGCCGCGCTGTTGGATGAACACCTGCTCTGGGTGGCCAGTGCCGACCCGCTGAACCGAGCCTGGTTTTCTCAATTACGCGAGGCCCTGCTGGCACTGTTGCGCGCGGCGGGTTGGCGCAGCGTGATTCAGGCCATCGGCCAAGGCGCGGCGAGCCGCCCCGCGTCGACCACCGGGCTGTTGCTCGCAGCCTTGTTCTGCCTGCTGCTCACGCCGCGCCTGCGGCGCCTGCTGCGCGAGGCACAGCGCCGCGTGGGCCATCCGCTGGAAGACCGCTTTCGCTATAGCCTCCAGGCCCTGGCGTATACCACCTTGCTGAGTTTGCCCACCCCGCTGCTGCTGGGCACCCTGGGCTGGCTCGCCACTCGGGGCGCCGGTCCCGGCAGTTTCGCCCACGCCCTTGGTGAAGGCCTGCAAGCCGCCGCGCTGATCGGCTTTCTGGGGCTCGGCCTGTCCCAGTCCTGCCGCCCCGGCGGGCTCGCGCCGGTGCATTTCCGCTGGCCCATCGGGCTGTGCCGCCAACTGCGCGCGCCGCTGCGTCGCTTCGTACCGCTACTGGCCCTGTCGGCCCTGCTGGTGGCCTATGGTGCCGAGCAGCAGGGAACCGGCGCACACGACAGCCTGGGGCGCGCGGCCTATATGAGCGCCGCCCTGCTGCTCGCCTGGACCGCCTGGAACTGGCTGCGCGCCGGCCGACTGTTGCCCAGGCGAAGCGCGGGGTACAGCTGGCAACTGCTGCGCTTCGCCGTCACCGCCCTGCCGTTGGCCCTGGCGACACTCGCCGGCCTGGGCTACTACTACACGGCCCTGCAACTGGCCAGCCGCCTGATGGCCAGCGCCTGGTGGCTATTGCTGATCATCGTCGGGCTGTCGCTGATCCTGCGCGGCATGCGCCTGGCGGAGCGCCGACTTGCCCATCTGCGGGCGAGCCAGCGTCGGAAACAAGGCGGAGGCGTAATCGAGCAGCAACCTCAGCTCTCGCTACAGACCGTGGACGAGCAGACCCGGCAGCTACTGCGCCTGCTGGTGGGCGTGAGCCTGCTGGTGGGGCTGTGGTGGCTATGGGCGGACCTGCTGCCCGCCCTGCGCATTCTTCAGGAGGTGGTGCTCTGGCACCATTACACCGGCGCGGGCAGCGAGCAGCTGATGCGGCCGGTCACGCTGTTGGACGCCGCCCTCGCCGTCGCCCTGCTCTCGGGCGTGATTCTGCTGGTACGCAACCTTCCCGGCCTGCTGGAGATCCTGCTGCTGCGCCGGGTGCACATGGATCCGGGAAACCGCTATGCCGTCACCACACTCAGCCGCTACCTGGTAACCGGGCTGGGGCTCATCGCCGCCATTGCCCTGATCGGCATACGCTGGAGCGAGGCGCAATGGCTGGTGGCCGCGCTGGGCGTGGGCCTGGGCTTCGGTCTGCAGGAGATCTTCGCCAATTTCGTCTCCGGGCTGATCATCCTGTTCGAGCGGCCGGTGCGAGTGGGCGACACCGTTACCCTGGGGGATCGCACCGGCACTGTCAGCCGCATCCGCATTCGCGCCACCACCATCACCGACTGGGCGCGGCGGGAGCTGATCATCCCCAACAAGGACTTCGTCACCGAGCAGCTGATCAACTGGACGCTTTCCGACCAGATCACCCAGTTGCTGATCGAGGTGCGGGTGGATTTCGCCAGCGAACCCGAGACCGTCAGCCGCGTGCTGCGGGAGGCGGTGCGAACACAGGGCCTGATCCTCTCCGACCCGGCCCCCAGTGTGCACTTCATGCGTTTCGGCGAACAGGGCATGCATTTCGAGATCCGCGCCTACCTGCAGGGCATGGAGGACCGGCTCTCGGTCACCGACGCCCTGCATCAATCGATACTCGCCGGGCTGCGGGCGCAGGGCATACGCCTGGCGGCGCCCCAGCGGGAGCTGCACCTGCGCTCGGTAAGCGCGCGGGCCTGGCCGCCGGGGCGAGACGGCCCGTCCCCCACTGGCGGGGACCAGGCTCCTGATTTACGATGACGCTGTTCTCAATAATCAACAAACCGTGAGGCCCGACCATGTCCGAGCACGAAGAGCAGCTATCCACCAACGCCCCCGCCGGCGACCAGAAGAACATCGCCCTGCTGGTGCATCTCAGCGGCATCATCCTCGGGTTCATTCCCAGCCTGATCGTCTACCTGATCAAGCAGAGCGAAGGCCCCAGCTGGTTGCTGGAGCAGGTGAAGGAAGCGCTGAACTTCCAGATCACCGTGCTGATCGCCTTCATCGTCTGCTGGGTGCTGGCCTTCGTGCTGATCGGCGCGCTGCTGATGCCGCTGGTGTGGCTGACCAATCTGGTGCTGTGCATCGTCGCGGCAGTGAAGGTCAGCAACGGAGCGAGCTATCGGTACCCGTTCGCACTGCGCCTGATCAAGTAAGGCCGGTGGGTCTCGAGCCGGCGCCGACCGGCCCGGCACGCTGACCGGCGTCGCGTGCCCGGCGGGTCGGCGACCCCGCGCCCTAATCCACCATGGGCGACAGACGAAACCCGACAACCTCCTGTTTCCTTAACAACTCCCGGGACAGGCGCTGGAAACTGCGCCTGTCCATGGCACGAATCACCATCGTGTATTCGAAGAACTCGCCACCCGTCGACAATCTATAGCCGACCTTCAGAACCCGGCAGCCGACCTGCCGCAGCAGATCCCGCACCTGCTGCTCCGGCAGCACCGTCTCGCGGTGAAATCGCAGCACGTGCTCGGCATGGTGGCGGCGGGGAATCCAGTCCTCCAGCATGCGCAGCACCGACAGGGTGAGCAGGGTCAGGGCCGATGCGAGCAAGGCCGGCCCGTAGAAGCCGATGCCGAGCAAGGCACCGATGGCCGCCGTCATCCAGATGGAGGCAGCCGTGGTGAGACCACGCACCGTGAGCCCCTCCTTGAAGATCACGCCGGCGCCGAGAAACCCGATCCCGGTCATGATCCCCTGCGCCATACGTGTAGGATCGGTGCGCACCATATCCACGGGCAGATCGCCCAGCCACTCGGCCTGGTAGACCGAGATCATCATCAACAATGAGGATGACACGCAGACCAGCACATGGGTCCTGAACCCCGCCGGGCGGCCACTGAAACTACGCTCCGCGCCGATGAGGCCGCCGATGACAAGCGCTGAAACCAGGTGCAGCGCCTGGCCCGAGAAAATCAGTTCATACACTTGCGAAAACACCCATCACCTCCCTTTGGGCAAGGGGCGCATAATGGCTAAAGTACACGCATATCGCCATATCGCGCCCTGTGGCACCCCGTAATTCCTGCTCCAGCCCGATAAGCCTGGAGAGCGGCGCCTGCCCTTGCAGACATATGGGCAGACCACTGACTTCCACGGAAAACGGCGTGACCTGACGCCAGAGCAACACCCGGCGCACGGTGGTGTCCATGGCAGGCGGCGGAACGATGCGAAAACCCATGACCGGTTCCGATGGTCGGGGTTTTTCCAGCCGAAGAATTTCCAGATCCTTCGGCAGATAATAACCGGGCATATAGGCAAGAATTCTCGCCACCCCGGAACCCATGGACGATTCGTTTATCGCGAATATCTTTACTCCTTTCTCATGATGTTCTATGCAAACACCCGTTCCTCCAGCGAACAATTCCGCCACGTCGATATTACGTGGAAAAGACGGAGCGCCGCGTACACGCTCCATGACTCGCGCGAGAACATACGTCACATATGCACCCTTCACGAAGATATCGGCAGCCGGCAGTGCCGCCTCGACCCGCTAAAACAGCCGTGAAATTCCAAAAAAAAGCAGCGCCCAGAAAACTGGACACTGCGTTTTTGGTTATTCCCGGATAGATGATACGCTCCGCAATTAAATAAGCAAGCTGCGGGCAGCAGTGCCGCAACGGCGTGACGACGACCACGGAGTCAGCACCGCCGACCTGCGGCTAATAGGCGCCGTTGAGCCACAACGGATATTGTGGGAATGAAATGGACCGAGGATTCCAATCCCGGCCGTTTTCCATTTGGCGGAGAGGGGGGATTGATTCGCGGCCTGCGGCCACTCCCCCCTGCGGGGCCTTGTCGAACCCATCATTGCCATGGATCGGGGTTTCGACTCCCAGTGTCGTTCAAACGAAAAACGGGGCCCCGCCGGGGCCCCGTTTTCCATTTGGCGGAGAGGGGGGGATTCGAACCCCCGGTCCGGGAGTACCGGACAACGGTTTTCGAGACCGCCGCTTTCGACCACTCAGCCACCTCTCCTGAACACCTGGCGCGCGGCCCCGGGTAAGGGCCGGACAGGATTCGCTACGCGCTGAGGCGGGCTAGTCTACAATATCCGGGGGTTCATACGAAGAGGCATTTCCTTGATGACGCGGGGAGCATCTCCTGCCGCGCTGCTGATGGCGGTGCTGTGTCTGGCGCTGAGCTATATGGCGTGGACCGCCAACATGCGTCCCCCCACCCTGCTGGAACGCATCAAGCAGGACGGGGAACTGGTGGTGGTGACGCGGCTGGGGCCGTCCACGTATTACCATAGCGGTGAGCGGGATCTGGGCATGGAGTACGACCTGGCGCGGGCCTTCGCCCGGGAACTGGGCCTGGACCTGCGTATCGTTATCGCAGAGGACCTGAACCAGGTCTTCGAGATCCTCGACAGCCGCCGTGCGCACATCGCCGCTGCCGGGCTCGCCGTCACCGAAGCGCGCCGCAAGCGGTATGATTTCTCGGTTCCCTACATGAGCGTACGCCAGCAGCTGGTGTATCGCGCCGGCGCGCGCCGACCCGCCACGCTGCTGGAACTGGAAGAACCCGTCCTGGTCAGCCCCGGCAGCAGTCATGCGGAGTATATCCGCCGAACCGCGCTCAAGCTGCCTGGCCTGGACTGGGCCATAGACCCGCTGGCGAGCTCGGAAGAGCTGCTCTATCGGGTGTGGAACCGGGAGATCCCCTACACCATCGCCCATTCCAATGAACTCACCCTGCACCAGCGTTTCCTCCCGGAGCTGCGCGCCGCCTTCGATCTCACCAAGCCCCAGGGCATCGCCTGGGCCCTGCCCGACTACCGGGACGACAGCCTGAAGCAGGCCGCGGATCGCTTCTTCCGCCGCATCCGCGAGGACGGCACCCTCACCCACCTGATGGAGAAGTACTACGGGCATCTGGCCCGCTTCGATTACGTGGGCACCCTGACCTTCACCCGCCATGTCACCGAGCGCCTGCCGAAATACCGGGCACTGTTCGAGCAGGCGGCCCGGGAGCACGGCCTGGACTGGCGCCTGCTGGCAGCGATCGGTTATCAGGAATCCCACTGGGACCCGCGTGCCGTCTCGCCCACCGGAGTGCGCGGGCTGATGATGCTGACCCTGAACACGGCGAGCCATGTGGGGATTTCCAACCGATTGGACCCGGCCCAGAGCATCGAGGGGGGCGCGCGTTATCTGGCGGAGATGAAGGCGCGTGTTCCCCAACATCTGCAGGAGCCGGTGCGCACCTGGATGGCCCTCGCCGCCTACAACGTGGGCCTGGGCCACCTGGAGGACGCCCGGGTGCTCACCCAAGAGCTGGGCGGTGACCCGAATTCCTGGTTCTCGGTGCAGAAACACCTGCCGCTACTGGCTCAGCGCAAGTACTACAGTCGCACCCGCTACGGCTACGCCCGGGGCTGGGAACCGGTCACCTACGTGCAGAACGTACGCAGCTACTACGATCTGCTCATCCGCATCACCGAGCCCGATCTACTGCGGGTGGAATCCAGCGAAGCCGTACCGGAGCGACCCGTATACCTGGCCCCGGAGGACCCGCCCGTACGGCTTGTTTCACCGCTGGATTCGCTCTTTTAAGGCCTGACTCGAGCCCTTCCCTTGCAGGAGCGGCCCATGACCGCGCCGGCACCGGAAGGACGCGTCTAGGCGCCGCGGCGCCGGCGAAAGAAGGCCCGGAGCAGCTCGCCGCATTCCTCGGCCAGCACCTCGCCCTCCACACTCACCCGATGGTTGTGGGCGGGATCCTGCAGCAGCCCGAAGGCACTGCCGGCAGCCCCGGTCTTGGGGTCGGTGGCGCCGAATACCACCCGCGCCACACGGGCGTGAATGATAGCGCCCACGCACATGGGACAGGGTTCCAGGGTGACGTAAAGGGTGGTGCCGGGCAGACGGTAATTGCCCAGCGCCGCGCCGGCGGCACGCAGGGCCTGGATCTCGGCATGGGCGCTGGGGTCGCGGCTCGCCACCGGGCTGTTCCAGCCCTCGGCGAGCACCTGGCCGGCGGCGTCGGTGAGCACCGCGCCCACCGGCACCTCGTCGGCCTCGTCGGCGCGCCGGGCGCAATCCAGCGCCCGGCGCATCAGCGCCAGATCACGGGGCCGGGGCACGGCCTATTCCCATTCGATGGTGGCCGGCGGCTTCCCGGAAACGTCGTACACCACCCGGGAAATCCCCTCGATCTCGTTGATGATCCGCCGCGAGACCAGGTCCAGGAACTCGTAGGGCAGATGCGCCCAGCGGGCGGTCATGAAGTCGATGGTCTCCACCGCGCGCAGGGCCACCACGTGCTCGTAGCGCCGGCCATCGCCGGTCACGCCCACGGACTTGACCGGCAGGAACACGGCGAAGGCCTGGCTGACCTTGTCGTACAGCTCATGAGCGCGCAGCTCTTCGATGAAGATATGGTCCGCCCGGCGCAGGGTGTCAGCGTAGTCCTTCCTCACCTCGCCGAGGATGCGCACGCCCAGGCCCGGCCCGGGGAAGGGGTGGCGCTGGATCATGTCCGCCGGCAGCCCGAGTTCCAGGCCGATCCTGCGCACCTCGTCCTTGAACAGCTCCCGCAGGGGCTCGACCAGCTTCAGCTTCATGTGCTCGGGCAGGCCGCCCACGTTGTGATGGGACTTGATCACATGGGCCTTGCCGGTCTTGGCACCGGCCGATTCGATGACATCCGGGTAGATGGTGCCCTGGGCGAGCCAGCGCACGTTCTTCAGCTTGGCCGCCTCGGCATCGAACACATCGATGAAGGTGTTGCCGATGATCTTGCGCTTGGCCTCCGGGTCCTCCACGCCGGCGAGCCGCGAGAGGAACTGCTCCTCGGCGTCCACCCGGATCACCCGCACGCCCATGTGGCGAGCGAAGGTGGCCATCACCTGATCGCCCTCCTGCCGGCGCAGCAAGCCGTTGTCCACGAACACGCAGGTGAGCTGATCGCCGATGGCCCGGTGCAGCAGCGCGGCCACCACCGAGGAGTCCACCCCGCCGGAAAGCCCCAGCAGCACTTCGTCCTCGCCCACCTGCTCGCGTACCCGGGCGATGCTGTCCTCGATGATATTGCCGGCGGTCCAGGCCGCGGCGCAGCCGCAGATCTCGTGCACGAAGCGCGAGAGGATGCGCTGGCCCTGGGCGGTGTGGGTGACTTCCGGGTGGAACTGCACCCCGTAGTAACGGCGCTCGTCGTCACCGATGCCGGCGATGGGGGCGGCTTCGGTGCTGGCGATGACCTTGAAGCCCTGAGGCAGCGCCGAGACCCGGTCGCCGTGGCTCATCCACACGTCCAGCAGGCCGTAGCCCTCCTCGCTGGTGTGGTCCTCGATATCCCGAAGCAGCCGGGAGTGGCCGTGGGCGCGCACCCGCGCATAGCCGAATTCCTTGTGGCTGGAGGGCTCCACCGCGCCGCCCAGTTGGGAGGCCAGGGCCTGCATGCCGTAGCAGATGCCCAGCACCGGCACTTCCAGCTCGAACACCGCCTGGGGCGCGCGCGGGGTCTGCTCGAAGGTGACCGACTCGGGGCCGCCGGAGAGAATCACCCCGCTGGGGGCGAAATCGCGTACCGCGGCGTCGTCCACGTCGCAGGCGTAGATCTCGCAATAGACGCCGGCCTCACGCACCCGGCGGGCGATGAGCTGGGTGTACTGGGAGCCGAAGTCAAGGATCAGGATACGCTGGGCGTGGATATCGTGCGCCATGGGTCTTTACTAGCCTGCCAACCTTAAAGAAATAGCCGCCTCACGCGGGCCCTTGGGAGCAGCCGCGATGCAGCGAAGCGGAATCGAGGATTCCCCACCACTACGGCGGGGAACCCCCTCCAGCCTCAATCCACCCGGTAGTTCGGCGCTTCCTTGGTGATGCTCACATCGTGAACGTGGCTTTCCCGCACGCCGGCGCCGGTGATACGAACGAACTGAGGTTTGCTGCGCATCTCGTTGATATCCTTGCAACCCACATAGCCCATGCTGGCGCGCAAGCCGCCCACCAACTGGTGGACGATGGCCACCAGACTGCCCTTGTAAGGCACGCGGCCCTCGATGCCCTCGGGTACCAACTTTTCCACCTGCTCGGTGCCGTCCTGGAAGTAGCGGTCCGAAGACCCCTGGCTCTGGGACATCGCACCCAGCGAGCCCATGCCCCGGTAGGACTTGTAGGAGCGGCCCTGGTAGAGCTCCACCTCGCCGGGCGCCTCTTCGGTACCGGCCAGCATGCTGCCCACCATCACCGTATGGGCACCCGCGGCGATGGCCTTGGAGACATCACCGGAGTAGCGCACGCCACCATCGGCGACCAGGGGCACGTCGGTGCCCTTGAGGGCCTCGGCCACATCGGCGATGGCGCTGATCTGGGGCACCCCCACCCCGGCGATGATGCGGGTGGTGCAGATGGAACCCGGCCCGATGCCCACCTTCACCCCGTCGGCACCCGCTTCCATCAGCATGCGGGCGGCCTCACCGGTGGCGATGTTGCCGCCAATCACCTGCAGATCCGGGTAGGTCTGTTTCACCCAGCGCACCCGGTCGATGACACCCTGATGATGTCCGTGGGCGGTGTCCACCACCACCACGTCGACCCCGGCGGCGACCAGGGCGGCGACCCGCTCTTCGGTGCCGGCACCGGCGCCCACCGCGGCGCCGACCCGCAGGCGCTCGTGCTCGTCCCGGCTGGCCAGCGGATAATCCTTCGCCTTTTGAATGTCCTTCACGGTGATCATGCCGCGCAGCTCAAAGCGATCGTTGACCACCAGCACCTTCTCGATGCGGTTGTGGTGCAGCTTCTCCAGCACCTCTTCGCGATCGGCGCCCTCGCCCACCGTAACCAGCCGGTCCTTCGGCGTCATGGCGACCGACACTGGCTCGTCCAGCCGAGTCTCGAAGCGCAAATCACGGCTGGTGACGATACCCACCAGTTCTTCGCCATCCACCACCGGTACGCCGGAGATGTTATTGGCCCGGGTCAGATCCAGCACCTCGGCGATGGTGGTGGACGGCCCCACGATGATCGGCTCCTTGATCACGCCGGACTCGAACTTCTTCACCTTGCGGACTTCCGCCGCCTGCTGTTCGATGGTGAGGTTCTTGTGGACGATGCCGATGCCGCCCTGCTCGGCCAGCGCAATGGCCAGACGGCCTTCGGTGACGGTGTCCATGGCCGAGGAGACCAACGGCACCTTGAGACGGATGCCGCGGGTCAGCTGCGTGGACAGGTCAACTTCCCGGGGCAGCACCCGGGAGTAGGCCGGCATGAGGAGCACATCATCGAAGGTCAGGGCTTCCTGGGCGATTCGCAGCATATGTTGGCTACACCTGTGGCTTCGGTTGCGGGCGTCACGGACGCTCGGAGAGCGAGCGCCCGGTTTTTGGATAGCCGGCCATTATAATACCCGCGACAGCTTGCCGCAAAGCGACTCCGCGCGGCGGGCGGGGCACTGATGGCCACGATGGGTGGCGCGGACACCTGGGCTCAGGGTTTTCGCGACCATGCGCCGCTCCTGCAGGGGGGCCGCCGCCGCTGCTATGATGCGCCCATGCAAAGCCCGAACCCCGACCAACGCCCGGACATCTACACCGTTACCCGCCTCAACGAAGAGGCCCGCGCGCTGCTGGAAACCGGCCTGCCGCTGCTGTGGGTGGAGGGTGAGATCTCCAACCTGGCCCGACCCGCTTCAGGGCATATCTATTTCACTCTCAAGGACAGCGGCGCGCAGGTGCGCTGCGCCATGTTCCGCGGACGCAACCAGCTGCTGCGCTTCGCGCCGCGCAACGGCGAGCGGGTTTTACTGCGAGCCAAGGTCAGCCTCTACCCGGCCCGGGGTGATTACCAGCTCATCGTGGAGCACATGGAATCCGCCGGTGATGGTGCCCTGCGCCGGGCCTTCGAACAGCTGCAGGCCCGGCTACAGGCGGAAGGCCTGTTCGACCCCGCCCACAAGCGCCCCCTACCTGCCATGCCCCAACGCCTGGGGGTGATCACTTCGCCCAGCGGGGCGGCCATCCGCGATGTGCTCAGTGTGCTCAAACGCCGCTACCCGCGGCTGGAAGTGCTGATCTACCCGGTGCCGGTGCAGGGGGAAGGTGCCGCTCGGCAGATCGCCGAGGCCATCGCCCTGGCCGATGCCCGCCGAGAGGTGGACCTGCTGCTGCTCACTCGCGGCGGCGGCTCGCTGGAAGACCTCTGGGCCTTCAACGAGGAAGACGTGGCCCGGGCGCTGTACGCCTGCGAGCTGCCCACGGTGAGCGCCGTGGGCCACGAGGTGGACTACAGCATCGCCGATCTGGTGGCGGACCAGCGCGCCGCCACGCCCTCGGCGGCCGCGGAGCTGATCAGCCCGGACGGCGCGGCCTGGTTGCGGCGCTTCGTCCAGCTGGAGCAGCAGCTGCGCAATCTGCAGCGGCGCCAGCGCCAACGCCAGCACGAGCGCCTGCAGTGGCTGACGCACCGCCTGCGCCAGCTCCACCCGGGTCGCCGGCTGCAGGACCATGGCCAGCGCCTGGATGAGCTGGAGCAGCGCCTGCGGCGGGCGCTGCAACTGCAGCTAAGCGGCCTGCATCAGCGCCTGGCGGGCCTGAATGAGCGACTCGGCGGCTGCTCGCCGGCCGAACGTATTGGCCACGCGCGGGAGCGGCTTCAGGCCCTGGCCCGGCGCCAGCAGCGACAGATGCAGCAGGAACTGCATCAGCGCCGGCTGCGCCTGCGGGGGCTGGCCGGGGAGCTGAATGCCATCAGCCCGCTGGCGACCCTGCAGCGCGGTTACGCCATTGTCCACGATGCCGAAGGTGGCGTGCTGCGCCGCGCCGCCCAGGCACGTTCCGGGGACGCGGTGGTGGCCCGGCTCAGCGACGGCAGCCTGCACTGTGTGGTGGGCTCGGTGCGGCTGAACGAGCCCGGCGAACAGGACTGAATTCCAGCCCCGGGCCGCCGAGCTTTGCGCCCTTTCACGGCCGAGGTATTTTTCTGTTTGCGGCGGCCGGTTTTCGGTGTATACAGCTCTCGAATATCTCGGGAGTTTATACACATGGGTGATGACTACGACGCCGACACCTGGGATGGCGAGGACGAGGGCGTAGGCGAGGACATCCTGCCGCCCCCTCGCCACAATGCCGGCGCCCGGCCGGACAGCCGCCGCGCCATAGAGGCCATGCAGGAGGAACGCCGCCTGCGTCAACTGCTGGAGGACGAATACAGCTTCTAGTGAAACACTGATGCTTGCGGGGCGGCCAGGCCGCCCCCAGCTTCCGGGTACGCACCGCCGCCCCGGGAGAAGACCGCTATGGCCAGGCCTGGGCCCCCGACCCCACATCGCCCCCCCAACGAGACCGCCTCCAGCGGCACCGCGCTTGATGATGCAAACCCGGGCGCTGGCAGCCCCCATGGGGCCAGCCTGCAACGCTATTACCGTCGTATCGCGCCCCGCCTGCTGCTGCACGCCCAAGGTCGGTTCGTCACGCCGATCACCTCAGCCCCGATCAACGGTGGCTCGCCGGCCGAGGTACCGATGACGCCGCTTTGTCTGGCCGAGCGCCGCGATCTGCTGAAACTGTGCGCCGCCGGCGCGGTGGCCTTTCACGCCCCCACCAGCCGGGCCGACGCGCCGGAGTGCCCGGATCAGCTGGTGTACGCCCTGGCGGGCGGCCAGGGCGATTTCGAGGCACTGAAGACCGCCGCCGCCACGTTGGCGGATCTACTGGAAGAACTGGACCTGTGCGCCTACCCGATGCTGGACGGGCTGGGCGGGCTGCAGTTGCGCGTGCCGCTGGACGCCCGCGCCGACTATCCCGCCACCCGGGCGCTGGCCCGCAGGCTTGCCCGGGCCATGGAGTTGCGGGACTCGACGCGCTACAGCGCCCGTCCTGCCCCCGCGGGCGAGCGTCTGTTCATCGATTACCGGCTCAATGAGCGGGACAGCCGCCCGGTGCTGCCCTACAGCCTGCGCCCGGCCCCGGGCTGGCCCGTGGCCGCACCGCTCAACTGGGAAATGCTCGCCGATCCCGACCTGGACGGACGCGGCCTGAGCCGCCACCGGGTCATGCACTGGCCCCAGGGGCCGGACCCCTGGGCCGACGACCCCTGGGCCGACGACCCCTGGGCCGGCGACCCCTGGGCGGGTTACGCCGGACAGGCCGGCTCCGTGGCCCAGGCCCATGCGCGGCTGGACCGCTCCGCGACCACGGTGTGAGCTCTACGCCTCGCACCTTCACCCGCCATGGCGTTGCAGGTGTCGTCGCAGCAAGCGCAGGTTGCGCCGGTTGGCCTTGAAGAAGAAATCAAACGCGTCCCCCAGCAGCGGCACGCTGCCGAGCAGCACATCCAACCCCACATTGGCGGCCATGCGCAACAGCACCGTGCGCGGCGCTCCCATGCGCCAGGCGCGCAGCACGATCCAGGCGCTCAGCCCCCCGGTGGCCAGATCTCCCGCCCCCGGAATCAACCCGATCAAGCCGTCCAACCCGAAACGCCAACGGGTGCCGGGGACCCGCAGACTGCTGTCGAGCAACCTCGCCAACCGATCGAGCTCCCGCAACTGCGCCTCGGTACCCATACGATGCTGGATGGGGCAGCGCGGCTCATTCTTCCAGATCGGACAACTGCAGATGCAGCGCCTGCACCGAGATCTGGATCTCGCGTATGGAGATCCCCAGAGAAATGATCAACAACAGCAGGCTGACGCCGAAGAGATACTTGGCGATCAGCGCCTGGCCGGCGAACAGCAGGAACATGCACAGCACGCACAGCAGCAGGCTGGCCACCCCCGCCGCCTGCATATTGCGGATCAACAGCACCCGCCGGCGCAGATTGTCGATCTGACCGCGCAGATTACTGTCGCGGTGGCTGCGATAGCGGGTCTGCAGATCGCGAATCAGTGCGGCGAGGGCCAGAAAGCGGTTGGTGTAGGCGAGCAGCAGCAGGGAGATGGCCGGAAACAGCAGCGCCGGCGTGGCCATGGAGAAGTCCATCGAAAACCGTCCTGTACCGTATACCGAACCAGAGGTGTCGCGCCTTCCGACTGCAGGAGCGGCCCATGGCCGCGATGCATTATTCCCCCGGCGCGCGCCAGGGAAATCGCGGCCACCTGCCGCTTCTGCAGGGAAGCGTTCACAAGTATGGGGTGCCCATGAACTGTCGCATGATAGTACTGCTGTTCGCCACTACGCTGACTGCCTGCGCCGCCCAACCCCGCCTCTTCGACGACTGGCGCATCAGCGGCGCGCTGGACCTGGCCCATTCCGATGTCCGCATCTTCATCAACGGCGAGCAGGTGGTGCACGGCCCGCTGCGCGGCCAGGACTCTCCGCCACTGCCCTTCAGCTCACCGGCGGTCTTCCCCCTGCGCGGCGAGTACCGGGGCCACAGCATCAGCGTGGCATGCGGGCAGCTGCCCTATACCGCCGACCCCTATTGCCGGGTTTACGTGGATGGCCAGATGGCGAAGATGTTGTCGTTCTACCTGCAGGAGGCGGAATAACGGCCCAGGGACGCCGACAAACGCCGGCGGCGCGAAGACCCCGGGTCCCCGCCCGCCCGGCCCGGCGGGTGGTACCGGCAAAATCCTCCTGGTGCCACCCGCCCGTAACCGCGATGCGGCCGAAGGCGGCATCGAGAATGCCCTGGGGCTTATGCGCCCTGGCTCACCCCGGCATGCGGGGTTTCGGCTCCTCCCCCGGCGCCAGCTCCGCCTCGGCCCCGGCCAGGCCACGGCGTTCCCGCTGTATCTTCGGTGAGACAAAGGCCAGCATCACATCCCCCGGCTGGGGCTTGAGCGGGTATTCCGCCTGCTGAAACTGCACGCGCCCGGCCCGCAGCAGGGCGAGCGGCATGGCATTGTCATCCATCTCGGTGAAGTAGCTCTCGGCCGGGTAGTCCTCGGTCAAGCGGGTCTTCTGGAAGCGCCAGCCCTGGTAGTGCAGGCGCAGCAGTTCCTCGTAGCGGGCGTCTCGCCCATAGAGTACCCGGCCCTTCAGGGTGCGGCGCATCTCCCGGGGCTGCTCCTCGACGGAGGTGGGCAGCTGGAAGACGTTCTCGCGGCCGAAGGTGTTGATGAAGCGCGAACAGACCAGGGCGTTGTAGGCGTCGTTGTCGGTGAGCGCCAGCAGGTAGCCGATGTCGCTCAGGTCCAGTCGCTCCTCGGCGTCCTCGGAGAGAATCTCGCCGTAGTAGTAGCGCAGCCCCCCCAGTCGAGCGCCACGCAGGCGCGACCAGGAGGGGTCAGCGACCATCACCGACACGTCCAGCTTCTGAAGGGTGCTGGCGAATTCCACGCTCCAGGGGGTGGCGCCGACGATCAGCACGCCACGGCGCTCGGACGAGGCCAGGTCCAGCACCCGGGCAAGCTTGTCCAGCGAGAAGCCATGCACGATCACGGTGAGCAGCACCAGGGCGAAGATCAAGGGCATCAGCAATTCCGCCTGAGCATAGCCGGCGGCCACCATCTCGGGGCCGAACACACCGGCCACCGCCGCGGCGACGATGCCCCGGGGCGCGATCCAGGCCACCAGCAGCCGCTCTCGCCAGGTCATGTCGCTGCGCACGGTGGCCAGCAGCACCGCCGCCGGGCGCACCAGGAAGAGCACCGCGGCGAGCAGCGCCGCCGCCCGCCAGTCCAGCAGCCGCAGGGTCTCGGGGGTGATATTGGCGGTGAGCAGGATGAACACCGCGGAGACCAGCAGTACGGTGAGATATTCCTTGAAGCGGCGCACTTCCTCGATATCCGCCAGCCCCCGATTGGCCAGCACGATGCCGAACACGGTCACCGCCACCAGCCCCGCCTCGTGCTGCACCTGGTTGCTGAGCAGAAAGCTCAGCAACACCGCCATCAGCAGCACCAGAGGCTTCAGGTATTCGGGCACCCAGTGGCGGATGAAGGCCAGCGCAATCAACTGCGCTCCCAGCCAGCCGAGCGCCACACCAACGCCCAGACCCAGCGCCAAGCCCCCGAACACGCTCACGCCAAAGCCCGGACCGCTGCCCACGGAATGGAAGTACTGAAACACCAGCACCGCGAGCATCGCACCGATGGGGTCGTTGATGATGCCCTCCCACTTCAGGTAGGAGGCGGGCCGGCGGCGCAGCCCGGCGCTGCGCAGCAGCGGGATGATGACCGTGGGGCCGGTGACCACGATGATCGCGCCGAACACCAGCGCCACGGGCCAGCTCAGGCCGCCGATATAGTGGGCCGCCAGGCTGCCCAGCAGCCAATTGAAGGGCAGCGCCGGGAACAACAACCGGCGCACGCCGCTGGAGGCCACGCGGAATTCGTGCCAGCGCAGGCTCAGGCCGCCCTCGAAGAGGATGATGGCCACACACATCTGCACCACCGGCTGGGTGAGCTCCCCCAAGTCCCGGGCGGGCACCATCCAGCCGAATACCGGGCCCGCCAGCAGGCCGAACACGCAAAGCAGCACGATGGCGGGCCAGCGCAGCCGCCAGGCGAGCCACTGGGCGCTGATGCCCAGCACCGCCACCAGAATCAGGGCCGTGGTGAGATGGCTGTTCATAGAGTCTTTGTTATTACCGTTCGCTCGGGGCTGCGCAGATTAGCATGAGAGCGACGTCGCCGCCCTCAGCCACGGCGGCGCACATCCATGACGTTGCGCAGCGCGCCGATACGGTCCATCAGGCGGCTGAGCTGGGCCACGTCCTCGATCTCCACGGTCAGATCCATGTGCGCCAGATGCTCACGAGCGTCGGTGCGCGTGTTGATGCCCAGCACATTGATCCGGTCGTTGCTGAGAATGGCGGAGATATCGCGAATCAGGCCTTGGCGGTCGTGGGCGCGCACATGAATCTCCACCGGGTAGCGACGCTCTCCCGGGCGGCTCCAGCTCACATCGATCAACCGCTCCGCCTCGCTCTCGCGCAGCCGCTGCAGGGTCGGGCAGTTGCCCCGGTGCACCGTCACCCCCTGGCCGCGGGTGATGAAACCGACGATGGCATCGCCCGGCGCGGGCCGGCAGCAGCGGGCCAGACGGGTGAGCAGGTTGCCCACCCCGTAGATGCTCACATCGTCCCCGGGGCCGCTGCGACTGGGCGGGCGGGTGTGCAGCTCGGGCTCCGGCGCGGGCAGCAGCTGCTCGCTCAGGTACTGGGCGATCTGTCCGCCGGTGATCTCCTGGCGGCCGATGGCGGCCAAAAAATCATCCACCTTGGGGAAGCGCGGATTCTTCTGCGCCAGACGCTCCAGGTTCACATCCTGCACCCCCAGCCGGTGCAGCTCCCGATCCAGAATGGCGCGACCGGCGCTGATGTTCTTGTCGTGGTCCTGCTGGCGGAACCAGGTCCGGGCCTTGGCCCGGGCACGGCTGGTGCCCAGGTAACCCCGGCTGGGATTGAGCCAGTCGCGGCTGGGGGTGCTGGCGGGATGGGTGAGGATCTCCACCTGGTCGCCGTTGCGCAGCGGCTGGGTGAGCGGTGTCATGCGGCCGTTGATCTTCGCCCCACGGCAGTGATGACCGATGTCACTGTGGATGTAGTAGGCGAAATCCAGCGCCGTCGCGCCCCGGGGCAGGTCCAGGATGCGCCCCTTGGGGGTGATGGCGTAGACCCGGTCCTCGAAGACCTCGCCCTTGAAACGGTCCAGCAGGTCCTCGCCCTCCTCCGGGCCGCTCTCCAGCAGCTGGCGCAACCAGGCGAGCTTGCGCTCGAAATCCGCATCGCGGCTGCCGCCTTCCTTGTAGCGCCAGTGGGCGGCGATGCCCAGCTCCGCCTCCTGGTGCATCTGCCGGGTGCGAATCTGCACCTCGAAGGCCATGCCGCCGGGGCCGATCACCGCGGTGTGCAGGGAGCGGTAATTGTTCTCCTTGGGGGTGGCGATGTAGTCGTCGAATTCCTTTGGGATATGCCGCCACAGTCCGTGCACCACGCCCAGCGCCGCGTAGCAGGCGGGCACGTCATGCACCATCACCCGCAACGCGCGGATATCGTAGAGCTCGTTGAAGTCGAGCTGCTTGCGTTGCATCTTCTTCCAGATGCTGTAGAGGTGCTTGGGCCGGCCTCGGACCTCAGCCTCGACACCGGCCTCCGCCAGGGCGGCCTGCAGGGTCTGGCGGATCTCGGCGATGTAGGCCTCGCGGTCGCGGCGCTTTTCGGCGAGCTGCTTGGCAATGCGCTTGTAATTGGCCGGCTCCAGGTAGCGGAAAGCCAGATCCTCCAGCTCCCACTTGAGCTGCCAGATACCCAAGCGGTTGGCCAGCGGCGCGTAGATATCGCGCACCTCCTGGCCCAGGCGCCGACGCTCGTCCTCCGGGAGCCCCTTCGCCAGACGCAGCTCTTGCAGGCGCTCGGCCAGGGTGATGAACACCACCCGCACATCCCGCGCCATGGCCAACAGCATCTTGCGCAAAGGCTCGGCCCGGTCCTCGGCGCCGGCCTCGGCGTGCTCGGGCAACTGTTCGATCAGGCGCATGCGCCCGGTGCCTTCCACCAGCGCCGGCAAGGCGGTGCCGAAGCGCCGGCGCAGAGCTTCCAGTTCAGCCTCGGAAATATCCTTCAGCAGGGCCGCGGCGATGGTCTCCACATCGAGACGCAGCTCGGCGACGATGGTGGCCACCGCCAGGGCATGGCGGAAGGCGATTTCGCCATTCTCGCGCAGGCGCTCGCCGTAGCTGGCGTCGGCGGTCTGCCAGGCCATATGCAGGAAGGTGCGCTCCTCGCCCTGCAGGGGCACCGGCAGATGCGCCGCCCATTGCTCGAAGCCGACCTCGCCGCGATTGATCAGTTCATGGGCCTGGCTGTTGATGCTGACCATGCTGAGCCCCGTGGCCGTGGAAAAGGCGGAGTTTATCACCCCACGAACGGCGGCACTTGCCCAGCCAGCAGCACCACTGTATAAATACACAGGTCGAGACGATTTCCCCCGCAGGCACGGCCGTGAGCCGCGCCTGCGGGACGGAACCCAAAACAGGGAGACAGCCATGCAACAGCTCACCCCCCGGCAGCAGCAGATACTGGAGCTGATCCGCGGCTTCATCGCCGATACCGGCTACCCGCCCACCCGGGCGGAAATCGCCCGCACGCTCGGCTTCCGCTCGGCCAATGCCGCCGAGGAGCATCTGCGGGCGCTTGCCCGCAAGGGCATGATCGAGCTGCGGGCCGGCGCTTCCCGGGGCATACGTCTGCTGGAGAAGGAACCGGAAGAGCCCGGCCTGCCGGTGATCGGCCGGGTGGCCGCCGGCAGCCCCCTGCTCGCCCAGGAGCACGTGGAGCGCCACTGCCCGCTGGCCCCCGAGCTGTTCCAGCCGGCGGCCGATTATCTGCTGCGGGTGCGGGGCATGAGCATGCGCGATGCGGGCATTCTCGACGGCGATCTGCTCGCCGTGCACCGCAGCCACGAGGCTCGCAACGGCCAGATCGTGGTGGCCCGGCTGGACGACGAGGTCACCGTCAAGCGCTTCGAACGCCAGGGCTCGCGGCTGCGGCTGCTGGCGGAGAACCCGGATTTCGCCCCGATTGAAGTCGACTTGAGCCGCGAGCCGGTCACCATCGAGGGCCTGGCCGTGGGCGTGATCCGGAACATGTAAGGCAGCGGCTCGCCGCAGGCAAGAAGAAACACCGCCCCGGTCGGGGCA
Organism: Alkalilimnicola sp. S0819; assembly: GCF_009295635.1. Classification (NCBI taxonomy): domain Bacteria; kingdom Pseudomonadati; phylum Pseudomonadota; class Gammaproteobacteria; order Chromatiales; family Ectothiorhodospiraceae; genus Alkalilimnicola; species Alkalilimnicola sp. S0819. The sequence goes on along the minus strand of NZ_WHIW01000003.1, from coordinate 12,768 downwards.
AGCGAGGTAGCGATGAACAGCGCCGTGGAAGAACTCCTGCAGCAACCGGGCATCTGGCGCGCCAATGCCCCGGCCCGCAACACGGGCCTGGAGCACGTGAGCAGCGGCTTTGACTCCCTGGACGCCTGCCTGCCCGGCGGCGGCTGGCCGCTGGGGGCGGTCACCGAGATCCTGCACGGGCAATCGGGCATCGGCGAGCTGCGCCTGCTCATGCCCGCGCTGGTGGAACTGACCCGGCGCGGGCGCTGGGTGGCGCTGATCGCCCCGCCCCACATTCCCTACGCCCCGGCGCTGGCCGCCTACGGGCTGGACTTGTCCCGGCTGCTGCTGGTGCATCCGCGGGCCGAGTCCGACGCCCTGTGGGCGGTGGAACAGGCCCTGCGCGCCGGCACCTGCGGCGCGGTGCTCGCCTGGCCCAGGCGCCTGGACGAGCGCAGCCTGCGCCGCCTGCAGCTGGCCGCCGAGGCCGGCAACAGCTGGAGCCTGCTGTTCCGCGATGTCCGCAGCGCCGAGCAGCCCTCCCCCGCCGCGCTGCGGCTGCAACTGGAAGAGCGCAAGGGCAAGACCTTGGTACAGCTGCTCAAGTGCCGTGGCGGCCACGCCGGGCAGCATCTGCTGCTGGATCTGGAACGGGATGTGCGCCTGCCGGCGACGGAAGCCCCGGCCGTGGAGCAGCCGGTGGCCGAGAAACCGGCCCGGCGTCCTCGGCGTGCCGCCCCGCGGCCGCTGAGCCGACCGCCTGCGCCGGCGGGCACGCCGCAGCTGGACCTGCCGCTGGCCGGCGGGGCCCCAAGGCGCGGACGGCGGCGGTAGGGGGGCATTACACCGCAGAGACGCAGCGGTACGCAGCGAAAACCCAACGACAGCCATAAGGCCATGGCTGTCGCCCGCCTGCCCCGTGTCTTTTTTCCGCGTCGCTTCTCGCGCCTCCGCGTCTCTGCGGCAAACCCATTCGAGCCTGGATCAAAGCGCCGGAATCAAGGCCCCCAGCAAGGTCTTCACCCGCTCCATCCCCACGCTGAGATTGCCTTCGATCTCTTCCATGGTGACCTCGTCCCCCTGCAGACCGGCGGCCCAGTTCACGCTGACCGCGCAGGCGGCATAGCGCAGGCCCGCCTCCCGGGCCAGGGCCGCTTCGGGCATGCCGGTCATGCCGACCATATCGCAGCCGTCGCGCCGCAGGCGGCGGATCTCGGCGGCGGTTTCCAGGCGCGGACCCTGGGTGGCGCCGTAGGTGCCGGCACCCTGGTACGGAATCTGGCCCGCCTCCGCCGCGGCCATCATGCGCCGACGCAGCTCCTCGTCGTAGGGGTGGGTGAGGTCCACGTGGGTAACGTGGGCCAGATCATCCTCGAAGAAGGTATGCTTGCGCGACCAGGTGTAGTCGATGATCTGGTCGGGAAAGGCGAGGCTGCCCGGGGTGAGCGCTTCGTGGATCGCCCCCACGGCGGCCACGGCCAGCACCCGGCCCACCTTCAGGTGCTTGAGCGCCCAGATGTTCGCCCGGTAGTTCACCCGGTGGGGCGGAATGGTATGCCCATAACCGTGACGCGCCAGGAACATCACTTCCCGCCCGTGCAACACCCCATGGGTGACGGGCCCGGAGGGGTCGCCGTAGGGCGTGTGCACCACTTCCCGGTGGGTGATTTCCAGCCCCGGCAGCCGGGTGAGGCCGGTGCCGCCGATGATTGCCAGCGAAGTATCCGTGGTCACGCTCAATCCTCCTGGGCGGCGTAGATGCCGGGCAGGTTCCGGCACAGCCCCTTGTAGTCCATGCCGGCGCCGAAAACGTAGCGATCGTCCACCTCCAGGCCGACGAAATCCGCTTGCAGGTTCTGGAAACGCCGCTCGTGGCGCTTGTCCACCAGCACCGCACTCAGCACCTCTTTCGCACCCTGGGCGCGGCAGTCATCGAGTATGCCGGCCAGGGTGTGGCCCTCGTCGAGAATGTCGTCGATCACCAGCACGGTGCGCCCGGCCAGCGGCGCCTGGGGACGGGCCAGCCACAGCAGTTCGCCGCCACTGGTCTCGCCGCGGTAGCGGGTGGCGTGGATGTAGTCCATTTCCAGAGGGAAGCGCAACTGAGGCAGCAGCTTGCCGGCGGGGATCAGCCCCCCCACCATGACGGTGAGTACCAGCGGCATGCTCTGCGCCAGGCGCTCGCTGATCTGCTCGGCCATGCGGGTGATGGCCAACTCCACCGCCGCCCCGTCGTGGAGCAGCTCGGCGGCGCGCAACACCGCCTCGGCCTGTTCGGAACGCGCCAGCGTCATGCCCTTCCCCTTGAATTGTTGTCAGTAGGTGAACGTCACCGTTTCGTCGTCCATGGCTTCGCTGATGACGTAGGCGCCGCCCACGATCTCGGCGACCTCGGCGATGAACTCCTCGCCGTAGAGTTCCACCACCGAGGTGCCTACCTTGAAGGTGACCCCTTCCTCGTGGGCTTCGCGGATCATCTGATAGGCATTCTTGCCGCATTTGTCCCCGATCTCGACCCGCTCCGCCGCGCCGGGCAGCGCCAGTCGACCGGTGACACCGGCAAAGATCACTTCCACGTCATATTCCATGCTCGCCGCCACCGCCGCCTGACGCAGCGGCACACCCACGCCGGGTCCGCAGTCAGGATCGATATTGGCCATCACAATCAGTAATTTGTTCGCCATGCGCCATCTCCCGGATTCCGCCGGTGTGCCAAGGGGGCTGGCATTATAGGGATGCGCCACCACACTAACCACCCCGACCAAGCGCTCGAGCCCCGGGAGCGCGCGGATCACTACCCCCGGGCTTCTCGGGGCACACTGCCGTTCTCGCCGATCTGCGCATCCCCGAGCATGCGCAGCGCCTCGGGCACGTGCACCGTGGAAGTGGGGAAGGCGATCTCGGCACCGTGCTCATCGATGATGCGCATGATGCGCAGCAATACGTCCTGCTTCACCGTGTGGTACTTCACCCAGTCCACCGTCTTGGTGAAGGTGTAGATGAAGAAGTCCAGGGAGGAGGCCCCGAAGCTGTTGAAGGCGACGATCAGGGTGCGCTGTTCGGTTTCCATATCCTCATGATCGATGAGCATCTGGCGCACCGCCGTGACGATGGATTCCATCTGCTCCCAGTCGTCGTAGCGTATGCCGATGGTCTCGTTGATACGCCGGTTGTACATGCGCGAGGGGTTCTCCAGCGCGATGCTGTTGAACACCGAGTTGGGCACATAAAGCGGGCGCTGGTCGAAGGTACGGATGGTGGTCAGCCGCCAGCCGATGTTCTCCACCGTGCCCTCGATGTTCCGGTCTGGGGAGCGCACCCAGTCGCCCACCGAGAAGGGCCGGTCCAGGTAGATGGTCAGGCCGCCGAAGAAGTTGGAGAGCAGGTCCTTGGCGGCGAAACCCACTGCGATGCCGCCGATGCCGCCGAAGGCCAGCACGCCGGAGATGCTGAAGCCCAGCGTCTGCAGGGCCACCAGCAAAGCGATGATGGTGATGGCCAGGCGCACCAGCTTGCCCATGGCGTCCACCGTGGTGTAATCCAGCGGCTCCCCCCGTTCCCGGCGCCGGGTGATGATGTTCTCTTCCACACCGCGCACCAGACGCAGCAGGAACCAGGCCATCATGGCGATCACGGCGATCTGGCGCGCCGGGGCGACGTAGTCGAAGATCGCCGCCGGCACCGCCAGGGTGCGCTGCAGCACTTCCACGGCGAAGGCCACGCCCAGAATCCAGATCAGCCAGTACAGCGGCGAGCGCAGGGCCTGAACCACCGCATCGCCCCAGCGAAAGCCCTTGCGCTGGAACTTGGCCTGCAGCCGGCGCAGCGCCAGGCCGGCCATGAAGTTCACCAGCACCGCGACGAACAACACCACGGCAAGCTGCACGACCAGCATGCCCTGCCCTTCCAGGCCCAGGCTACGGGATAGAAAATCCTGCAAATCCTTCCACATAGGTAATTCTCTTGATGTCTTGTCAGAGGTTCAGTTGGCGCTCGGCGGAGCGCGCGCAAGCGTCTACCGCGCGGCGGGCCTCGGCCCATTCGCGGCTCGCCCTCAGGGTCGCCCAGTCGGGGGACTGGCGGCCGTGCAGGCGGGCGAGACGCATGGCGGCCACCGGCTCGGGGGCCCACATGGCGCGCATGACCGGCTCGACTTGCTCCAACTCATTGCACAGCAGCAGCATATCGCAACCGGCCGAGAGTGCCGCCCGAGCCCGAGCCGGCATATCGCCAATCACCGCCGCACCGGCCATGCCCAGATCATCGCTGAACACCGCGCCCTGGAAGCCGATCTGGTTGCGCAGCACGTCCTCGATCCAGAACGCGGAGAAGCTGCCGGGCTTCGGGTCGCATTGGCTGTAGACCACATGGGCCATCATCATGCCCTCCAGCCCCGTGTGGCAGAGCTGCTCGAAGGGGCGCATGTCCTCCATCACCAGATCTTCGGCCCGGCGCTCGTCCACCGGCAGCTCCAGGTGGGAGTCCGGCGCCACCGACCCGTGGCCCGGGAAGTGCTTGCCGGTGGCGCTCATGCCAGCCCGGTGCATGCCGCGCACATAAGCCTGGGCCAGCTCACCGATGGCTTCGGGGTCGGCGTGGAAGGCCCTGTCCCCGATCACGCTGCTCACACCCCGGCCCAGATCCAGTACCGGCGCGAAGCTCAGGTCCACCCCTACGGCCCGCAACTCGGCGGCCATCAGCCAACCGCTCTGCTCGGCCCAGCCCAGGGCCTGCTTGCGGTCCCGGTCCCAGGCGGCGCCCAGATCCGCCAGCGGCGGCAACTCGGTGAACTCGCCCCGGAAGCGCTGCACCCGGCCGCCCTCCTGGTCCACCGCGATCAGCAGCGGCGGGCGACGCAGGGCGTGGATCTCGTCGCACAGGGCGCGCAGTTGCGCCACGGATTCGTAATTGCGGGTGAACAGGATCACCCCGCCGATCTTCGGCTGGCGCAGCAGCTCGGTCTCGGCCGCGGTGAGCCGGGTGCCGGCGATGCCGACCATCAATTGTCCCAAGGACATGGAAACTCCTTCATGGAGACACGGGTTCATTCATGCAGATAAACGGGCGTGCCCGCGGGCACCCGATCGAACAGCGCGATGAGCTCGGCGTTGCGCATGCGCACGCAGCCCTTGGAGAGCGGCCTGCCCATGGGAAAGGTATCCGGGCAGCCATGGATATAGATGTAACGGCGCATGCTGTCCACATCCCCCAAACGGTTGCGCCCCGGCTCCAGGCCGCTCAGCCAGAGGATGCGGGTGAGGATCCAGTCCCGCCCGGGCTGCTCGCGGCCCAGCGCCTCATCGTAGACCTCGCCGGTGGGCCGCCGAGCGCGAAACACCGTGCCCGCGGGCAGCCCCGCGCCGATCCGCGCCCGCACCCGGTGCCAGCCCCGGGGCGTGCAGCCGCTGCCCTCGCGCTCGCCCGGGCCGTTGACGGCCGTGGATACGGCGTGCTCCGCGAGCACGGCCTCGCCCTCACGCAGAATCAGGCACTGAGCGCCCAGATCCACCTCGATCCAGCGCCCCCGGGTCAAGTCACTCATCGCGCCACTCACGGTACGGATGCTTCACGAGCATCACATTGTAATAGCGCGCCTCCCCCGAGACCTCCGCACCCAACCACCCGGGGCGGGCGAAGGGCTCGTCCTCATGGGCAAGCTCGATCTCGGCCACCCGCAGGCCGGCGTTGTCGCCGTGGAACTCGTCAATCTCCCAGGTATGCCCCTGGTGTTCGACATAATGCCGGGTCTTCTCGATCAGCGGCCCCTCGCACAGGGTGTCGAGCATCTCGCGGGCGTCAGCGAGCGGGATCGGGTACTCGTACTCCGCCCGGCGCACGCCGAGCGTCACGCCCTTGATGTTGAGATTGGCCTGCTCGCCCTCGATGCGCACCCGCACCGAGGCCTGGCGCGCACCGAGCAGATAGCCCTGCGCGAAGGCCACACTGCGCTGCACGGCGCCGCGCCAGTCCTCGTTGAGCAACAGAAACTTGCGCTCGATTTCTTCCGCCATGGGCACCTCCGATGGCCATCTTAACCCGCAGGCCTCGCCCCGTCCGCGTTTGCAGTAGAATCCACCCCCATGGACAAAGTGCAATTGCAGGCCGCGCTGCATCGACTGATACCACTGAGCGCCGCCATGGGCCTGGAGGTGGAGCGCCTGGAGCCCGAGTGCCTGGTACTGGGCGCGCCACTCGCGCGCAACCACAACCACAGCGGTCAGGGCTTCGCCGGGGCGATCTACTCCCTGGCGAGCCTGGGCGGCTGGGCCATGCTGTACCGGCTGGTGCAGGAGCGAGGCCTGAGCGCCAGGCTGGTGCTGGGCGAGGCGCGCATTCGCTACAGCCGACCGCTGGAAGATGACTTGCGGGTGCGAGTGGCGCTGTCGCTGACCGAACAGCGGGCACTGGTGGCAAGGCTCGAGAATGGGCGCACGGCGCGACTGACCTTGCGACTGAGCATCCCGGATACCGAGGCGCCCGCGGCCGTTTTCCACGGGGAGTATTTCGCGAAACCGGAGGCACCAGCCACTCCCGGATAGAAGCGGCCGGGGCCGATGCAGCCTCGCGATGCGTGCCTGTCGGGTTCAACGCCGACCCCCAACTGCTACAATGCCCGCCCCGATTCGCCACGCACTTTACGGATAGGAACAACACGCATGAAACGCCTGGTCCTGATTCGCCACGGGCAAAGCCAGTGGAACCTGGAAAACCGCTTCACCGGCTGGGTGGATGTGGATCTGTCGGACAAGGGGCGCGAGGAGGCCGCCGCCGCCGGCGCCCTGCTCGCCGAGCACGGCTACCGCTTCGACATGGCGTTCTGCTCGGTGCTCAAACGCGCCATCCGCACCTGCTGCGCCTGCCTGGACGCGCTGGACCAGCTCTATATTCCGGTGGTCAAGGACTGGCGCCTGAACGAGCGCCACTACGGTGGGCTCACCGGGCTGAACAAGGCCGAGACGGCGCAGAAGTACGGCGACGAGCAGGTGCACATCTGGCGTCGCAGCTTCGACACTCCGCCCCCGGCGCTGGACGCGGACGACGAGTATCACCCGCGCTTCGACCCGCGCTACGCCCACCTGCCCCCCGAGCAGCTGCCCGCCACCGAGTCCTTGAAGATCACCCTGGAACGGGTACTGCCCTACTGGGAATCGGACATCGTGCCGGCCCTCCAGCAGGCCGACTCCATCCTCATCGCCGCCCACGGCAACAGCCTGCGCGCACTGATCAAGCATCTGAGCGGCGTCTCCGACGAGGACATCACCAGTGTGGAGATCCCCACCGGCGACCCGTTGGTCTACGAGCTCAACGATGATCTTTCCGTGATCCGTCGCTACTACCTGCGCGAGGAATCACGCTGAGCCAATGAGCGAGCGCATTGCCCTGATCAGCGGCGGCAACCGGGGGCTGGGGCTGGAGACGGCCCGGCAGCTCGCCCGCCACGGCCTGCGGGTGGTCATCACCAGCCGCGAGGGCCTGGCGGGCAAGGCCGCCGCGGACAAGCTGCAGAGCGAGGGCCTGCGAGTCAACTATCTGCCCCTGGATCTCAACCGCCCCGGCTCCGCGGCGAAGCTTGCCGAGGAGTTGGCGCTGCAGCACCGACGCCTGGACGTGCTGGTGAACAACGCCGGCCTCTTCCCCGAAGGCTCGCCGGACAAACCGCAGCATTCCAGCCTGCTGGAAATGGAGCCGGGCACCCTGCGCGAGACCCTGGAAGTGAACCTGTTCGGCGCCATCGAGCTGTGCCAGCGCCTGCTGCCGCTGATGCGACGCAATGGCTACGGACGCATCGTCAACGTCTCCAGCCAGCTGGGGCAACTCGCGCATATGCGCGATGGCTTCCCCGCTTACCGGATCTCCAAGACCGGGCTGAACGCGGTCACCCGCATGCTCGCCGCCGAGCTGCAGGGGGAGAACATCCTGGTGAACAGTGTCAGCCCCGGCTGGGTGCGTACCCGTATGGGCGGGCCGAATGCGCCACGCACGCCGGCGGAGGCCGCGCAAGGGATCGTATGGGCGGCGACGCTGGCGGACGACGGGCCCAGCGGGGGCTTCTTCGAGAACGGGCAGCGGTTGGAGTGGTGAGCAGGGAGGCGCTGAGGGATACAGCGCGTTAGCGATGTGGGGGCGGGTGAAAGCCCGCGATTCTTTTCCGCGAACATGGAGCGGAGGGAGCACTCGCGGCCATGAGCCGCGCCTGTGCGGGAACAAGGGGCCGGTGGGCCCCTTTCCTTTTTGCAGACTGTGAGCGGCGGTTACTGGGCGGTCCAGCCGCCGTCCACGGGCAGGGCCGTGCCGGTCATAGCGGACGCCGCATCGGAGGCGAGGAAGCTCGCCAGGGCGCCGATCTGTTCGGGCTGCACGAAGGTCTTGGAGGGCTGCTTGTGGCGAACCAGCTCCACCTTGGCTTCGTCAATGCTCAGGTTCTCCCGCGCGCCCAGATCCTTGATCTGCTGCTCGATCAGCGGGGTCAGCACCCAGCCGGGGCAGATGGCGTTGCAGGTGATACCCCGATCGGCATTCTCCAGCGCCACCACCTTGGTCAGGCCGACGATGCCATGCTTGGCCGCCACATAGGCCGCCTTGTTCACCGACGCCACCAGGGCGTGCACCGAACCGGTGTTGATGATCCGGCCCCAACCCTGCTTCTGCATATGAGGCAGCGCGGCCTGAATGGCGTGGAAGGCCGAGGAGAGGTTGATGCCGATGATCGCATCCCACTTGGCCCGCGGGAAATCCTCGGTGGCGGCGGTGTGCTGAATACCGGCGTTGTTCACCAACACGTCCACCCCGCCCAGCTCACGAATGGCCTCTTCGACCATGGCCTGGATCTGATCCGGATCACTCATGTCGGCGGGCGAGAAACGGGTCTGCACCCCGAACTCCTGTGCCAGCTCGCTCGCCAGGGCATCGCCCTCTTGCCGCGAAACCAGGCCGTTGATCATCAGCTTTGCGCCATCCGCGGCCAGTGCGCGGGCCACCGCCAGACCGATACCGCTGGTGGACCCGGTCACTACCGCCGTTTTTCCTGCCAAGGACATGCTATTCACTCCTCCCGAGAGTTTTTATTCAAAGGTCGATGGGTGCGCGGCCAGAGGAGACCAAGCTGATTATGAACCGGCTACCGCCGGCCCTTTATTGTATTGATCAGCCGCGCTGTCACGGGGCAACCCACCCCGCAGCAAAACCCCGCCAGTATGCCACCCAGACCGTGCTGCCACCAGCACCGCACCGAGCTTGACGCGCCACCACCGCGACACTTATGTTTGCAGGCGTCGGGCACAAGAGCCGCAAAGGCCAACCCGCCGTCTCCCGCTCGCGATCCATTCGATCACAGGTCGACCTGACCCACCTTGGCCTCCGCCTGTACACGGAGGACGGGCAGCGTTTGACCGCATGCTGACGAGACACCGAAGGTAGGAGCCGAATGAGCACTGAATTCCCCATCCTGCGCACGCCCAGCGAGGCCGAAGTCACCCATAGCAACATGGCCCGCTACATGCGCTGGCTCACGGAACGGGGGCACGGTGAGTTCCGCGACTACGCCCAGCTTCACGCCTGGTCGGTGCGCAACATCGAGGCCTTCTGGCAGAGTATCTGGGACTACACGGGCGTGATCGCCCAGCAGCCCGCCGAGCGGGTACTGGGCAAGCGCGAGATGCCCGGCGCCGAGTGGTTTCCCGGCGCACGCCTGAACTTCGCCGAGAACCTGCTGCGCGAAGCGCTGCACGGCGACCCGAACAAGACCGCCATGGTGGCGCGCTCCGAGACCCGCGAGCGCTTCACCCTGACCTACGGCGAGCTGCTGGCTCAGGTGGGTGCGCTGGAAGCTTATCTGCGCTCGCGCGGCATTGGCCAGGGCGACCGGGTGGCGGGCCTGGTGGCCAACACCCCCGAGGCCATCATCGCCCTGCTCGCCTGCGCGAGCATCGGCGCGATCTGGTCCTCGGCCTCGCCGGATTTCGGTGTCAACGGCGTGCATGACCGCTTCGGGCAGATCGAGCCCAAGGCGCTGATCGCGGTGAATGGCTACGGCTACGGCGGCAAGACCTTCTCGCGCATCGAACAGGTCAACGAGCTGCGCCAGCGCATCCCGTCCATCGAGACCGTGGTGTACATTGAGAACCTGCCTGGCGAAGCCATTCCCGGCGACGAGAGCACCGTGAGCTGGAGCGAAGCCCAGGCGGCGGGCGCCGGCCAAAAGCCGACTTTCACCCCCCTGCCCTTCGACCAGCCGGTGTACATCCTGTATTCCTCCGGCACCACCGGCGTGCCCAAGTGCATCGTCCACGGTGCCGGCGGCGCGCTGCTCCAGCACAGCAAGGAGCTGATGCTGCACGGTGACATTCGCCGCGAGGACGTGTTCTTCTACTTCACCACCTGCGGCTGGATGATGTGGAACTGGCTCGCCTCGGGCCTGGTCACCGGCGCCGAGCTGGTCATTTTCGACGGCAACCCGGCTTACCCCGGCATCGATGCGCTGTGGCAGATGGCCGAGGAAGAGAAGGTCACCCACTTCGGCACCAGCGCGAAGTTCCTGGGCGGTTGTCGTAATGCCGGCCTGAAGCCGGGTGAGGACCATGACCTCTCGGCCCTGCGGGTGATCTTCTCCACCGGCTCGCCGCTGCTGCCCGAGGATTACGACTGGGTGTACAGCGCGGTGAAACAGGAGCTGATGCTGGCCTCCATTGCCGGCGGCACCGATATCGTGTCCTGCTTCGTGGGCGGCTCGCCGCTGGTGCCCGTGCGACGGGGCGAGATCCCGGCCAAGGGGCTGGGCATGGACGTGAAGGCCTATGACGATGACGGCCACGAGGTCGTCAACGCGCGCGGCGAACTGGTCTGTACCCAGCCCGCGCCCTGCATGCCGGTGGCCTTCTGGAATGATCCGGACATGGCCAAGTACAAATCGGCCTACTTCGAGACCTTCCCCGGCGTGTGGGCCCATGGGGATTACATCCTGTTCAACGAGCACGGCGGCTCGGTGATCTATGGGCGCTCTGACGCCACCCTGAACCCGGGCGGCGTGCGCATCGGCACCGCCGAGATCTACCGCCAGGTGGAAACGCTGGACCAGATCGCCGACAGCATCGTGGTGGGCCAGCCCTGGGATGGGGATGTGCGCGTGGTGCTGCTGGTGGTGATGAACCCGGGGCAGCGCCTCACCGAGGAGTTGCAGAAGGAGATCCGCACGCGAATTCGCCAGGGCGCGAGCCCCCGCCACGTGCCGGCGAAGATCGTGGAGGTCAGCCAGATCCCGTACACCCGTTCGGGCAAGAAGGTGGAGATCGCGGTGGCGAAGATCCTGCGCGGCGAGGCGGTGAAAAACCGCGAGGCGCTCACCAACCCCGAGGCGTTGGACGAAGTCGCGGCGCTGGAAGAGCTCAAGCACTAGCCCGCTGGTAGGCGGCGCCCGGCCCCGGGCGTCGACCTATCCGCCGCTCAGCACCGCACCCAGCGGGCTGACCACCGCCATCCCGCCGCGTTGCAGCACGTGGGTGTAGATCTGCGTGGTACGCAGATCCGCATGGCCCAACTGCTCCTGCACCGTGCGTATGTCCGCGCCGCGCTCCAGCAGGTGGGTGGCGAAGGAGTGGCGCAGGGTGTGGCAACTGGCCGGCTTGGCGATACCGGCCCGCCGGACGGCATTCTTCACCGCCTTTTGCACGCTGCTTTCGGCGAAATGGTGCCGACGCCGCACCTCGCTGCGCGGGTCATGGCTGAGCTGGTTCGCGGCAAACACATACTGCCAGGCCCACTCCTCTGGGGCGCTGGGATATTTTCGCGCCAGCGCATGGGGCAGATAGACGCTGCCGACGCCGTCAGCCAGATCCTGCTCGAACAGGGTGCGCCGAGTCTGCAGGTGTCGGCGCAAGGGCAGGCAAAGATCCTCCGGCAGGGTCACGATACGGTCCTTGCGCCCCTTGCCATCGCGCACGTAGATCGCGCGGTGGGTGAAATCCAGATCCTTTACCCGTAATCGCACACTCTCCAGCAGCCTTAGACCCGAGCCGTACTGCAGGCAGGCGATCAACCAATGCGCGCCCCGAAGGGCCGCGAGCAGCCGGCGTACCTCGTCGTGGGTGAGGACAACCGGCAGTTTCGGCCTGTGGGTCGCCCGAACCACCTGCGGCAGCCCTTCCAGGGGCCGTTCGAGCACCTTGGCGTAGAGAAAGACCAACGCGTTCAGGGCCTGATTCTGCGTTGCGGGCGCCACGTGGCGCTCTACGGCCAGGTAGGTGAGGAATTCACCCACCTCCGCCTCAGCCATATCCGCCGGGTGGCGCTTGCCCTGGTAGTTGATGTAGCGACGAATCCAGGCGAGGTAGGCCTGTTCGGTGCGAATGCTGTAGTGCCGAACGCGGATGGCGCGTCGCACCCTTTCAAGGAACGGTGACTGCCCCATTCCCCTAGCCTCCTTATTCGTCGCGATGAAGATTGTGTCTCCATTCAGTGGGTGGCGAGCGCTCGGAGCACAATGCCCGTTCGGTTCCGTCTAATCCGCAACGCGGCCACAGGTGGCCCACGCCGAACCGGGGGGTAACGTCGTGGCGCTAGTGGCATCGGGCTGGTATGTTGCGAGTAAAGATAATCAAGCGGGGGGCATGCTCCGCTGCGGGTTAGGTGGAAGGTCTCCGTGTTTAAACAGGGAATGTTTCCGTCTACTCACTGTTAGAGTGCCAGCATGAAGATCGGCGCTAGCAGAGAACAATTAGAACGTGCCAGTCGGTTGATTCAACCACTAGTGCTATACGTACTGGCAGCTATGTGTTGGTCATGGTACGAAGGGGC